>JAZLJP010000119.1:0-16232 GCA_045617985.1 Kiritimatiellia bacterium
ATCGGGATTGGATGAAGGAGTTTTGTTTCCCTCTTCCTCCGCTCCCTGTTCAGCGCGAGATTGTGGCGCGATTGGAGCGGGAACTTGGCGCGGTGGAGAAGATGAAGAAGGGTTTCGAAGCCCTTGCCGAAACCGCCAAGGCCGAATTCAATGCCGAATTGAAAGAGGTGTTTGAAGAAATCTCACGCGGAGGCGCAGAGACGCGGAGATTGGGCGAGATTGGGCGTGTTGCAATGTGTAAGCGTGTTTTGAAGGCCCAGACGAGTGATAGTGGAGACATCCCATTTTTCAAGATCGGAACGTTTGGTAAAGAGCCCAATGCCTATATTTCCAATGAACTTTTCGGTGAGTTTGTAAAGAAGTTTTCATATCCCAGAAAAGGCGACGTGTTGATTTCCGCGGCGGGAACGATTGGACGGACAATTGTGTTTGATGGTAAGCCATCGTATTTTCAGGATTCAAACATTGTCTGGCTGGAACACGATGGGTCAAAGGTCACGAATGAGTATCTTCATTGCTTCTATTGGTCAATGCCGTGGAAGGTTTCGGATGGAGCAACAATCCCGAGAATATATAATGGTGATATAGAATCAGTTGAGATACCCTTGCCTTCCTTGCCCGTCCAGCGGCAGGTTGTTGCTCGCCTCTCTGCCGCCAAGGCCCGCGCCGAGAAACTGGAGGCGAAGGCGCGGGAGGGCGTGGCCGTTTGCGAGACAATGCGCAAGGCGATTTTGAAGGAGGCGTTTGAATGACGAAGGCGAAGGAGAAGGAGAGGCTGTAATGAAATATTCGAATGCAGAACTTTGTGCGATGGTGGATGAATTTCGTGCGTTTGATGCGGAACCTTCGTGGCTTGAATTCAAGACAGGCATGAAGGATCCGGTACAAATCGCCAAATATATTTCGGCGCTATCGAATGTTGCCGCCTATGCAGGGAATATACACGGTTACCTTGTTTGGGGAGTCAATGACGAAACGCACGAAGTCGAGACCTCGGATTTTGATCCAGATGTCGTCAAGGCGGAGAAGAATCAGCCCCTGCGACTATGGCTTAAGTTGGTGCTCAAACCGCAACTTGAATTCGAGTTTTACCCGTTTGAGTATGGTGGACGGAAGGGCGTGATTCTCGAAATAGAGGCGGCCTATCGGCAGCCTGTCACATTTCGTGGTGTGGGCTATGTGCGCATTGGCTCAGCGCTGACAGAGTTGTCCAAGGAGCCTAAAATTGCAGCTTCGATTTATCGTACATTGGGACATGACTGGTCGGCGGATATTGTCCACGGAGCGGGAATTGAGGATTTGGATCCGGCGGCCATTGCCTATGCGCGTGAACTTTTTGCCGATAGGCACAAGGGAGAACCGTGCGCGGAGGAATCTAAGTCCTGGGATATAGAGACCTTCCTCAACAAGGCCAAGATGGCGATTGACGGAAAGTTGACGCGTGCTGGTGTTTTACTGCTGGGCAAGGCGGAGAAGACCCACCTCGTCGCCCCGGCATTCGCACGCATTACCTGGCACTTGATGGACAAAGATGGCAACACGCTCGACTTCAAGCATTTTGGGTTGCCGTTTATCTTTGCGGCGCGTGATGCGTTGGCCAAGATTCGCAGCATTACCCTGCGAGTCATGCCGGACGATTCGTTCATCCCGGTTGACATCGCCCAGTATGACGCATGGGTGCTTCGCGAATCCCTGCACAATTGTATTGCCCATCAGGATTATGCGCGGCGTAGCGACGTGGTCGTCTCCGAGTTCCCTGATCGCGTTGTGTTCGCCAATGCCGGGGAGTTTCGCCCCGGATCAGTCGAGAAGGTGATTTACGGCAATTCAAGACCACGAGATTACCCCAATCAGCAGCTAGTGGATGCAATGGTGGAATTGAAGATGGTTGATACACTCGGCTCCGGCATTCGGCGCATGTACATGACGCAAAAGAAAAACTCGATGCCGATGCCAGACTATGATTTGTCTGATGATGAAGTCAAGGTGACGGTGTTTGGCAAGATCTTTGATGAACGCTATGCACGGATCCTTTTGAAGAAGACCAATATCCCGCTTGATCGTGCGGTTGCATTGGACAAGATTCAAAAGGGTGGGGTTGTAGATCGAGAGTTGGCACAGCAATTGAGACGGGAGGGGCTTGTGGAAGGACGCTATCCTCGCATTTATCCAGCAGGGAAAATAGCGGAGAGGACTAATCGCGTTGAGGACTATCTTGAAGCCAAGGCCTACGACGATGCATTTTACATGCAACGAGTGTTGGAATTTATTTGCGCCAAGGGCAGGGTGACGAGGAAGCAAATTAATGGATTGCTTTTGCGTCATATGTCGGGGATGATGGATGAAAAACAAAAGTTGACGAAGATCGGCAACCTCCTTTCTTTGAAACTTAAGAAACGACTCGGGTGGATTGTGAGTGATGGTAGCACATCCGGGGCGTATTGGTCTTTGACAAACAAAGGGCGGGAGGCTTGTCGTAAAGGTAGCCCTTCCTGCAAAAAGCGGTGTGCCAAGTTGTAAGAAGTTGTAGGAAGTTGTAAGAAGTTGTAGGAAGTTGCAAAGCGGTGAAAACATCCAGAAGTAGCACGTGTATTAAGTGTTATGGGGTTTCTTTTTGAGAGCGGGATATTCTGGGCGTTATGAAGAAAAAGAGGTGCTTGTATGAACGAAGCGCAAGTGAGGCATGACTTGATTGATCCGGCGCTGAAGGCGGCGGGGTGGGAGGCGTTGCCGGCGAAGGTGACGGTCGAGCAGACGATTGCGCCGGGACCTGTCAGCCAGGAGGACGGGCAGAGCCACAATCCCGAATTCGCCGACTATGTGCTGATGTACGGTAACCGGCGGATCGCGGTCGTGGAGGCGAAGGCGTCGGACAAGAACTATCGCGCGGGTGAGGCACAGGCGCGGAAGTATGCCGCGGCGCTCGGGGTGCGTTTCGCCTATGCGACGAACGGCTCACAGGTCTTCTGCATGGACCTCACGCTCGGCACCACTTCGACGGTCGAGCTGGACGGCTTCCCGACGCCGTCCGAGCTGATGTCGGTGCTGGACAAGGAGACGGCTTCGCTGCTGGAAAAGATCTGCCGCGAAATCCCGTGGTCGTTCGCGGGCAACCGCGGCATTCGCTATTATCAGGAACGGGCGGTCGAGGGTGTCATCAAGGCACTTGGCTCGGGCAAGAAGAATGCGCTGGTCACGCTTGCGACGGGAACGGGCAAGACGTTCATCGCCTATCAACTCTGCCATAAGCTCGTCGCGGCGAAATGGACGCGGGCTGGGATGGGACTGCGCAAGCCGCGCATCCTCTTCCTGTCCGACCGCAACATCCTCGCGGATCAGGCGCTCGACAGCTTTGCGTTCGCCGAGGGAGATTGCTATCGGCTCAAGGCGGCGGTGGACAATCCGCCGCTCGATCGCATCGTCTATTTCACGCTCTACCAGACGCTGCTGGGCAAGGAAGGCGAGTGCGAGAATGCGTCCGAGGGCGAGGTTGAGAAACCAAAGGTGAAGTTCGAGAAGTTCCCGCGGGATTTCTTCGACCTCGTCATCATCGACGAGTGTCATCGCGGCGGGGCGAACGACGAGAGCGAATGGCATGCGGTGCTGGAGTATTTCGCAAGTGCCTCGCACGTGGGGCTGACGGCCACGCCGAAATGCGACACCAACCGCGACACCTACAAGTATTTCGGCAAGCCCGTCTACACCTATTCGCTCCGGCAGGGCATTGAGGACGGATTCCTCACGCCCTACCGCGTGAAGAAGTGTGAGTCGACGATCAAGGACTACAAGAAGGTCGAGGGGGATAAGATATCCGACCCGGAAAAGGTGGACGAGAATGTCACCTATTCGCCGGACAAGATCCAGCGTGAGCATTTCGTGATTCCGAAGCGTGACCGCCACATGGTCGATGAGCTGTTCAAGGTGATGCCGTTCGACCAGAAGGCGCTGGTGTTCTGCGCGACGCAGGAACACGCGGCGATCATCGCGCAGGCGATTCGCGAGGAGGCGAAGAAGCACGGCATTGACTATCCGCATTACTGCGAGCGTGTGACGGCGGATGACGGTGCGACGGGAGATCAATATCTCCGCGAGTTCCGCAATTCCGACCTGCCGGTGCCGACGATTCTCACGACGAGCCAGAAGCTGACGACGGGGGTGGACGCCTGCAATGTCCGCTCGATCGTGCTTATGCGCGAGGTGAAGAGCTTGGTGGAGTTCAAGCAGATCATCGGACGCGGCACTCGGCTATACGAGGGCAAGCCGTATTTCGTCATCTATGATTTCACGGATGCGAGCGATCGGTTTCAGGATGACGGCTGGGACGGTCCGACGATCTGTCCGAAGTGCGGACGAGCGCCGTGCGTATGCGAGAAGATGCCGCCCAAACCGCCGCGACCGCCGCGGATCTGCAAGGTCTGCGGGTGCAATCCGTGTGTCTGTCCGAAGCCGCCGAAGAAGTCCGTGACAATTGACCTTTGGGACGGACGGCAGATTTTCGCGACTTGGGAGGACAAGGTCATCCTCGACAATGAGATGCTGGATGTGAAGGAGTTCCTTGTCCGCTTCGCCAATGCAATCCGTCGTTTCACCAAGGACGAGAACGGACTTCGCAGCAAATGGCAGGAGATGGAGGAACGGAGCAATCTCTTGGAGGAACTGGCTGTTTTGGGCTTTACCGAGGAGAAACTGCGTGAGATCCAGCAGAAGACCGAACGCCAGGAATATGATGTCCTCGACATTACACTTGATTTGGTTTACGCCGTTGCGCCAATCAAGCGGGCGATGCGGGCGGAACGACTTGCGGAGAAGCTGGCCTTGCTCACTTCGCAGCAACGGGCGCTTGCCGAGGTGATTCTGCGCAACTATGTGAACGACGGCGTCTGGACGCTTTCGATGAAGGGCTTTAGCGATCTCTTGAAACAGCGCTACGGTTCCATTTCCGAAGCACTGTCGAAGTTGTCCTTCTCGACGCTTGACCATGCGCTGAACTATTATTCCAATATCCAGCACTGGCTCTATGCTGCGTAGGGGGATGAAGAATGAAAAATTGGAGAATAACAAATGTGATGTAATCGGCTCAACGATGATGAGGAGAAATTTGTTTAGCAAATTGGGTCGCAGAGTTGATATTGTTAAAATCGGTTAAAGTAAGGAGTTTATGAGCGATATGACAACAGAAATGAATGTGAAATTGGCCAAAGCCCGCGAATTGCTGAATGCGGAAGGTCCTGAAGCATCAAGGTCGATCCGGGCTGGAGCGGAAATCGTCCGTACATTGGCGGAACGGGAAGACGTTCTGGAAGCGTGGGAGCTTATGCTGGCCGGCCATGAAAAAGGATTGGCGCCCTTCAAGACCAAGAAGTTCGCTCGGGCGGCATGGGTGAACATGTGCGATATCAGTGACTTTGAAAGTCAAGAGCTTGTATGAAATGCACGATAAAGGAGAAGATGCAATGATGAAACAGAGTTGTCAGCGGCTGGTCTTGGTGCTGGTGGCGGGTCTCGTGGGAATCGCAGGGGCCGTGGCGGCGTTGCCGGAGGGATATGAGGCGTTGGAGTACGTCGAGTCGACTGGCTCTCAGTACATCGACTCGGGTTATTGCGTGAAGGCGGATGACATTGTGACGGCCGTCTTCAAGGCCGAACGTGAACAGCCGGATGCGGAAAGCGGCGTGTTCGGCCAGCAGCCCGTCGAGCCGCCGTGGAACAACGCCTGCGCGTTTGACGTGCGCATGGGCGCGACGGGTACCTATCGCCTTTGGCGCGGCACGGGCACGGAGTCGTGCTTCAGGGGCAATCGGGCCGACTTCTACGGCCAGAAGGTGGAAGTGGTGGTTGATCCTGCGGGATTCAAGTGGAAGCCCTTTGGTGCGACCGCCTGGGCGGAGACGAGCGCGTGTGTGCCGCGCGGGGATACGGAGGCCTCGCTTTACGTCTTCGCGATCCATTCCGCCGCCTACGACTTTGTCTGCCCCATTCGCTTCAGCGCCGTGAAGCTGTACGCGCTCTCGATCAAGTCCGCCGACGGCAAGATGCGGCGCGCCTTCGCGCCCTGCCGCCGCACGGCGGATGGCGAGATCGGCCTTTACGATACGGCGGAAGGGCGGTTCTACCTGAACTGCGGCCCAGAGCCGCTTCTCACATCCGGCGCGGCGCGGGTGGGCGTGCTCGCGGGCACGGCGAAGAGCCCGGACGGCCAGAACGAGATTCGCCTTTGGTCGAACCCGCTCGCCTACGAGGTGTGGCGCGGCGGCGAGACGCTCGTTGCGAAAACGGAGATCGGCCTCAAGGTGGATGGCCGCCGGCTCGGGCCGGTGGCGACGGTGCGGCGCACGCAGGCGCGCGTGCGTTCGGGTAGCGTGGCAACGCCGGTCTACAAGAAGCGCGCGACCGATCTTGCCGCCAACGAGACCGAGGTCGATTTCGGCGACTGGAGCGTGCGGCTCGTCGCGCGCAACGACGGCGTGGCGTATCGGTTCGAGACGCGCCTAGGGGGCGAAATCCGCGTGGACGGCGAGCAGGCGG
This sequence comes from Kiritimatiellia bacterium, assembly GCA_045617985.1. Taxonomy (GTDB): domain Bacteria; phylum Verrucomicrobiota; class Kiritimatiellia; order RFP12; family UBA1067; genus RUG572. The sequence goes on from JAZLJP010000119.1 coordinate 6,526, forward strand.
GCGTGACGATTCCCGATACGGCGGCGGACTGCGTGTGGACGCCCGAGACGCGCTACGGCGTCGAGGAGGCGATTCCGCGGTGCTCGTCCGCAGGCCAGCTGCCCTTTGCCTTGAAGGACCGCACGCGCGAGCACTTCTACCTGCCGTTCGTCTATGCGCACAAGGGCAAGGCCGTCGCGGTGGTCGATTCCGACACGCAGGACTATCCGGTGTGGAATCTTCCCCGGCGGGTTGCGACGGCGGAAGGCGTGCGGCTGGAAGGCGACTTCGCGCGCTGGCCGGCTTTTGCCGAATTTCGCGGGTTCAATGTGTTCGTACGTAAGCACACGAATTACCTCGTGCGCACACCGGGCACACGCACGTTCCCGTGGCGCGGCTTTCTGCTCGCCGATTCGATGATGCAGCTCAACGAGAGCGACTTGATCGACGCGCTTGCGCGTCCGCCCGAAGGCGACTTCTCCTGGGTGAAGCCCGGGCGGGTGATTTGGGACTGGTGGTGCTATTACGACAACCAGGGTGTGGAAAAGGGGTGTACCACCCAGTCGTATCGTCGTTACATCGACTTCGCCGCCAAGCATGGCATCGAGTACGTGTATCTCGACGGCGTGAGCGATGTGGAGCGGACCATCTTCTGGGACAAGGTGCCGAAGTTCGACATCCCCGGCCTCGTTCAGTATGCGAAGCAGCGGGGCGTGGGGCTCTTCGTGTGGTTGCCGATTTCGTGGTTCAAGGGAAATGAGGCCGACCTCGTCGAGTGGGCGGCGGACGTGGGGCTGAAGGGCTTCAAGATCGACTATCTCGACCGCGGCGACGCCGAGATGGAACGTTTCGTATGGCGTTTCGCCGACCTCTGCGCGAAGCGGAAGCTGATGGTCGACTACCACGGCGCGCATCGTCCGGCCGGCCTTTGCCGCACCTACCCGAACGCCGTCGGCTTCGAGGGTGTCCATGGCCTTGAATGCATGCGCTGGTTCCATAACGACTATGACTTCATGGCCTGCGACCTCGGCCTCTGCTTCACGCGCCTCCTCGCCGGCACGATGGACTACACCCCCGGCGCGATGGACAACCATCCCCTCGGCAAGTATCGGAAGACGCCGAACAATCCCGGTTCGGTGGGCACGCGGTGCCGCCAGATGGCGCTCGTGATGGTTCTTCAGGGCTATGTGCAGATGCTCGCCGAAGGATTGACGAAGTACGAGAAGAACGCGGAATGCTTCAAATTCATCGCGGGAATTCCCGCCGTGTGGGACGACATTGTCTCCCTCGGCGGCACGCCCACGTCCTACGCGGCCCTCGCGCGCCGTACGGGCGACGTGTGGTACGCGGCGGCGATTGCCAATTCCCAGAAGCAGGAAGTTTCCTTCGAGACGGCGTTCCTCGGGAAGGGCGAGTGGACGGCGGAGATCTTCAGCGACGCCGCCGACGCGGCTACCGAGCCCACGCACTACGTCCATCGCGAGCAGAAGGTGAAGGCGGGCGAAAAGATGTCATTCACCCTTGCCCCCGGCGGTGGTTTCATCGTCCGTTTCGTGCGCAGGTAGTTTAAATCTTTGAACCGTGTGAGGAAGGAAAACTGACATGAGAACAGTCAAGGTGTTGGGAAAGGTATTGGCGTTTGCGGCTTGTCTTTCGCTGGCGGAGGCCCAAGCCGAGGTCGCTTTGCCGGCGGGGTACGTCGAACTCGAGTGGATTCAATCCACGGGCAGTGAATTCATCGATACGGGTTATTGTCCGCTCGCATCGACGCCTTTCGTGGCTGAGACCGAGGGGCAGTTCATGGCGCATGTCACCATATATCAGCAGATGGGCGCCCTGCCCAAAGATGGGGCGGCACGGTTTGACTGGGGCATTTCGGGAAGCAATTATAAAAGAAGGTGGACCTTTAGCAGCGCGGAGGGGGCAGACCAGTCGGCCGACTTGCTCGGGCATCGTTTTGTTGCGAATTACGGAACGGGTGTTTTCACAATCGACGAAACGACTGTTCTTACGGCACCGCCTGCAACGAAAGACAGCAATCGGAACTTCTTCCTGTTCGCGCGAATGGCCGAATATGCGGGAAAGACCGATTGCCTGTGCCAGTTCCGGTTGCGGAGCTGCCGGTTGAGTCAGAACGGCGTCGCTATTCGTGACTTCGTACCATGCCGGACTCTTCAGGGCGTCGCGGGGCTCTGGGACAAAGTGGAAGGCGTGTTTTATCCGAACGTGAGCGGAACAGGTGCGTTTCGCGGTTCGGATGAAGACGAAGCCGTCCTCTTGAATTATCTTCAATCTTCCGGCGCGCAATACATCAATACGGGATACAAGCCGCTCGGGTCGAGCGCGTTCACCTTCGAAGTCGATGGCTGCTTTACGGCATTCGGCGCGAACTATCAGCAAATGGGGGCGCTTCCTCTCGATACGCTCGCACGGTATGACTGGGGAATCTCGGGAACCAAGGATGGCAAGAAGTGGACCTTCGGTGCCGGGGCGTCGGCGGCCAATTCGGCCGATCTTGCGGAGCATCGGTTCGCCGGAAATTACGAAACGGGCGTTTTCACGATTGATGGAAATACGGTTCTCACGATCGCACGCGCGGAGAACGACTCGAGCCGCGACTATCTGTTGTTCAGCCGTATGGCCGAATGGGCGGGAAAGCCCGATTGCGCGAGTCAGTTCCGGCTGCGGGGATGCCGGTTGGGCCAGGGAGGCGTCTTGGTGCGCGACTTCGTGCCGATGCGGGCTGCAAACGGGGCGCTTGGCCTCTATGACAAAGTGAACGACATCCATTATGTCAATGCCGGATCGGGAGTGTTTGCATACGGTTTCTCCTATGTGACGAATGAAACAACGCTTCTCGTTCGCGAAGGAACGTTGGTTGCCGATGAAAACTTCCTCGGGTATGATGCGGTGGAGAAAGTGAGCGGATTTCAGCTGAATGCTGCCGCCTGCTTGTCCTACCCGGGCGATCTGACGCTTTCGCAGGGGCTGTTCTCGCAGCAGGATGGCGAGGCGCGCGCGTATACGGTGGTGGGGAAGCTGGCGTTCTCTGGCGGCGCGGCTTGGGCTGTCGACTGGGTGGGCACGACGTGCGACTCGTTCTCGGCGGCGGAACTGGATCTGTCGCAGGTGACGGCGGAGCGGCCCGTCGTGGTGGTGGTCGATACGAGGGGCGCGCTTCTTGATCCGATGCATCCGGTCGTGCTGTTGGCATCCGGTGCAGTCGCTGGGGATGAGGCGAAGTTTATGTCGTCGGGCGTAAGTGCCGAGTTTATGGTTCGCGACGGGCAGCTGCTCATGCGTTTCACCGATGCTACGATCCCCATGCGTGCGGTGTGGACGGGACATGGTGCGCGCGGCGCGATGTCGGACACGCAGAACTGGAATTGCTACAATTGCTTCGGCGAACTATTGCCGAATGTCCTGCCGACGGAGATGACGGAGGTGACCATCCCAAACCTTCTCGCCGGCAGTTTCGAATGGCTGCCCGGTGAAACGCTGGCCTACAGAGAGTTCATCTTCCCCGCCTCCACCACGTTGACGCAGGATTGCGATTGGCGGGGCATGGTGAATCTTGACATGCTCGCGGCCAATACGACGGTGAACTTGAAAGGGCACAAACTGTATCTTGCGCCGTCTGGTGCAACGAGCCGCCCGGTGACATTCGAGGACACGCTCACCCTCGGTGGCGAACTCCACTACGTCGTGGACGCAGGGCAATCTGCTGACAACCGTTCATTCGCGCTTCATGGTACGCTCGCCATGATCAAGGAGGGCGCCGGCACGTTGACGGTGACATGCGCGAATGGCGAAACGACGGCCTACACGGGCGGGACTGTGATCGAAGCCGGTACGATTATGGCTGGCACCAACATCGGTGCGTCCCGCCTCTTTGGTTGTTGGGGTGGCATGACATTCACGGCAAGACCGGGGACGGTCTTCGATTTGAATGGTTATCCTGACCTCAACCGCTACATGACGCAGTTCAGCGGGGCGACACTGAAAAACTCCCGGGCGGACATCAGCGACGCTTGGGGAGCCTATGGCTATTTCGCGCCGCTCACGACGAATGCGACGATCGACATCGCGTTTACGACCACGGTTCACGGTTCCGAAAACCATGTGTTCGAATTGAATGGCCACACGCTTTTCATTTCCATCGGTAAAAACAAGCTGTATAATTCGAACGGCTACGATTATACAAACGGAACCGTCGTTGTGCGCTCGGGTGGTGCTTTCCGTTCGTACAACAAGAACGTGACGGGCGTACCTGACTATTCGGATTCGCGCACGACGGATTTCGATTTCAATTGCGGCCTGGTGCTTGATCGCGACTTCTGGGTACGGAATTTGACCATGCGTTATACGGGGGCCGAGGGCGGGGGCGCGTGCCAGTTGAAGATTTTCGGCATTTATACGCCGGAGAGCGATTATATCAACAATTTCCAGCTCGCCGATGGCGCGACGTTGAACTTGGGCGAGAAAACGGAGAGTTGGGATATTACGGGGAAGACGTTGTCCTTCGCGGAAGGTGCTACGGTGACGCTCGATCTTGGCGCGCGCAAGAAGCGGACCGGCGACCAGCTCCTCACGTGGACCGAGACCGAGCGCCCGACGAACGTGATCTTTAAACTTGCGAACAACACGGAGAACTATCGTTTTCGAGCCACGAATGACGGCCTCTTCCTCGATCGCCGTTTCCTCATTGTCATCCGCTAGGTCTTGATGAGTTTTGAACAGGCTTGTTGTGGATGGCCATTGACCGTGTTTGCGCTGATGGGTGAGGAGGTAGTCAGGAAATCTCGCTTTTAGGCAAAACCGAGATTTGATATAATAGGTGCGTATGAGAGAGAATGGATTTTGGAAAGTCTGCGAGGCGCTCGACTGCAAACAGCGGATCGAGCTGCTACGGCTTTTGCTTGTCGGCGAGAAGACGGATTTCCCCTGCGTGAACGAACTAGCCGAGCGGATGGGCTTGAGCAGCGCGACGGTGAGCGTCCACTTGAAGAAGTTGGCGACGGCGGGTCTGGCCGTAGCGAAACGGGCCGACCGGCGCGTCTATTACCGCGCGTTCGCGACATCAAGCGAAGGCGAGAGGGTGCTTCAAGCACTGCGCGCGCTTTTCCTGTCGCGCCCGGAGGCCGAACGGCTTCGGCGGCTCGTTGTTTACGCCCACGCGCTTTCACACGTCCGACGCAATGCGATCGTGCGGTGTCTCCACGAACGTCCTGGACTGCCCTTAAAGGCGTTGTCGCAGGAAACCGACATGCCGCCGCAAACCGCCAATCGTCTCTGGGGTGAATTGGATAAAGCGCACATCGTCGATCTGCAAGGTACGGTCATCGCGCCCGAAGGCGATCCCGAAGCAACACTACTGGAGTTGACGTTGGCATGACAACTCTCACTTTTAGGCAAAACCGAGAGTGTGCTAAAAGAATATACAAATTGTGACGGGAGTTGAATGAGATGAACAATTTGAATCTGAAAAGGGCTGAGCCAGTCGTGGATCAGGACGATCTATGGACCGACGATGTGTTGGAGCGGCGTTTGTATGCGCCTGTTCTGACCTCGTTGGTTGGCGATAGTGTCGAGCCGACGGTTGTTGCGCTAAACGGGGGATGGGGTACGGGGAAGACATTCTTTTTGAATCGTTGGGGACGTGAGTTTGAGAGGCCTTTGTCGATTGATGGCAAACAAGGACGGGTCATCTATTTTAGTGCATGGCAAGATGACGATCTTGAGGATCCGCTCCTTGCTATCATAGGCCAGTTGCATAGAAACTTGCATGCCCGGCCTCTGAAAGTTGACGAGGGGATTGAGGAAAGTGCCCAAACGAAGGCAGCGAAGGTCGTAGAGAGTGCCAATCGCGTGTTGACGAAATTGGGTAAGCATGTCGACAACTTTGCTGAACATTGGACAGGTGTGAGGCCTGTCGAGATCGTCAAAGATTTTTCCAACCCAATGGCACAACGCGTAGATGCCTATTCGGAGGCAATTGATGCCCGTGTCGATCTTAAGGAGCGGTTGCGCGATGTGGCGAATAATGCAAAAGTTGTTGACTTGCTTTTCAAGCGAGAAAGAAGAGGATTTCTGAAAGAAGAGGATGTAGAGGTGAAGGCAAAAGAAAGTCAGAGCAAACCAAGGCGCCGTTGCGGTTGGCAACGGTCTTCAATGGCGTTGGTGCGATTGAATAGGCCTTCAGTGGAGCGCTATGTGAGAGCGTTGAAGGTGGACGGACTCGTTGCGTTTCGCGGTGTACCCAGGATCGGTGGGGATTATTGCCTGAAATGAAGGTTGAAATGATCGTGATTGAGTCCTAAAAAGGGAAAACAAAATGACTACAGAGATGAATGAGGAATTGATCACGGCCCGCGAACTGCTGAACGCAGAAGGCCCTGAAGCATCCAGATCGATCCGCGCGGGGGCGGAGATCGTTCGCGTTTTGGCGGAACGGGAAGACATTCAGGAAGCGTGGGAGCTTATGCTGGCGTGCCACGAGAAAAGATTGGGGCCATTCAAAACCGGCAAATTCGGGCGAGCGGCAAAGGCTGCGATCTGCCGTTTGAAGGATAGTTCCGCTTTCTTCGACGAAAGTGATCGGCTGCTGGAGGCCGAACGCAATTCCCCGCTTCCGGATTTCGGTTGGCTAGAGAAGGCGAAGAAGAGGGACGCCGTTTTTGCGGACTATCGGCAGTTGCGTTCTTATATGAGCGACTACATTGGAACCAAGGTCTATAAGATGATCAAACGCGAAGACCTTTCGGCGGCGGCGGATCGACTTGGAATTGCGCGAAATGGACGGACATTCAGTTTTGATTCAGAAGAGGAAATGGCCATCATGACCGATTTTTGTGTTTTCCTGTCATGTGCCGAGGGAAAAATCCCGGCTATCGCGCAATACATGAATCAATTGGACGTTACCGGGGTTTCGGAATTCGAGCGGAGGACGTGCGAGTGTTGGAGGCGTTATCGGTATACTGTTGTTGAGCCCTTGAAGTACTATGATGGATTTGGGGTGTTTGCTCGAGACCTGCTGTCGCGTCGTGAGTTCGTATTGGTTGATCGGGGGGTGGGTTCGTCGCAAAATCCCAGAATTGCGAGTTTGGCCGTTGGCCTCGTGCCGTTCGGCGATTGCTTTATGACGACCGGAACGGCATTGCCCTTGCCGACGGAGGTGGTCGACGAGGTCATCTCAACTGTTTTGAAGGAACAGGGAATTCCTTATACGTGCCCGGTCTTGTTGACGAAGAAGCAGCAGATCGTTTTTGCCGGACACATGATTCGATTGGCGCTTGCGGGCGGCATGGGCGAACATGTTCGATATCGGTGACTTGAAAACGCCAAGAACAGACAACCGAGGTGGAGAAGCGTATGGATCGTAGATGGTTTGTGTTTGCCGGGCTCGCGCTGGCGAGTGGCTTGTTGATGGCGGCCGAGCGGGTTTCGCTGGACCTGGGGTGGACGTTTTCGCTCAACGGCGGGACTGTGCAGAAAGTCGATGTGCCGCATGACTGGAGCATCGCCTTTGCACCGCATGCCGCTTCGCCGAGCGTGGGCCATGGCGGATTCTACGACGGCGGCGTGGGCGTGTATGAACGCACGTTCGCACTTACGGCCGAGGATCTCGCCACGCGCGAGCTCGAGCTCGTCTTCGACGGCGTTTACCGCGACGCCGAAGTGGAGGTGAATGGCGCCTTCGCCGGGAAGGGGTCGTTCTACGGTTTCACGGGCTTTTCGATCGCCCTCACGAACGGCCTTGTGCGCGCGGGCGCAAATACGCTCAAGGTGACGGCGCATACCGAACATCAGCCGACGTGCCGTTGGTACGCGGGAAGCGGCATCTACCGTCCTGTGTGGCTCGTGAAGCATCCGCGCGGGAAACGCGTGAGCGAGGTCGCCGTCAAGACGGCGCTCGACGGCACGGTGGAGATTTCCGGCCGCGTGGGGGGCTGGTTGATGCGGAAGACCTACAAGGTCGATCATCCGATCCTCTGGACGCCCGAAACGCCGCATCTCTATACTTTCGATTTCTACGGCGAAAAACTGAAGGTGGGCATTCGCACGATCGCGTGGGATATGGACGAGGGGTTCTTCCTGAACGGCCAGCCGATCAAGCTTCACGGCGCGTGCATCCATGCCGACCACGGTCCTTTGGGCGTCGCGTGCTACGACGCGGCGGAAACGCGCAAGGTACGCCTGCTGAAGCGGGCGGGCTTCAATGCCGTGCGCTTGAGCCACCATCCCTTCAGCTCGGCCTTTCTCGACGCGTGCGACGCCGAGGGCCTGCTCGTCGAGGCCAACTTTTTCGACGCCTGGCGCGAAGGAAAGGCGAAGTACGACTATGCGCAGGTCTTTACGCGCGACTGGAAGCGCGACCTTACGTGGACCGTTCTCCGCGACCGCAACCATCCTTCGATCATCATGTGGGAAATCGGCAATGAGATCAGGGATGGCCGGATGCAGCTGCGTGCGGCCGATACGGCGGCTTTGGCGAATACTTGCCGAGCGCTGGATCCCACGCGTCCCGTGACGGGCGCATTCGACAACTGGAGAGGCCGGCGGCAGGGCGAGTGGTGGCGCGGCTTTGGCCCCATCGCGGCCGAGCTTGACATCTTCGGCTACAACTATCTGGACGAGCGGATGACCGACAAGCAGCTGCCCGAGCCGGGACGGCTTTGCGTCTGTACGGAGACGTTCCCCACGCGCGTCGTCGAGGTGTGGCGATGGGCCATGTCCCATAAAACCTGTATCGGCGGCTTCGTGTGGACGGGCATGGACCACTACGGGAACGCCTCGATCGGCATGGTCCACTATCCCGAGAAGGAACCCTACTATGGTTTTGAATCCGCGAAGGCGTTCCCCTGGCACGGTACGGCCTGCGGCGACATCGACATCACAGGCTGGCGCAAGCCCGTCTCGCACCTGCGCGAGACGCTTTGGAACGAGAAGGCGCCCACCTACCTCTGCGTGAACGAGCCGAACGGCTGGCGGGGGAACGTCAAGGTCGAGCTCTGGGGCGTGTGGCCGATGCACGAGCACTGGAACTTCGAAGGATGGGAAGGAAAGAGGATCGTCGTGGAAGCCCATTCGCGTGCGCCGCGCGTGCGTTTCTCGATCAACGGCAAGGTCTACGCCGAAGTGGAAAATTCGGCGAAGAACGCCTGGCGCACGTACGCGCCGCTCCTCTACACGCCGGGCGAGTTGATGGCGGAAGGCCTTGACGCGAACGGAAAGGTGATCGACCGCGCAATCCTGCGTACGGCCGGGGCGCCGAAGGCCGTCCGCTTCATCGACGAGGAGACGATCGGCGACTTCACCTGGGTGCGCGCCGAAGTGGTGGACGAAAAGGGCGTCGTTTGGCCGTACGCAGCCCAGGACGTCACCTTCGAGGGCGACATCCTCGGCACCTGCTCGGGCGACATGAAGGACTGCGTGCCCGCGCCGAGCCGCACGCGCCGCACCTGGCACGGCCGCGCAATGGCCATCCGCCGCAATCCGGCGCATGGTGCTGCGACTTCCTCGCAAATTCGCAAGATAGATTAATGTTGTTGAAGTATTGGCCCGGTTCGCGAGCCACAGGGAGGCCGAAATATGGTATAATAATTGGCATGAAACCGATCACCACCAGTGTCTATACCTTTTCGAACCTCGTCGGAGGCGGCTTTGTCTATGTCGACAAGACCGCGATTCTGCGCGAGTTGATTCGCCCGGCGTTCGCCCAGTACTTC
>JAZLJP010000120.1:0-29014 GCA_045617985.1 Kiritimatiellia bacterium
GTACCCTGCCATCCGGCAGCATCCACGGCGTGTTGTCGTGCTCGATGTTCGCGGAAAGCATGCGTACGCCCGAACCATCCGGCTTCATGCGATAGATGGACGCCACCTGGGTGAGCCAGCAGTTGACCCAGCGACGGCAGCGCGAGGAGACGAACATGACATCGCCGTCGGGCAGCCACGTGGGCTCGATGTCGTCGTAGATGCCGGAGGTGAGCTGCTTGAGATCTGTGCCGTCCGCATTGATGGTGTAGAGGTGGTAGTGCTCGTCCTTGGCGGGACGATAGGAGAAGACGATCGTCTTGCCGTCGTAGTGTACGGCGGGATCGCGCACCGCGCCGCCGAGGTCCTCGAGCAGCGTGCGCAGTTTCCCCGTCTTCACGTTGTAGGCGCAGAGGCGACCCAAGTGGTTGTGGATGCGGTTTTCCGGCGAAGAACAGAAATAGCCGAAGTTCGCATACCAATGCTCGTTGATCATGGTGCGGGTGGCGAAGACGATTTCGTCGAACGCGCCGTATTCGCCCGCAAGCAGATTCTTCTTGAGTTCGTCGACGGGCGGCGCGGATTCTTCGTGGCGGCACGAGGGCTTGGCGCCGTCGGAGAGAATCAGGTAGTCAAGATTGACCGGCTTGTGCGGCGCCACCAGACGGAAATCGGAACACGCCGGGAAGTCGACGGGGACGACCAGCTCCTCCCACGAGAACCATCCTTCGGTATCGGGGAAATCTACTCGGCCGAGGCGGTTGGTGCCGTCGAAGAATTCGACGTACGCCGGCTCCTTGCCGAAGTCCTTCCGAAAGCGGGGATCGGTGGAATGGGTGGCGAAGACGGCATGCAGCCATTTCGCGGCGGGGGTGGACCCGAAGGCGAGTGCGGCGCCCCGCTCGAAACTCCCCACCACGGGCGTGCCCGAAGGGCCGATGACCTTGGAGACAAAAGCCCGGCCCCCGCCTGCCACCGGCAGCAACCTTGCCGACTCGGCTTCGAGGCGGAACTCCCCGGCCGCGCAGGGACAAGCCCAACGCAGCATCATCAAGGCAGCAACAACGAGAAGTCTCTTCTTCATAATCTGTTTATGCGGGGCCTTCACGCGAAACGACTTCGGGCGTTCCTTCTCGCTGCACCACTCAGATGCATCCCCTTTGAGATACCGCTGGCGCAAGGGCTCCGGGAACTTCTCGATCGCGTAGCGAAGCATGGTCCGCGGCATCTCCTTGTAACAGGATTTGAGGAAATCTTCAAGTAACGAGCGGTCGCGCTTGCCGACCTCGCGGAGCATCCAACCGACCGCCTTGTGGATGAGATCATGGGAATGGTGGAGGAGCATCTGCGCAATCTCAAGCGTGGTGGCAAAATCGCCGTGACGAATGAATTGCAACGTTGCGACAATGGCGATGCGCTGCTCCCAAAGAGTCTTACCGGTACGCGCCATCTCCTTGAGAGGCGAACGGCCGCGCGTGAGATACCAGTCGCCCAGCAACTCGTAGGAAGTGAGATCGACCAGATCCCAATTGTTGATGAACGCCGTGGAAGCGAGGTATTTCTCAACGATCCGCGCCTGCGCCGCAACGTCGCCTCTCGCCGCCTTATACCGCCGGCAGAGAATCAGCAAACCCGCGAGCCGCGCCTCGTGGTAGGACGACGCGATGAGTTCGTCGACCTCCGCATCCGTACAGTCACGCCACCGTTCTTTCACGATGGCACGTGTTTGCGGCACCTTCACGCCAAGAAACACGTCACCTTCGCCATACTCGCCCTTCCCCGTCTTGAAGAAACGCATCAAGTTCGCGCGTTGCGCGGGGTTCCCGGTTTTTCTCAATTCTCGCAAAACGGCATTCATGACGTTCTCCCGTAAATCCCAAATACGCTCGCTTACTCGAATTTGGATTCGACGAGTTCTTCGCCGCGATAGCGGAGTTTCAGCGAGAAGAAGCCGGTCCGTTCATCGAGCGCCTTGAGAAAAAGGCGGTCCCCGGCCCACATTTTCTTCTTCAGGAGTTCGTCCTTGCGAAGCCACACGAGTTCGCCCTCGTCGCAATCGGTCAACATGCCCGTGAATTCCGTACAGGTGAAAAGGTGCATGTATTCCGTGCCCCATTCATCCGAGACGAACGTGACGATCCCGCGGAAACGCGGGTTCGTCATCGTAAGGCCCGTTTCCTCCTTCACCTCGCGCAGGGCGCACTCCAGCGGGCTCTCCCCCGGCTCGAACTTGCCGCCCACGCCGATCCACTTGTCGCCGTTCTCGTCATGTTCCTTCTTCGTGCGGTGAAGGATCAAATAGCATCCCTCCCGTTCGATATAGCATAAACTCGTCAGTCGCGGATTCATTCTTCCAACTCCAATCAATTATTTGACGATTTTTCGCGTCAGGTCGAGATCCTCGAAACGGAGTTCGCCCGCTTCGGTCTTGACGACCGTTTCCATCGCACGCGGCGCCGCGTATCGCGATATCCCCGCAGGCGTTCCTTTTCGATTCGTTCCGTAACGAGAGCCCATTCCTTCAGTTGGCGAATATCGCTTTTGAAAAGCGTTTCGGCCTCGCAAGAGGTCTCCTCGCCGCACACCTCGCGCAGCACGTCCTCATGCAAGGGCTCGGGTTCGTGGCCCTCGCGCAAGGTCGCAAATGCCCGCAGGATCGCCACGTATTCGGCCGCCCGTTCACTCGAAAGGAGATTCCCGAGCGTTAGAGCGCGTTGGCGAAGCCATTCCCCCGTCTCCGCAACGAGCGGTGAATCGATCAGCGCCGCAGGCGCCGGCGTTTCGTTGGGAGGTGCCAACGCAGCGAAGAGATCACCTTCTTCCTGTCCCTGACGAGTTCGCCTCATGCCGTTTCACCTCTCTCGAATGGGAACGTCTCCTGCTCATACCAACAATCCCCTTCCAGAATGCGCCGTACATCGTCCACGAGCGGACTCGACGAGTGCAACCCCAGAAAGTGGGCGAGACGGCGACGCTGCGTGGAGGTGAGCGGGATGCCGGCCAATCCGTTCGGCCGGGCGAGGATCGACGAGGCGACCACGCGCGAAACGGGCATGTTGGCCTGTACCTGCGCCGCGATGCGCAGGCCGTCCAAGTCGGCATCGCCCCAATGTTCCGCGACAACACCTTGTTCGGCCAGCCGCCTCATGAATGCCTGAACGGCGAAATCGGGATATCCTTCCGTATAGAGAACGGGGCGCCGGGCGGATACGAACTGCGTGAGCGGCGCCGCGTTTTCGCTCGTGGCAATCCGCTTGTCCTCTCCGAGCCATTCGAGCCGCTTGATTTTCCCAACCGTTTCGGCGGGCAGCTGGCAAACAAGACCCCGTTCGTAAAGCCGATACGGGAAATCAAAACTTGTCCCATCCTCAAACCAGAACGTAAACGGCGCAAAGACGGTCACGGCGCTCGTATAGGGATTCGCCTCAATGCCGAGCGAAGCAAAGACGTCATTCTCCTCGTACGAATCGATGTGCGCCAACGTGGCGATGATCAACATAAGCTGACGACGAAGCGGCCCGGCCCGAAGGATCTTGCTGTCGTTGAACCAATCGGATCCCAATTGCGACAACGTCACGAGTTGGCCGCTCGGGTGTTGTGACAGCCGGAAGACGTTCAGGAACAGCGTCTTCCAATTCGCGCGGTTCGCCTCATCTCTGAGGTACCGCACGACTTCCGGCTGCACCTCCAAATCATCGAGCACAAGCCGCGCCTCCGGCATCAGCCACCTCAGCCGCAACAGGAACTGCTCGGCCGTTTCGGCCGGTGCCTTCGCCGTCGTCACGCCGAGCGCGGCGGCAACCTCCAGCCAAGCGGACGGTTCGCGAAGCGGCGGCAACATCGTGCCATAGACCGTTCCATCAGGCGAACACCCGGAGATGGTATGAAGAACATGCTCCAGCGCCCGCCGCGCTGCGGCATCGATCCCCTTCACGGAGAACGACGCGGGAAGTTCCTTTCCCTTCGCCGCCGCCCGCGCCCAACGCAAAAACATCGGCCGCACCGCCGGCGCCGCCGCGATCAAATTCAAAACGTCTTGTGGATTGACAGTCATATTCTCTACCTCCAGTCGTCATCTTGTCTCTTCCATAACCGTGAGGCGGGGCCTTCATCTCCGAAGAGCCCGCCCTGCACGGCAACGTTGTTCCAGCCAATCGGGCTGAGATGGACGTCGAGATTTTCGTCCTTCACGGCTCTCCATCTCGCCCCGGCGAATATGCAGTTCCCGCTCAGCCACCTCGCCCGCACGCACCTTCCGCTCAACGGCGGCGACCTTCTTCTCGAGCGAACCGTCGATTCCCGCCTCGCGCATTTTGAGTCGAATATCCTCCAACTCTTCCGCAGCGGCGTTCGCCTCGGCGAGGCGCACCGCCGCGAGCGCGATCTCGGCTGCGACGCGTGCCTTTTCGGCCTGCTTCCACCACCGCTCGGCTTCGGCGTGTTTTTCCTCGGCCGCCTTGAGGCGCCGTGCCTGTTCCGCCTCACGCGCCTTGCGCCCGATCAAGCGCGGACGCGCCTCGGCGAAAAGGCCCTGGCGGAAACGATAGGTCCAGGTCTTGAGCGAGAGAAAGTCTTCGTCCTTCGGCCCGATCGTCGATGCGAGTTGCGCCGCGACGAGCCGCACGGCCTCCACATCCGACTCTTCAAAGGAAATGAAATTTCCGATCCAGGGCACGAGCGCGGTCGGGTCGGCCGCCCCGATCGCGCCACGTTCGGCCACGGCCATCTCCCCTTCCGCCTTCCACACGTTCCGGCGCACCAGATCCGCCTGGTCGGAATCGATCACCCATGTCGCAAGGAAATCCTCGCCGAGCAAACGTTCGATGAGCGCGAGATGCCGTGCATCACACCCGGGCGCGGCCCCTTGTGCCCGAATGGCCGCCACCTCGCCCTCCGCCGTCCTCACGGCCTCTTCGGCGGACGCCGCCTCATGTTCTGCTGCGAAAACCTGGCTCTGCCGTTCGCCGCAGACGGTCCGCACCACCTCCCGTACGGCGGAAAAGGCCTCCTCCACATCGCCCCCGCCCGTGCCGTTCGCAACGGCGAAAAGCGCATCCGTCACGCGCCCCGCTTGCACGCCCGCCGTCTTGGCAAGGCGGGTAAGCGCCTCCCCGGCCGTTTTCGCCTGCGTGTGACAGGCTTTGCGCGCCGTCTCGGCCACCTTCTCTTCGGCCTCCGCACGATGGCGGGCGGCCTTCGCCTCGCCCGCCGCCTCTTCGGCCAGGCGCTCACAGTCGTTGAAATGCACGGCGGCCCGCTTTTCACGGTTGACGAGGCCTGTCGCGTCTTTGGCACGAAGTTCCATCAAGCGCGCGCGCTGTCGTTCGGTTTCAGCATGGGCTTCGACGGTGGCCTTTTTCAGCGCCGCACAGTCCGCCTCGCCGGACGCGATGGTCCCCGCGAGGTCGGCAGCTTCCGCGCCCGCCTTCCGGTGCCGCCTCTCGGCCTCGGCCCATGCCACCATGTCGGTCTTGAGCCGAAGGTCGCCCAGTCGCCTGCTTTCGCGTTCGAGGTCCTTCAGATATTGCGCCCGTTCATCGATCTCCTCGAGGCGTGCCTTGCTTTCCTCGAGTTCGCGCAGCCCCTTGAGGAGCGGCTCGAACGTCTCGCGCGAGGGATCCTCCAGAAGTTGGCGGAAGAGGTCGTCATAATTCATGGCCCGCGCGGCGATTTCCCGATAGGCCTTGCCTGTACGCAGGAGTTTGCATACATCCGCATACTTGTCCGCCCCGCCGAAGAGGCGCATTCCAACGGCATCCGCATATTCGTTGATATGCGTAAAGGCGCGGCCGCCCGTAAGCGCGGCGATTCCCCGTTTGAATTCGGCCGCCGTCGCCACGCGCGTGCGGCCGTTTTCCTCCAGGGTCAACGGCAACGCGGAAACGGGAACGGACGCAATACCGCCCCAGCGCTCGATCTGGACGTCGAGCCCGTCGGCGGCGAGCCCGACGACAAGCGAAAGCGTGCGCCCTTGATCGGACTTCAATTCAAGCGCCGCGTAGGTGATCCCGCTTTCGCGCGCGGTGCGCCCCGTCACGGCGTTGTACCGGAGGACGACACCCTGATAGGTGCGCCCGCCCGAATCCTTCGCGCCGGCAACGCGCGCGGCCGAATTGAATTCCATTTCCCGCCCTGCGGTCAAAACGAGATGGATCGCGTCGAGAAGCGTCGTTTTACCCGATCCATTGTCACCCAGCAAAAAAAGATGCCCGCCTTCCGGAAGTTCAACCGTGGCCGTACCAAGGTTATGAAACTCCACCAGCCGCACAGCCGTCACACGATAGCTTTCACGCGCTCTCATTTCCGCTCCTCCGTCGGAATCGGTTCCGCGAGCTGGGCCGCCTGGTAGTGCCAGAGGGCGGGGAGGGCCTCGTAGATTGTTTCCGTTTCGTTCACGGCATCGTCTGCCGAAGGGCGGATCTTACGTAAGAACCGATAGCGTTCAAGCGCGGGCATGATGCCGCGCACGACCTGCCGCACCTTCTCGTCGGAATAGACCTCGCGCTTTTCCGGAAACAGTTCGCGGAAGCGGGCGGCGGAATATTCAAGCCAGTCGCCGAAACGGAAACGCAGATTGTCCTTGTCGTCTGCGGCGACACCCTGCTCGCGCGCCTCGCGTTCGAAGAACTCAAGCAGAAGGAGAAAGCCCACGCACTCGTCGCGATGGGTGAAACCGAACATGTCGCGATTGGCGAGGGTGATTTTCTCATTGTACCACTTCGGCTTGTAGAGCCGCGCACATTTCGCGTCGATGACGAGCGTCCAGCCGAAGAACTTCTCGAAAAACGCGGCAAACGCCTGGCGATAGCGCTGGACGGCCAGAAAGGCGCGTTCATCGTCATCCCGGTAGAAATAGGGAGACTCGAGCAAAATGTTCAAGGCCGACTGCACGAGCTGCGCGGTCGCATCCTTCCGGTCGATCAGGTCTTCGATCTTCATATCGCCACCTTTGCCACCACGTCTTTGATCTCGGCGAGAACGCGCTTGGCGGTACCGATGCCGAAACGCTCGGCGACGAGCAGCAGGTCGGCGTCCGTAATGTTCCCCGTCTTGCCATTGACGGAAAGAACGTGCGGATTCGACCATGCCTCGAAATCCCTGTCCGCCACCGAAAAATGATACCCCGTGAGGTCATAGGCCGGCGCCAGTTCCCAACCGCTCGCATGGGCGGAGGCAGACTGCGGCGAATCCGGATTGCGCATGAGGAACGAGAAGTTCTTCGTATGGTCGTCCACTTCCTCAATGAGAACGTTGAACACCATCCGCCGAAAGAGCTGCTCAAGCGCCTCATACCCAAGCCCCAAATCAATCGCCGTGCGGAAAAGTAGTTCATAGCGTTTCATCTCACGAGGCGAAGGATGCCCCACATGCTGCAAAGCGCACAATGTCTGTACATGGTGTCGAAGGTTCCCGCTGCGATCGAATCGTTTGGTCATGAAATGTTTCACGCCGTCCAATTCGTAAAGCCGACATTCGCTCATGATGATGCCAGCTGCCCGCGCCATTTCATAGACATGGAACTCTTTTTCACCGGCCTCTTCAAGCCCCTTGGGCGTAAACTTGATGAGCCAATGCTCAAACCCTTCGGGAAGATCGCCTGCTCCCGCGATGAACTGTCCCGTTTGACGATTCCACCCCACCACCGCTTTCGCCTGGGCACCACCGGCAGACGTTCCAACGCGGATGATTTCACGAAGAGCGTCCCCCCCCTTCATTTCGCCAAGGCGCCCATTCAATGCAAGACGGGATTGATCAACGAGATCGCGCATGTCAATGGCGGACGGAACAGCATCGTCATCCCGAAGCGCCGGCTTGAACGTCAACGCCCCCATACCCCGAGATCCCACATACGCCAACCGATCAAGCGGTGTGATCTGACGCAGGTCGATCTGTTCGCTTTCCAGATATTTTCGAACAAGCAAATTGCCAAAGGCGTCGGGAAGAGAATCCGCTATCATCCCCGGCAGCCCCGCAAACATCGTCCGCGGAAGCCGGAACTCCTCCGTGTGGTAGACCGATTGACTCAGCGGCATCATGAACGGCGCCAGTTCTATACCCGACTTGCGAAATTCCGAATCATATTCAAAGACCGAATACTGATCGTAGTCGTGCATGAGCGCCCCGACACGACGCCCCCAGATGAAAACTTCAATCACCTTGACCGGATTATACATGTGCGCGCCTCCGTTTCTTCGCCATCTCTTTTTTCATGGCATCGGCATAGGCGATCGGACTCACCTCGTCCTGCGGTTCGATATCGGCAATCCAACCATCCACCCCCAAGGTTCGGCACACTTGAACAAACGTTTCCAGTGTTACCCCCAAGCCCCCCTCCAACCGTTTCAACGAGGTCAAAGATACGCCACTTCGTTCCGCCAGCACCTGCTGCGGAATATTACGCCGAAGACGACGCGCTTTAATCGCCTCGCCAATTCGTTTCATCACTTCTTTCTTCGTACCAATAATCATAACAGATTAAATTTAAACTGTTGACGCGCATATTATACCACAACCGCTTAAATTCTGTCTATTATGATTTTACAGATTTTCATTTCATTTCGAAATCAGGTAGCCGAGGAAGACGGCGAGGAGGCCGGCGAAAATCGAGGCCGTGACATAAAGCGCCGCCGAGAGCCAGGCGTTCGTCTGCAGAAGACGGAAGGTTTCGTTGGAGAACGTGGAGAACGTGGTAAAGCCGCCGCAGATGCCGACAACCGCGAAACAGCGCATCATCTCCCCTGTCGTCGTTCCGCCCCACTGTTTCGCGATGAGCCCCGAAAAGAGCCCGATGAGAAACGAACCGACCACATTGACCGAGAGCGTCGCCCACGGGAAACCCTTCGCCCCCGCAAGCGCAAGCGTTACGAGATACCGCATCACGCCGCCAAGCGCGCTCCCCAGCGCCACCATCACAATCGCCATTTTCATTTTTGCTACCGCCTCAGCGCAGGGCGCCTTCCAATTGACGGCAGAGCTCGGGATACCACGCGAGATCGCTCTTTTCCAAGGCGATCTCGCGCCCCTTGCGCAGGTCATACGGCGCGATGATCACCTTCACGTTCTTGCGGCCGACCGCATTGACGAGGTAGAACACCTCCTCGATCGCCTCGTCGCCGATTGCCACGCAGCCCACGGAAACGTTCCGGCCGTGGATCATGATGTCGCCGCCGAGATTCGTACGCCCCTCCTTCTTCGCCCGGGCACGTTCCTCGGCATTCGGATAGGAGACCTTGAGTGAAAGGTGATAGAGGGAGTTTGGATTCAGATATTCGATGCCGTAAATCCCCTCGGGGATCTGTCCGTCGCCTTCGCGCAGTTTCGGGCCAAGCCGCCCGCTGAACGCCGTCATTTCATAGACGCGCGGCGCCTTCCACCCCGGCGCCGCCACCTCGACCCGGCGCTCGTTCTTGAAGACGCGAATCGTGAGCCGTCCCCCTGCCGATTTTGCCGCCGCCTTGAGCGCCGGCTTTTTCGCGACAATCCCTGCAACACGTTCCTCCACCGAGTGCCGTTCCACCCGGCTCCGCACCATTCCTTTACCGATCGCCACGAGATCTCCTCCCGACAAATTCCTGGCATGGGCCCAAACGCCCACGCCCACCACCGCGCCAACGGCGAAAATCAGCATTATCAAAACCTTCTTCATCGTGCTCATCCTTTATGTTGCAAAAACCGATTCGAACCCGTGCCCGCATTATACCATTTCCCGCCCACGCGAACAAGCACCCTCCACGAGCTTTCGCTCGATCCAGGCCATGAGGAAATCGACGGTCTTGCGCTGCTGGCGTTCGGTGAGCGGAACGCCGCGGGGCACCTTCCACCATTTTTCCATGCAGCCGCGGCAGCACATCGCCGAACCATGCATCGCCTTGAAAACGGGATGGCCGCGCATGGGCGTTTGGCGCCCGTCTTTCTCCGGCACGGCCGGCGCGAGTTTCCGGCGTACGAAATCCGCGGCATGCCGGCGAATCGTCTCCAGCCCCACGCGTTCCACATACGCGCGATCCTCCGCCGTCAGTTTGAACCGACTGCGAAACGCCGACTTCCCGAGCCGCGTGAATGCCTCTTCCTTCGTCATACCTTAAAATCGACCCCCGCCATCAAAAGCCCCAGCCCGAACCCCAGCGATACCAATCGCCACGGGGCAATCAGCGCACGAGAAATGAGCGGACACTCTTTAGGCAACAACGGAACCATTTTAAATCTCCAATTCAAGGCCGACCAACTGATTAGACGCGATAGCGCTTCAACATTGCGTGCTTATTATATACCGCCCCCGTCATCTCGTCAACGTCAATTTCATTATCGACAACCATCCTGTAATTCTTTTCCAAACGAGCCGACGATATGCTATAATAACGACATGAAAAATTTGATTCTTTCCGTTCTGATCGGTCTGGGCGCTGTCTGCTCTGGCGGCGCGCTTGATCAAGTCAAGGCCCGGTGGGGACTCCCCAGCGGGAATGTTGCTCTCGCTCGAAAGACCGCCGCCCAGTTGACGGCGGAGGGGACCTGGCCCGACATCGACTACCAGGCGCGGCAACGTTCGGGATGGACGCTTCCCGTTCATCTCAACCGCGTTCGGACACTCGCGGCGGCAGCACGCGTCAACCACGACCCCGCCCTGCTCGCCGCCGCCCACCGCAGCCTCGGGTTCTGGATCAAAAACAACTTCAAAAACCCCAACTGGTGGTGGAACGATATCGGCGTACCCAGCCTGATGGGCCAAATCGGCCTTCTCCTCGACAAAGACCTTACTGGCACCGAACGCGCTTTCATCCGTAAGGTGCTCTCCCGTTGCCGCCTCGGCTCAATGACCGGCCAAAACCGGGCCTGGGTTGCCCGCAACTATCTCTCGCGCGCCCTCCTCGACGATTCCGAAGCGGACTTCCGCGCCGCCCTCGAGGTCATCCTCAGCGAAGTGCGCCTCGCGCCCGGCGAAGGCATCCAGAGCGACGGCAATTTCCATCAGCACGGCCACCAACCCCAGCTCGGGAACTACGGCCTCTCCTTCCTCGTCGAGCAAACCGCCTACTCCCATCTTCTCATGGGTACACCCTACGCCTATCCGCCCGAGAAACGGGAGTTGATCCACTTCCTTGCCGAAGGCTACCAATGGGCGCTCTGGAAGGACCGTCTGGACGTAGCCGCGCTCGGCCGCCAACTCTTCCCCAACGTCGCGCGCCAAAAGGGCCGCGCCATCCTCAGCGCGCTTCGCACGCTCGAGGAAGATGGCTGGAAACGCCCGGCCTCGCCGATCGGGTTCAAACATTTCGACCGCAGCGCCTACGCCGTCTATCGCACGAAATCCTGGATGGCGAGCGTCCGCGCCTCGACAGCCAAAATCATCGGCGTTGAGACGATTGTGAACGAGGACAACACCAAAGGCCAATGCATGGCCGACGGCGCCCTCTGCGTCTATGTGACCGGCGGCGAATACGACGACGTCTTTCCGCTCTGGAGCGACTGGCGCATGATCCCGGGCGTGACCGGCTACCTCGGAAAGCCCGTCGTCCGCAACGACGGCCGCAATCAGGCAAACGACATCGTCTCCCGCTCTACGCCGACCGGCGGCACGTTCGAATTCACCTTCTGCCGCGAAGGCCTCACCGCCCACAAGAAATGGACCTTCACCCCCACGGCCATCCTCTGCGAGGGCTCTGGCATTTCCGCCCAAGACAAATCCTACGCCGTCGCCACTTGCGTGGAAGAGGCCCTCGCCGCGCCCAACGCGCGCGTCGTCTACCAGAAGCCCACCGAATCCTGCTTCGAAAACGGCAGCATCCGCTACATCGTGGAGGCCCCGCCGGAACAGATCCGCTTCGCCGTCGAAGACCGCCACGGCGACTTCCGCGCCTTCATGCAGTCAATGCCCCCCACGCCCCGCTCGGGCAGAATCTTCTCCCTCCGCATCCTCCACGGCCGCGCCCCCCATGGGGCGAGCTATCGCTACCGGGTGCTGCCGGCAAAATGAACCGTCCAATTCGCCGTTCCCGTTTTTTCACCAACGAAGGAGGCGCGGAGACGGTTGTCGACGAAGGAGATGGCAGAGCCCTTCGCGTTTGAAACTTCCAATGCGGCCCTTTCGGCGGGAATGAAACCGGGCGGGCAGGCGATGCGAAGCTCAAGGCCTTCACCGGCAACGACCTCCGCCGTACCAGAGAGCGTGCGTTTCGCGGCGTTCCACTTGAGATTCGCGATGCCCTTCAGGGGCGCACAGACGTGATGCGAGGTTGAAACAAGGACGGGGTGATCCGCAAGCGGTACGAGGGCGAGAACGCGGCAGCTCGCCGGCGGGAGATTCATCGTCAAACTCCCCTTGAACGGCTCAACCCAGGTGTTGTTCCAGAAGTCGAAGCCCACGTAGGTCTTCGCGGGATCAAGCCCCGCATAGGCGGCGGGATAGTCGATGGAAAGCGGCATCTTCTCTTCCCAGTTGAAGAAGCCGTACACTTTCGTCTCGCCGTCGCCGAGCGCCCAGACGTTCGCAAGGGGCGATTCGAAGAGGTCCACGGGGCGCACCTGGGCGTAGAGCCGATGCGGCGACATCGTGCGGCGCAGCACCTCGACGCGGTCCTCCGAAAGGTCGGGCAGCCAGTCGCTGAACGCATAGAGCTGCCCCGCAATCGCCGCCCAGCTGCAGATGGCCCTGGCGTGTGCGAGCGGAATCGAATTGCGCACGTAGACGGGATCGGGATCGTTGTACCACACGCGGCCGTTGTAGAAGTAACGTGCCGAGCCGCGGATCGGCCCCTGGCAGATTCCCCGCCAGCTCGCCCCGTTATCGGGCCCGATGCGGACGGCATCCGCAAGGCCATAGACGCCGCCCATCGTGCGCATGTTCTGCGACACGTTGCAGCTCATGATGAAGACATCCGCACCCGCCGCATCACGCACCATCTGAAGGCCCTTCCGAAACACCTCCATGTTCGTCTTCGTAGGATCGTCGAAAATCTGCTGGCCGTAGTCGTCTTCCTTGTAGCCGTCGTTCACATAGATCTGCCGGCACGCCATTGCCGTCCATGTGCCGTCGTATTTGAAATACCTATAGCCCCATTGGTTCGCGATGCGATCCACCTCGTCGTGCACGTAGCGCTCCACGGCTTTATCCGTCATATCAAGGCACGTGCCGCCCCACGCCGTTTCGTAGGGCGCTCCCTTCCGCTGCCGCACGCCGGGAAAATGCGTCACGCCTGGCGCGGGATAGTCGACGGCGCTCTTCACGAACCACTCCTGCTTGTCGGCATAATAGGGATCGAGCTGGCTCCCCGCAAACGGCATGAACCAAAGGCCCGCCACAATCCCCTTCGCTTTCAGATCATCGGCCGTCGGCTTCATGCCTGCGGGATAGGGCCCGCGCGGATTCGCGCCCGTGAAGTTCTTCGCCGGGCCATTCGTCTTGCAACCGAGCTGCCAGTGGTCGTCGATCTGGAAGAAGTCGAATCCCCAATCCTTCAGATGCTTCGCCTTCACCGCCTCCGCGAATTGATGCGTGGAAGGCGCGTTGCCCGCGCCGCCGTGCTTGTTCGAATACCATGTGCAATAGCCCGAAAGCTGCCGGTTGAGCCGCACGTTGAATTCCTTTTTGATCGCATCGGCATACGCCTCAAGGCCGAGACGGCAATCGTCGAACGCGCCGATGACGAATGTTTCCGCTCGCGTTCGAGGGTCTTCGCCCGCGGCGAGTTCAAGGCGACCGTACTGGAGTTCGGGCTGCAGCGTCGTCACCGCGTCCGCCGTGCGGCCGCTGAACACGATGCCGCTTGCGTGGCGGCTCGTGAGCCAGGCCGCCACAACGCCCGCGCGCGTTCGCGGGCGCGCCACGGCGAGGAACATGTAGGAGCCGGGATTCTGCTCGGGCGGAAGAAGCCCGGCCGTACCGAGCGAGACGGCATCAGCCGGCACGAGGCCCGGCGCGAGGCGCAGCGCGGGCAGGCCGACCTTCCCCACCGTGCGCGGCCCCGCAAGCGGCGCCACCTCCACAAACACAAACGGCGAATCGTCCTTCGTCTGGACCTTCAGCGTAACATCCTTCGGCGCGCCGAACTCCGCAAACGGCGCGGCATCGCCCACGCGCCAGAGGCGCGTCGTTGCCCCCACGCGGTCAACCCGCACGGCTGCCGCCAACACCGTGGCGCCGCCCACGACCGCCGCCATCATCACCTGTTTTCGCAATCCGAACACTCCCGCCTTCATTTTCCGTTTCCTTTCATTTTCGCATCCGCCTTCTCAAGCGCCGCCGCTTTCGCCCGCCGCCAGCGTTTCACCGCCTCGGCAACCGCTTCGGCATTCCGCGTGGAAATCGTGTGATACGCCGCACCCGGATAAAGATTCATGCACTGGTCGGCCACAAACGCATTCACTTCATCCCACACGGAATTCGAATAGGTGAATCCATGCGTGAGCGCAAAGAACCCCCACCCGTCAAGACCGTGATCGAGGGCGAAACGGTATTGGCCGAGAAGTTCGAACGGCGCCGCCGCGCCCTTCTCCCAGAAGCACGGCGTCGAGTAGCCGAGTTGGATTGCGAAGGAGGCGGGCCCCTTGCGATGGAGCTGGGCGTTGTAGGCCGCGTTTCCACCGCCGCCGGACGAATAATGATCGGCATACGGCGAATAGACGTTCACATACGGCGTCATCTTGAGGCACGCCTCGCCCGAAGCGCCCCAGATTTCACCCGGATTACACCAGATGCGAATATCCTTATCAAGGGCGCGCACCTTTTGCGCAAGCGCCACCCAGGCATCGGCCGCCTTGTTGCCGGGCTCGTCCATGAAACTCCACGCCCAGTCCTCCACCGCATAGCCGCGCCGCGCAAAACGCTCGCGGAGGGCCGCCACGTGCTCGGGGGAAACGTTTCCGTCGTTGAGCCGCACGACAAGCCGCATTCCGTAGCGCGCGGCTTCGGCTCTGGGTACCAGCTGGTCGCCAATCACGTTGATGCCGAGCCGCCGATGCGCCTCCCAGGCGGAGACCGTCTTGAACGGCACGGACCATCCGAACACATACGGCACGGGCACCTTCGCCGCGAACGGCGCAAGCCGCGTACAATCGAGCGCCAGCGTCTCGTCGCCCACCTGAACGGCCACGCGGCCCGATTGGAACGCATCATCCGCCGTCACCGTAAGCCACAGGCCCGCCGTTTCGTCGGGCGGCACCGTGAGGCGGTTCCGCACAAGGAGCGGCTGTGGCGTGAATTCGCCCCAATGGGCGAGCGCGAAGGCGACGACGCGCCAGGAAACGGCGGCGGCCGAGCGCCCCGTCACCCGCGGTACGACATCGATCGGCGCTGCCGTATTGTTCCGCACGAGAACAAGGATCGGCTCCGCCTCGCCCTCCCGAAGCGCCACGGGATACGGCGCGAGTCCCTCGTCGTCGCGCGGCGAGGAAAGACGGTCGAAACCCGCCCACGGATCGCGGGCGCGCCACACGGTGAGCGGCCGGGCCGTCACGCGCGGCGGCACGGCGCGGCCCATTCCTTCCGGCACGAATGCCGGGTCGTCGGAGATCATCACGCAATCGACCCATCGGTAGGTGGCCCCCGCCTCCTTCTTGACGACGCGAAAGACGAGATTCGTCTCCTTCAGATCAAGCGTGAACTTGAGCCACTGGTGGCCCGGATGCGCCTTGTTGAAAGCCGCGTCGCCCGCAAGTTCTTTCGTTGCGAGCGCCGTGCCGGCGGCATTCTCGATCCGGAATGTGTAGCGCGAGAGGTAGCCGCCGATTTCCATGTACCGTAGCCACACGTTGTAGACGCCCGAGGTGGGAACGGTGGTTGCGGTAAACGCATCCGCCTCACCGCCCCAGTAGCCGTTTCCGAGCATGCGCCCGCCAGAGGAGCCGTTCATTTCGGCCACCCACCAGCCGGATTTACCCATCGTAAAATCTTCGGCTTCGATTTTCTTGCGGAAATGCGTGCGGTCGAGCCGCGCGATCTCCGCCCGCATCTCAGCCTTACCCTCCGCAATCTGCTTGGGCGTACCGATGAGGTTGGAGGCGGGATCGAACGCGACAAGGGAGGCGAAGCGCGTCTCCTCAAGGCCCTCGGCTTTGCCGAGCGCGAGGAAACGAAGGTAGTCGGCCTGCCACTTCGCCCACAGGGGCTCAAGGCGGGGCGACGCATCGGCCGTCGCGAGCGGGCGCCGCTCGAAGAGCGCGCGGGCGGCTTTCGTCTCGGCGCCGAGCGGACGCTTCACGACCCGAACGAGGCCCCGCCCCGCCGGCCTCTCCGGCACCGCAAGCGGATCGCGCGTGAGGGCGATGGCGCTCACGCGGCGCGCGGCGAAAGGCCCGCCGCAGATGAGCCCGGAGAGTGTGAGCGTGTGGCGGCCTGCCGTGAGATAGACGAGCGGCGCGCCTTCCATGATCCAGCCTGTCGGCTCGTCCTTGCGCGTAGGAAGCGGCGGACCCTTCCGCGCATGTTCCGCCCAGTCGAAACGCCAGAGGAAAGCGTTCTGCACAACCGAAAGCGAAGCGTCCGTTTCCGTAGCGAGGCGGCCGTCCTCAAGCTCGCAGGAAAACGGCGCCACGCTTCCCCGGTCGTGATAATAACGCGCCCAGAGGCGGTAATAGCCCGCAGACGGAATCTCCACGCCAATCCGGCATTTGCCGGCGAGGTGCCCGCCCCCCGCACATAGACACGCCTCGCCGGCCACGGTGCCCGAGTGCCAGTCGCGAATGACGGCATTCGTAACGAACGCCTCGGCGGTGATCCATACGAGGTCGGCAGCCTCCGGGAGACGGTCCACCGCAGGGCACGCCAGCACCGCGCGTTGAAAGGCCGGATGGGCCGCACAATACGCGCGGAAGCGGCTAAAGGCCGTCAACGTTGCGCCAAGGCGTTCCCGGCTCAATTCATCCGGCTCGTCCTCGACCACCGCGCCACCCGCCACAAGGGCAAGAAAGGCCCCGATCGCAACCAGAAAACGACACGTGCGGCAGACCTTTTGCATGGTGGGTTAACCGGCAAGTTTGGCGTTGTTCTTTTCGGCGGTTGCCTTCGTGCCGGTTTTATTCAATTCGTCGTTGAGGCCCTTCATGTCCTCGGGCTTGAAGTTGAGCTGCTGGTTGTCATGCCAAATGAGGCGGCCGGCGCCAGGGCCACGGCGGTAGAGCGTCGCGCGGGGAGAGTTTTTCGAGAAGCGGCCCCCCGTGACGATCAACGAGCCACGCTCGTGGGCGAACACCGTGGGGTTATCCATCTTGAAGTTGTAATTGTTGAAGTAGGCACAGTTGTAGATGCGCGCGTCGTTACGCACGTTGAACCCGATCATGGCCGTATCGGCGTAGCTGTCTTCAAGCACGCAGTCGCATCCTCGGAGGTCGAAGGCGATCGAATTCGGCAGATACTCCGGCTCGTTCGTGCCGGCCTTCCGCACGGGGCCGCCCCACACGTGGCAGCGCGTGTAGCGGTTCGACCATCGTTCGTCGCGAATGCCGATCGTGTAGTCGACCACGATGACGTCCGTGAAATGCGAGTCGCCCACGAAGGTCAACATGCCGACGTTGCCGGCAAGGCCAGGAATCGTGCAGAGGCAGTAGATGTTGTTCACAATCATCTCGCAGCCGTCGCGGTCCTTGGCCGTACCGAACTGAAGGCCCACCCGGCGGCCGTTCCGGAACGTCGAATCGGAGAGCGTGAAATGATGGCGGCCCATCACCAATACACCGTTCGCAAGCCCTGCGCCATCGAAATCGCCGCCGCGGATGAAGAGCCCCATCTCACCCGCCTCGCGGGCGCGCGTGTGCGGCCGCCGCGCCTCGTAGCGGAGAAGGAACGGAATCTCCTTCACGGCCTTGAGGTGGGCCGTCTTGTGGAGGAGGAGCGACGTGAAGTTCGTCACCTGGAGCATCGTATCGATTTCATATTCGCCGCGCGGAAACCACACGACGCCGCCATCGCCCGCCGCCGCCACCGCCCGCTGGATGCGCGCCGCGTCGCCCGTCTCCCCCGCAAGGCGCGGGAAATCCGCCACGGACGCATCCCAAACCGCGCCATCCGCCGCCGCAGCAGACAGAAAACCCATCATCGCTCCGACCAGAGCCACGCACCATGTCAGCTTCTTCATTTTTTAAGAATCCTTTCCTTTATTCAAGTAGGAAAAGTCTAACATATCCCCTTTCAAGATGTCAACAGTCGTTCTCGGGCAATCGCACGATCATTCGTACACGCGCCAGGGGGCTCGCGGAATCCGGCGGGTGAGCATTTCGGGGGTTCCGGCGGAGCCGGAAGCGAAGTCCATCTTCACGGGGTCCCACTCGATCGTCTTCTCGTGCAGATAGGTTGCGTTGACGAGCTGGCAGAGGATGCTCGAACGCCCGCCGATTGCCGAATCCGTAATCGGACGCTTCCGGCTCGCGATCGCATCGAGGAAATTCTGCACATGCCCCCCGCGGTTGAACGCGATGAGATTCGTCTTGCCCGCGAGGAACTGCTTGCGCGCGCCAAGCAAGCGCGCCGCGAACGACGTTTTCCCCTGCGCGGCGACTTCCACGAGGCCGCGACGCGTGATGCCGATCTTCCCGTCCGAAAGATCGTCCACGCGAGACGTCACATCCGGCGTCGCCTTCACCTCCGCGCCGGTCCACAAACGGAACCGCCCGCGATTCACATGCAGAACGCCGTTCGAACCGAAGAACCAGAGGCCGCCGTTCACGAACCAGCCGCCCGTCTTCGCCGTAAAGTGCGTGATGCGCACGCCATCTGCGAAGACGAGCTGCGCGCCCACCTGGCGCCGGGCGCCGAGGAACGGATCGGTCGCACGCGGCGCTGTGGAAACACAGGCGCGAATCGGCCCGCCCGCATCCTGCCCGAGCGCCCATTGCGCGATATCGAGATGATGCGAACCCCAATCGCCGATGCCGCCGGTGCCGAACCAGTCGTCGTACTTGCCGAAGGGAGGATAGCGCGTGTGAACGCCGCGCGGCGAAAGTTCGTCAGAATACGGCACGAGCGGGGCCGGGCCGCACCAGAGGTCGAAGTCCACATCGGGATTCGGCCGCCCCTCCTCCGCCGCGCGCGCGGGATTGAACCAGGTGCGATGCGGCCACGAGGGACCGCCGAAGCCGCAATAGACCTCCGAGATGCGGCCGATCGTGCCGTTTCGCACGAGGTCGACTGCGGTCTGGAACTCGAGCATCGACCGCTGCTGCGACCCGCAGATGAGGATCCGGCCCGTCTCGCGTTCCGTACGCATCAGCGCCTTCGCCTCGGCGATTGAATACGTGAGCGGCTTCTCGCAGTAGACGTCCTTGCCCGCACGCATCGCGAGAATGGCCATCGTCGCGTGCCAGTGTTCGGGCGTTGCGATGAAAACGGCGTCGATCGCGGGGTTCGCGAGGAGCTCGCGGAAATCCCGATACCCGCGGCACGGGGTTTTCAGATTCAGTTCGGGATGCGCCTTGTAGTAGGCATTGATCCGCTTTTCGGCATGCGCGAGCCGCGTACGGTCGCAATCGCTCGCGGCGATAATGCGCAACGAACGGCTCCAGAACGCGTCAATCGTCTGATAAAGGCGCCGCCCGCAGCCGATCACGCCAAAGTTCGGAATACGCGACGGCTGATTCGCCCACGCCGCAGAGGAAAGGAACAGCGGCGTAGCCGCCAAAGACTGAATGAACGCTCTTCGATTCATGAGATCACTTCACTTTCTCGCTCGGTTGTTGAAAAGGCAATTCGATGACACGCGAATCACTCTAGGGAGGTACCGTCCAATTTCCGAATGTAGGGGGTGTACCAGCGGCGTTCGCCGCGCTCATTGGTGTAGTGGAGCGCCTTCGCGCCTTCTGGAGGAATGACGCCATTGAAACAGCCGTTTTCGCCCACCGAATGGATCGTTCCCTGACCGGGGATGAAGCCGATCTTGCCCGACCCGAAGGGATCGTCCGGTACGGCATCGAGATACTTGGGAACAAGCGACTCGAGGCTCTCCGGATACTTGCCCTCCTCCAGCCGATAGCGATTGGCGGCAATGACCACGCGATCCTGCGAAACCGCAGACAATTTCGATGCCGTGACGAAACACATCCACGCACCGGAATCCGGCAGCTTCCTATACATCGCCCGGCCGATCCAATTCGGGAAGATCGGCAGCGACCACAGGTCAGAATCCGGCTTGCCCCCCGTCACGACGCGAATCCGGCGAATGGGCAGATCGTATTTACCGCGCAACAGATTCGCATGGATTCTCGCCGCCTCCTCATAGTACCTCGCGAGACTCCGGTTGAAATGGAAAGAAAAGCGATTGAAATGCGGCAGCTTGAACGCGGCACGGGAAAGAGTCTCGGCTTCCTTATCGAGATTGCGCGCGAGGGAGGACAACGCCGAGCGGAGACTCGCCATCATCTGTTCGCAGCCGCCCTTCCGATAGTACCAGTCAAAGCGCGCTTCCGCCGTTTCCACCTCCCGCGCGTAGGCATTGGCATAAGCCCTGACGAGGCACGCCCCGTTTTCGTTCAGCAACGTTTGCAATTCCATCAGTTGCTGCTCATCGAGTTGAGTGACAAACGGCATGAAACGCCTCACCGTTTTCGTCAGTTGCTCCTGGGCGACGAGGCAGGTACTCCAGTTCTCAGCCCCCCGCATGACGGCGAACTCCAAACTGAAAAGCGTTCGCAAATCAGCAAAGGCGAACATGAATTCACCTTGGTCGAGTTCACGCTTGACTTTGAGATCCAGCAACTTCACCCCCGCGCTCTTCGCGAGCCCAAAACCCTCATCCATGATAAAGTTACGCGCCGCCGCCTCCCGGGACGTGTGCCGCCACCCCCGCCGTTTTACGTTCATTCCCAATTGCTTGAACAATTCGCCGTGACGGGAAATCAGGTCGTCCAATTTGTCAAACGCCTGTTTCTCGGATGCGAAATCGTGCCTCCACCATCCGCGCGGCGACGACCAAGCGGAGGAAACGAACAGGGCCTCCTCTTTAGAAAGCGAAACGAGATTGGTCGACGCGGCCAACGCAACGAACCAATTGTCCTCCTCCTTGACCGCTTCATCGACGAGGCCGAGATCCGGCATCGTCGGGCGCTCGGCATCGCTCCCCCCCAGAAAGAGATAGACAAAGAGACACACCGTCGACAAAGCGACGGTGATGCCTAATCTCTTGATGATTTTTACCCTCAGGCCCATTTACTTGTCGTAGACCTTTTCGCCGGCGCGAATGGCGTTGTAGACCTTGCATTCCTCTTCGAAACGACGCGCGTAGCGGTCGTTGCGCGCCTGGTCGACCTGGCACATCTTAAAGCCCGGCATATCCGCCCGCGGATTGGTCTTTAGGCGTTCCTTGCCCGCCTTGATGATGTTCAGCGCCTCGGCGTAGGCGGGCTTGCCCTTCAGGGGCTCGAGGATGCGGGAGAACTCCGGACGGTCGAAGTTCAGCATCTCGCGCTGCTTCCGGCGGTCTTTCGCGCTGTTGGCCACGCGAATGCCCGAGAGCTTCTGCAACTGGCCGAATTCCGCACGCGTGAGCGGCATGCGCCCGCCGCTGCTTTCCGGCCAGGCGACTTCATAGCGCGGCCAATACGGCGCATTGATGTCCATCCACGTAATCACGCGCATGCGCTCTTCGGGCGTGATACCGCACTTGCCGTGCGCGGGATCGAGGAACTTCGTGAGCTTCGAAACGCGCGCGCCCCAGGAGAGCGCGGGCAGGATTTCGGCCGGGCCGCCGCCCGCCTCGCGGATGTAGCCCTGGCCCCAGAGATCCACGTAGGAGGCGTTGAAGTACGCGCCCTTGTCGCCGCTGAGGCAGAGTTTCTTCGCGGGATCCTTGCCGTAGTCGTGGCACGCCACGCACCGGCGGTTGAAGATGGGCTGCACTTCGGTCATGTAGGAATAGAAGTGCGGCGGCGTACCCTTCTCCAAGCCGAAGAGGTTATACGCGCCATCGAGCTTCGAGGGCGCACGCTGCATCGCGAGCGCCTGTTTCTCCGTCTTCGGCACATCGCCCACGCGGTCTTCGTGGCAGCCCACGCAGCCGTAGAGCTCGCCAGGCTGGAGATAGGCGCCGGAGCGCATGGACTGCACCATCTTGCCGTCCTTGTCAAGCGCCTGGAAGTACACGTAGGTGTTGCCGGGCACTTCGAAGTAGGCGGAGCCGTCCTCTTCCACCGGCACGGTGCCGAGGATGCGCTTGTTCTCGAAGGAGTGCCAGTTCATGCACGCAGCCTGTTCGCCGTGACCGCCCCACCCCCACGGTCTGGTCCAGCTGCGCTTTTCGGGACTTTCGATGATGCGCAGCGCCTTGATGGAGCCCTTCTCGACGCCCTTCATGTGGGTGCCGATGTAGACGTTCTGCACGTAGAAGCGGCCGGGCGCGTTGGGCGCCTCCCAGTTGCGCTTGGTCTCGATGACCGGCGGCTTGCTGGAGGCCCGAAGAACGATCGGCGCATGGCAGCCTGGCGCTTCGGTGTGGAAGACGACTTCGTTGCCGTGGAGGTCGAGGTAGACGAGGCCCATTTCCTCGCCGCGGCCGGTCATGCGGCAGCAGATGAAGTGCTCGTCGTCAAGCGGGAACGGGTCGGCGTATTTCAGCCGGATGCCGCGCGTGGAGTCGAAGTCCTGGCGCACGGAACCTTCGTTGCCGTTGATGTAGTCGCGCAGGTCGAAGTTCGTGAGGCTGCTTCCATGGCAGCGATTGCGGAAATCGGCCGGCCAGGTGCGGATGATCGGCTTCTGCCCGTCAACGCCAAGGGAACGGTCGATGATGCCAAGCGCGCCCCACGGCCGGTCATGGCAGCTGCCGAGCGTCGCGATCACCTTCGAGGGATTGGAAAGCCCGCGAGCCTCGATGACGCCGCCCGGGCTCGAGGTGTTGTTGCCCCAGTAGACCGCATGGCGGGTACCGTCGGGGTTGCACACCCAGAGGCCTTGCGCATCGCCGAAGTTGCGGTCCACATATTCCCAGCGATCATAGAGGATGCGCCCGTCGGGGAGCACGGAGGCGTGGCCCTCGAAGAGCGTGGACTTGCCGATCTGGTGGATGTTGGCGCCATCCGGCTTCATGCGGAAGAGGTTCGCCATGATGTGACGGTTGCACATGCAATACTTGGGCTCGCGCGTGGAACCGAAGAGGATGTCGCCGTCGGGAAGGAAGATCGGATCGATATCCGAAACGCCCTTGGCCGAGGTGAGCTGGCGAAGGTCCGTACCATCGGTATTGATCGTGTAGATGTGGTAGTTGTCCTCGCGGCCCTTCCGCATCGAGAAGACGATCTTCTTGCCGTCGTAGCTCACCTCAGGATCGCGCGGAGTGCGTCCGTCGACTTCCGGGAGCACGTCGCGCACGGATCCGGTCTTCGGATCGAGCGCCCGGAGAGCGCCCTTCGTGTTGTAGCTGTTCTGGTTGATTTCGCCGCACTGGAAGAGCGTGGCGGTATTGTGGTGGTCGCCGCGGTACTGGGGGCGCTTCACGTAGAGAATCTCGTTCGCGTTCACGAGCGGGTTCTCCTTCACGAGCGCGCGCACGAGGAACGCATCGAACGCGTTCCGGCGGGTCGCCCCGCCGCGCATCTTCACGAGTTTCGCAAGTTCCGCGCGCAGCGCGGCGGCCGGATAGGCGGGGAACTTGCCCGCGAATTCGTCGATCGCCTTCTCGGCGCACTGCACACGCGCATCGAAGGCGGCATCCGGCGCCGCCGGGCGGTCGTCGAAGTCCGCCGCGCCGATCGTGCCTTCAAAGTTCACGTCGTCAATCGTAAGGTGGCACCAGCCACCGGTTCCTTCATCCACAACGCGGAAGAAGACGTCCTTCCCCACCGCGGCCGGCACGTCCCAGCTCTTGGTCACGAGCGGCTGGGCGTTGTTGCCGACTTCCCGCGCGAGCTCCTTGCCGGTCGCACGGTCGATGAGCGCGAAGAAGCACTGGTTGCGCCCGCCGCCGATTTTGAAAGTGATCTTCGGCCCCGCAAGGCGCACCGTGGGGCTCTCGATCACGCCCGTCTGCCCATCGTCGGGGTAGCCGCGCCTGGTTTCGAGCGTGGAGACGAACCACCTGCCGCCCTTCACGTAAGGCTTATTGTCGTGATGCTGCTTCGCGCGATCGCTCACCACCACTTCGAACGTACCATCCACGACCTTCCAGCCCTGGAGGTTGCCGCTCTCGAAATCGAACACCGCGGCGTTCAGCGTCAACGCCGAAACAGCAAGGCCCAGCATCGACCAGCTTTTCGAATTCGTCAGGAATCCACATCTGTTTTTCATTGTCATTTTCCTGTTCTATCGTCGTTAAATCCACTCGCCTGGGGCGCATCCACTGTACACGCCCCGCAGAAACCGCCCCTATTATAGCATAAATTCGCCAATATCATCAATGCCGGAGTTCCTGGAGTTTATCCGTTTTTCAGCCATTTTTCAGCCCCCCTGCGCTCCCAAAAATGAAGTTTCGCGGAGTCATTTCGCAGCGTTAGCGGAGAAACGACTCCGTGGAACTTCGGATTAACGGATGAAGAACGTGAGACCGGCCGGATGCGGATTGCGTAGGACGAGCTTGCCGCCCACCACTGCAGCAGACCAGCCTTCGAACTCTTCGCCGTTCGGGCCTGTCGCACGCACCTCGATCGCCGCCGCATCGGCCGAGGTCAGCGAGAACGCCGATCCCATCCGATAGGTCTGACTGATCGGCTTCGCGTCGGGGAACTGGGCCTCGATGGTCTTCAACCCCGAGAGGAAGTTGCTGTTTGCGACCTCCGTCGTATCGACCACTTCCGTGAGCCGCGCCGCAGCTCCTCCACCCACCACGCGCCAGGCGTTGGCCTCGCCCGTGAAGGCGAACGAACCCGCGAGCGCGCCCCCACCCGCGAGCGTACCGTAGATCGGGCACGCCTCCGACTCGCCCGGCGCCGTGCTGTTGTTCATCAGCGTCGCGCCGGCGCCGAGCTTCACCACGCCGCCCAGACCCGCAGGGTACCACTTCTGCGAATCGAAGACGTTCGCCGCGATGCGGAAGTTGTCTTCGATGAACGCGAGCTTCTGCGTGCTGTTCGCCGGCGTCACCAATACGGCGCACGAGACGCCGTTGTCGTCCGTCAACATGCCGCCGTAGCCCGTACCCGCCGCCGTGGAACCGTCCATCGTGTCGAAGCGGAAGGTATGCCAACCCGCCGCCAGCGGCGCCGTCGTGCCGGTCTGCGGCACATTGTAGGCCGTCGTCGTAAGGATCTTCTGCCCGTCCACGAACACGTTGATGCGATCGTCGTACTGGCCGGTGATCGTCCAAGCGCCCGCATTCTCCGCCGGTACGTAGAACGCGCCCTCGAGGCGCAGGTTCGTGCCGCACCAGGCGGCATTGCCGGCATGCGCGTTGAACGCCTTCAGGCTCGTCACCACCGTGTCGCTCGTCAGGTAGATGAGATCGTCGTTCATATAGGTGTTCAGGTTCCCCGACCCCAGCGCGCCCAGCACGCGCAACCGCGCACCCGTGCGCCAGCCGGCCCCTTGCGGGGCGCGCATCTTGAGGTTGTGCGAATCGAAACGCGTGAAGGACTTCGGATTCGTCACGCCTGCAACATCCTTCTCCGTCGAGAAGCCGAGCGCCATGCCGGCCGCCTTCCAGTCGGCCACGGTCGGGCCGCGCGCGCCCGTGCCGTCGCGCGTGTAGAGCGTAAAGTCGTGCCAGCCCTCCGAAAGGTCCATCTGGCCGAACCCTTGCGCACTCGCGCTCGCCACTTCGATCGCCGTCACGCCGTCGATGTCAAGCGCAAGGCCATCGTCGTAGACGCCGGCGAAATACCACGTGCCCGCCTGGGCGGCGCTCACGTAGAACTGGCCCTTGTAGACGCAGAACACGTTGTTGCCCATCGGCTTCTCGGCTTCCGTCGCGAACGTCTGATGGACCTCGTCGAGCGTATTCACGAGGAACGGCAGATTGTTCGGGAAGGCGCACAGCGCGGCAAAGTTCGCGAACTGGTCGAGATTGAAGAACCCGCACGCGAAAAGCGCCTCGCCCGCGATGTTGACGCTCGCCCGCGCACCCGCTTCGAGTTCGAGGCCGCCCGCAAAGCCCGCCGCGCCCGAAAGGTCCGCCGTCACATTCGCGCCGACTGTCCACTTGCCCTCGGGGATGGACTGGCGGGAGCGATCCGACTTGAACGTACCGGTTCCGCGAAGCGCCACGTCGCTCGCGCCCATCAGCGGCGCGTTCCACGCGATCATGTGCTCGTTCGGGTCGATCGTAAAGGTTCCCTTGTCCGTCGGCGATTCGCCGAAGGCCGCCGAAACATAGGTGTGGCGCGTCGACGTGTCGGAGGCCGCCCGCAGCAAACCGTTCTTGAGGTCGGCATGCGGATGCAGCCAATTCAGCCATGACGTATAGAAACCGCGCCCACCAAGGTTGATCGTACCGCCCGTCTGACGATAGCGCTCGTCATGCGCCTTGCCCCACTTGGCCCGCTGGTTATTGCGGTGGCGAATGTCCATGCCATAGGAATTGAACACGCCGTCTTCGACTTCGAGATAGGAATAGGCCAGGTCCACACCCACCAGCACGATACCACCCGCAGCATTGAACGTACCGCCTGTCACCTTCACGCGGGAGGGCTTGAGGGTCGTGTCGTCCGTCTTGACGCCGCGGCCGATCTGGAAACCGTTGCTGCCCGCAGTAGGCGTCCAGTTGAGGGTACCGCCCTCGGCGACTTCAAGATAGGTCTCGCCCGGCGAAGGCGTATCGGTTGCGATGTACACGAGCCCCGGCACCGTCATCGTCGCACCCTCGCCGATCACGAGCTTTCCCGGCCGCGAATAGCGGCCCAGGTAGAAATCCTGCAGCAGCGTCCACGTGGTGTTCTCCAAGGTGAGAACGGCCGTTTCATTGAAGCTGTCGAGGTCCAGCGAGGTGGTATTCGCCACGACGGCATCGAATACGCCGTTCGAAACCGTTGTCGACACGAGCGGCATGAAACGCGAATTGCCGATGGTGCCAACCGTACTCACCGAACCGAATGTCGGCAACCCAAACGGAAGGCTCGTATTCTCGTCGCCAAACATGAACGGCCCCGCCCCCGAGATGGTGATGTTCGCCTCCGGGGAGTTGATGGCGCCGGTGAACCACGTGTGGCTGCCTGTGGTCTGGAACGTACCGCCCGTCACCGTCGCGCCGCGATAATAGACGTTGCCGCCCGGATTCACCACGGTGCCGCCGTTCCGGAAGGCCGCGTTGAAGACGATGCTGTTGGCATGGTTCGAGAACGTCAGCGTCGCACCGGAACCGACCGTGAAGTCGGAATTCACCGTGCCCGCCCCGTTCGCACGCGACAGCTGCACCGCAGCGCCGTCGGCGATCGTGATCGGCACTTCCGGCGGCACCGTCGCCGAGCAAAGCGCCAGCACCGTGTTGTCCACGAATTGAACGCCGTTGGTGATGACGCCGGTAATAGTGCCCTCGAATTGAAGCTTGCCGACGACTGCCAGCGAGGCCAGCTCGAAATGCACCGAGTGGAAGTTGAAGCCATAATTGTACGCAGGCGACTTCACCGTCAGCTGATAGGGACCTTCCACGATGAGATCCGTGTTCGCCGAACCGTCGATGGCGCGCACGGAAAGATGGTAGCCGCCGACCGATGCGTCTCCCGTAAGGACGAGATGGCTGAAGTAAGAAGCCCAGCTGACATCCTGCGCCGAGTTGTAGAGCGCGCCCTGTCCATCGGGGCCGTCGCCTTCGAAGAAGATCGTGTACTTGTGCACCGCCTCGGCCACGACGAGATCCGCCTTGCCCGCACCGGCGGCGTTGACGTCAAGTCGCGCACCCCTCTTCACCACGAGCGAATAGGGACCGCCTTCCGAGGCCCGGAGGATCGAGAGGTCGGCCGTCCGTTCGTCAAGGCGCAGCGTACCTTCGTCGATTTCGACGTCGCCTGCCGTGAGGAGGCCCGCCGCATGCAGGCCCAGGAGGCCCGTGCCCGTTTTCTTCAACAGCGTCGCCGCCGTCGTCACCGTGTTCGTCAGGATCACATCGCCCGAGGTACAGACCTCAAACGTCCGGCCCGAGACGCCGATCATCACCGGCTGCTGGAACACCTGCGCCTGGCCCGAGAGGTTCGTAATCGCCCCCGTGACGCGCAAGGCGTCCGTACCCACATGCGTGTAGGTACCTGCGCCCGCCTCGATGATGACGCCGCCGAGCGCAAGGCCCGCGAGGTCGAAGGATGTCGTACCGCCTGTCGTCGCCGCGAACACCGCCGTGTCGCCGTTCTGCGGCACTTCGCCGCCTTCCCAGTTGTCACCTGTGGACCAAAGTCCGCCGTCGTTCGCAGCACCTGTCCACACGACGCGCTTCTTCTCGCGCGTGGAACGTCCGACCACCAGCGTACCCTCCACGACGCTCAATTCGGCATCGATGCCGTTCACGACGAACTTGTCGAGGTCCGCCGCCGTCACACCGCCCGCGAGGACCGTGTACGTATGGCCCGCCGCAATCTCCGCAATCTCGATCGGCGACACGACGATCAGAATCGGATTGACCGCCGAGGCATTCTCGATCGTCAGGTGCGTCGGCACGAACTGGTCGCAGCCCGCCTCGCCGAGGTCGACCGCGAGACGCGAACCACCCGCCAGCGTCAGGTTCTGCAGCGTACGCGTCTCGAAGCCGCCGTTCTCCAGCGACAGCGTCGCACCCGCCGCAAGACGCACCTCGCCCGCCGCCAATTCAGCCGCCGCCACGTTGACCGCACCATCCTCGACCGTCAGCATACCCGTTGCCGTGTTCGCGACCGGGAATGTCAGCGTACCCTTGCCGCGCTTGACAAAATCGTAGGCCACGCCACCAGCCGCATCCTGCACCTTCGCACACCAGGCAGCATTGTGTCCTTCCGTATCGGCAATGACCGCGTGCCCTTCGGCCACCGTCAACGTTCCCTGCGAGAGCCAAGTGGATGTATCGGTCTGCGGCGCAAGCGTACCGCCCGCGAGCAGGAATGTCGAAGTCGAACTCGAGGATGACTGGTTGTTCAGGATGTCGCCGCGCACGACACCGCCGCTCAAAGTGAACAGCAACGTCGAGTTGTTGTAGCCCGACGTCAGGAACGACATATTGCCCCGAAC
>JAZLJP010000121.1:0-5188 GCA_045617985.1 Kiritimatiellia bacterium
CCTGCTCCCGCGCCGCCGGCGGCAAAGTCGCAACCCCCTGGCCCCGTACGGCGGCAAGGCGCCCGGGCGGCAGAAGGGCGGGCCCCTGCGCCGCCGCCCCGCGCGTCGTCGCATCGGCCGAGGCGAGGCCTTCGCGGGCCCACGCATCGAGGCGCGCCGCATCCGTGCGCAAGAGACCGCAGAGCGCCGCGAGGCGCTGATGGGCGGGCGCCGCCTGATTCCGGTAAACCGTTTCGAACGTCTGCGCCGCCACGGCGCCCTTCCCCGCGCGCGCTGCGGCCGCCGCCACGCGAAGCGCTTCATCGACAGGTTCCGCCGCCACCGCGGCGGCCAAAAGTGCCGTGCACCAGAACATCTTCATCATCGTCATTTCCTCCATCAACCTTCCAGCGTCCACGGCGCGCGATCGCTCCGCACGAGCAGCTTCGTTGCATCGGCGTGACCCGGGAAGGTAAAGGTGTTCACATCGAATTCCATGGCGCGGTTGAGGTGGTACGCCACCGAGGCCGCGTGGCAGGCAACATGCGTCATGTGGAGCGCATCCGCCGGCGCGCTCGCGCGAAGGCGGCTGCGCACGCAGGCGATGAACTCGGCCGGATGGGCCACGGGACGCGTCCAGGGCTCGTGGCGGATCGTGTGGCCTTCAAGAAGAAGCGGATTCGACACATACATGCTCCCCGAGTCGTCCGTTTCCACCCACCCTTCATCGCCCTCGAGGCGAATCGCGCAGGAGTTGCGGAAGCCATGGCTGCGCAGCACCATCTTCACGCCGTCGGGATAGAACGCATGGACCTCGGTCTTGCCCACGGGCACGTACTTCGCGGGGGCCGTGAGCGCGCGCCCGAGCGCGAGCTGGCAGAGGTCGATCGTGTGCGAGCCCCATTCGGAAAGGTCGCCGTGGTAGTCGTATTCGCTATGCCACCGGCCCCTGAGCACATAGTCGGCATTGTAGGCCCGGAGGGGCGCGGGGCCCGTCCACATCTCCCAGTCGATGTCGTTGCGGTTCGGCAGCGGCTGTGCGGGGAGATAGTGGTTTTTCGCCGAATGGCCCATCCCGGCCATGCCGGCATGCACCGTGTGGATGCGGCCGAGGCGCCCGCTTGTGGCGAGCTTCATCGCCGTCACGAAGTTCCCCACGTTGCGGCGCTGCACGCCGCCCTGGTAGATGCGCTGGTAGAGCTCGGCCGCGCGCATCACGGCTTCGCCTTCGGCGATGGAAAGGGAAATCGGCTTTTCGCAGTAGACGTCCTTGCCCGCGCGCATCGCCCCCATGGCAAGGCGCGCGTGCCAGCGGTCGCCGGTGGCGATGTAGACGGCGTCGAGATCGGGGCGCGCAAACAATTCGCGGAAGTCGCGCAAGGCCACGCAGTCGCGGTTGCCGTTGTAGGCGTCGATCTGCGCCTTCGCCCATTCGCGCCGTTCGCGCACGACGTCGCACGCGGCAAGAAACCGCACGCCCGGCTGGTTCAGGAAGACGGGCAGCATCTGACGGCCGCGCCCGCCTGCGCCGACAATCGCCATCGTAATCGTGCGCGACGGCGCCACAGCCGCCTGCGCCGCCGTGCGAAACGTTCCAAGCACGCTCACCGCCGCCGCAGTCTTGAGCAGGAATTCCCGTCTACCGATCTGAATCATGA
Organism: Kiritimatiellia bacterium; assembly: GCA_045617985.1. GTDB lineage: Bacteria > Verrucomicrobiota > Kiritimatiellia > RFP12 > UBA1067 > RUG572. The sequence goes on from JAZLJP010000121.1 coordinate 1,638, forward strand.
ACACTCCGTTTTCTTCGTTTTAACCCATTTCTGCCGAGCGAAGGCCTCCCGCGAAATCCGTCCGCACCCGCGCTCCAGAAACGATGGCACAATTATACCATATTTTTCACCGCTTCGGGTGACTTTCGTAAAAGGTCTCATCCCATTTCACCGTGTTCATCACGCAACCGACGACGCATCGGCGCGTTTCGACCGCAGAACACCCCCCAGACGAGCCGAGAAGGATTGACAATTCGCCCGTCATATTCTTCAGTCGTCACCAGCTTGCGCAGGGGTTCGATCACGCGATAGGATTTCGTCTGCCCGTGCGTTCCACCTCCATTCGAGAGTGAAATCGTCGCCTGGATCGCGCCATTCCCCACATGGGGGCTGACAAGATAGACGTTCGTCGTGCAGGTGAAATCGCTCGCATACCCGCCGCCCTCCGGTACGCCCAACACTATCCGACCCGGCCCAAGCGGCGTCGTCCGCCCCTCGTCGAGAAATATCTACGAACCCGTTTCACCCGAACAAGAGACAATCGCCGTAGAAAGGGAATGGGGATTTGAAAAGGAAATCCCCTCTCCTCCGATCCAGCGGCATCCGAGATAGGCGGAGGCCATGCAGTTCGTGACCGTCGCCGATATTTGACACGAGTCGTTCTGGAAGAAATGCCTGGCATCAGGTTCGGAAAGGACCACATCCGCCTTCCGGCAGACCCAGCCGCTCCCTGGCGCGTCCCAATGTACCGTCATATCTCCAAGCGTGTGTTCTACAGGATAGCCGAACAAAGGAAATCCGTACGCATGTTCAACGCCGTTCGTCGTCAACAGCGTGATCTCCGGCACCTCGCCATCGGAAACCGAGAAGGCGTACTTCGCGCCACAGTCGAGGGCGGACTTCAGTTCCTCTTTTCCGTCGCAGAGTACGGGTACGCCACCGACCGTCAAACGAATGGGCCAATTTCCTTTCGACGACACAACGGTGAAACCGACGAGACGGCGATTCTGATCGTTAGCCCGATTCGACGCCCAGGCCGAATAACCGAGCGAGACGATCTCTGCGACGTTGCTCGGATAGGCCAACGTGGCCCAGGCGTCGGCATCCAAATGAAGAATGGAAAATGGAAAACGTAGAATGCCGTTACGGGATGCTAGCATTTTACGTTCTCCATTTTACATTTTCCATTTGACATGCGTAGGCCGTGTTGACACAGATTGATTGGATGTTTTCAACCATTACATGCTATCCAGTCCCGTCGTCTGGCGAATATTATACTCCATTACATTAGCATCCCATTCGCTCACTACGTTCGCGAACAGGATTAAAGTTTAGCGTTGCATCTGGCGGTGATTTCCTGTAACCTACAGGATTATGAAAACACAACCTCCAGAAGCAACAAAGACAGTATACCCCATCCTGCGGCAGATTGTCAACCTCATTCCGCCGAACATCTTCCACGCCGCGGCGGCCGCGACGAAGGACCTCTCGCGGGTGTTCACGCCGTGGAGCCACGCCGTCGCACTCATCTACCAGCAGCTCACGAAAACGGAATCCCTCAACGGGGTCTGCGACGCGGCGAGGGTCCACGCCTCCCAGTGGCAGGAGCTGCGCGGCGCGGTGCCGCCGAGAAGGAACACGTTCTCGAACGCGAACCAGCGCCGCGACCCGGCGATGATGGAGGAGCTGTACTGGAAGATGATGGACTATCTCGGCGGCCTCTGCCCGGAATTCGTCAGGATCAGGAACCCGTCCGTCCTCGCCAGGTTCCGGAAGCGCCACATCCACCTTCTCGATTCGAGCACGATCCAGCTCGTCCTCAACAGCATCGACTGGGCGCGGCACCGCGCCCGGAAGGCGGCCGCGAAGCTCCACATGAACTACATGCTCGGCAACCTCCTGCCGTCCTTCGCGATCGTCGAGGACGCGGGGCACCATGATTCCGTGCGGGCGGAGGCCGCGACGGCGAACCTCGGCGACGGGGACATTCTCGTGGCGGACAGGGCGTACACCGACTTCGGCTTCCTGAACGCGCTCGCGCTCCGCCTCGTCTTCTTCGTCGTGCGCGAGAAGACGAACCTGGTGATGGAGGTCGTGAAGGAGCTTCAGGCCCCCGTCGAATACGACGGGGAGTCGAAGGCCACGCAGATACTCAAGGACGAGATCGTCCGCCCTTCGCGGAAGGGGACGGCCGGGAAGTACACGGCGGGCGACGGGACGCTCAGGCGCGTCACGGCGATGATCGAGGTCCGCGGCCAGATGCGGCAGATGGTCTTCTTCACGAACAACCGCGAGTGGTCCGCGAAGACGGTGGCGGAGCTCTACCGCGCGAGGTGGGCGGTCGAACTGTTCTTCAAGGAGCTCAAGCAGACGTGCCAGCTCCGCGACTTCGTCGGATACAGCGAGAACGCGGTCAAGTGGCAGATCTGGACGGGGCTGTTCGTGCATCTGCTGCTGCGCTTCCTCAAGTTCCTCGCGAAGTGGAACCTGAGCTTCAGCCGCCTCGCGGGAGTCGTGCGCGCGGCCGTCTGGGTGAGGCGCAACGTCGTCCGGCTTCTCGAAATGTATGGGACGGCAGGTGGATGGAAATCGGACGCGCCCAAGCCAAAGCCCCTGTATTTGCAGGGGTTCGTGCCATTCACGATGTCTCCGATGGGATGGCAATGCGGCAAATCCTGAGGATTTCCAGGCCTCGCTCTCGATTTTCAGAAAACCTCTTCGAAAACATCATTCCATAGGCGCAAAAACGATTAGCGTAAACGCCGATTCAGGCGTTTAGGCCTAAGCGGTTTTGCGCCTATGGGATGCTAATGATTTCCAACACATATTCCACGCCATCCGTCATGTCCTTGACCCCCTGCGGAACAAGAAGCGTCGTCACGCCATACGGCAACTTGGCATGATTCAACGTCCCGATTTCCGGCAGGCAATGATACGCCACGCTGGCCAGCAATTCCCGCGTCCATTCCACTTGCGTTCCGTCCAAGGTCAAAGGCGGCAAAGAATCAAGTGTATGCTGTGAAACATGGGCAAGAGGCATGAACGGATTCGAACCAAGCAGTCCGCCCAGAACTTCAGACACGTTTTCAGAAAGTCCCTCCCAATGTGCGGCTCGTCTGAAATAACCTACCGATGACCAGTGGTCGTCATCATAACGCATAAAGCTCTTCCACAATTGTCTATGATGCCACGCCCGGTGTTCTTCTCCCCAGCCCCAGGCCGTCTTCCCGAACTCAAAAAACTCATCATGTGAGAAAATACCGCCAAACTGTTTTTCGACCACATCCTTAAAAGTCAACTTATCATCATTTCGACTTTCACCAAGAACAGATCCCGTCCAAGAACGGTGTGCAGGGTCAAAATGCGTAACGACCTGCTTAAATGCCTCGTCGTCTATCGCATAGTCACGAAGAAAGGAAACATTGTATCGCCGATTCAAAGCGTCAAGCAAACGCGCTGACGAAAGCATCTCACCCTCGCCTTCCAAATTCCCAATCGCCGCCGTCAACGCCTCGCCGAAATCTTCAGGCAAATAGAAATGTTCCAAGAGTTTAAGCGCGTACGCCTTATCA
>JAZLJP010000122.1:0-3410 GCA_045617985.1 Kiritimatiellia bacterium
CTCTTATGGGAACAATTGTCAATGGCCAATCGCGTGCGATTTTGCCATCCGCTTTCCTCGCGTTTTCAGTTCATCGTCGTCTTTCTGCTGATGCCGCTCGGTTTCAAACAAGCCAGTGATGTCTCTCTCTTATTCGCAATCCGCAGCCTTCGCCGCGCTTGCACGCTATAGTCCGTCTTCAGGGGTGCCATCTCTGCGTCGCACTTGACGTGCACGAGGCGCACCGCACTCACCTGGGACGGGACATCTTGAACTTCATTGAAGCCGGGCTCATCGGCAACCAGCCTTGATTAGTTTGCCTCGCCCGAAATCCTAAGTCGCTGGATTACGCCGCCTTCTTCGCGGCCTTCTGCATGTTCAGGTATTCCAGCTCCGCGTTGTACCGCTCGAGCCCCCGCTTGCCCTCTTCGGACAGGGCGACGTATTCCCTGTCGGGGTTTTGAAGCAGGGCGACCATCGTCACTGCCATCGCACGCGCCACCGCGACCTTTGCTTTCTTGCGCGCGGTCTTGCCTCCGCGCAGCGCGATCCGGAGCCCCTTGAGTTTCAGGTCCGTGTCCTTCGCGTTCGCCATGAGCGCGACTCCCGCACATTCGACCAGTGCCGTGCGGACGATGTCCGATCCGGCGTGGGTGATGTTAAGTTGCTTGTCCGTGTCGCCCGACTGATCCTGTCTGGGCGTCATGCCGAGGTAGGCCCCGACGTCGCGGGAACGCCTGAAACGGTCCGGCCTGCCGCCGATCGCGGCGATGAAGACGGTCGAGCCGATGATTCCGACGCCGTAGACGACGCGGACGCGTTCGACCATCGCCTTGAACTCTGGCTGTTCGGCAAGTCGCGCGATGAGCTTGTCGTAGGCCCTGATCTTGAGGTTGATCGTCTTGAGCGTCCCCATGATGGGCCAGACCGCCTCCTCAAGCTCCCTCGGCCAGTCGGCCCTGCTGACCTCGTGGAACTTCTCCGTCGAGGCGCATTCGATGCGGTATCCGAGCGACTTGGCGAAGCCGCGGATCTGGTTGATCGTCTGCGTCCTCTGCGAGATCAGCATGTTGCGCGCGTGGTGGAAGCGGAGCATCTGCTGGTAGACCTCGTCGCGCAGGAAAACAGGGTGGAGCATCGCGGGATCGGCTATCGCCAGCCGCGCCAGCTCGCGGGCGTCGTTGCGGTCGTTCTTCTTGTTCGGCTTCGTGGTCGACGGCACGAGGCCCGGATTGGCGACGATCGTCCCGAATCCGAGCATCTTGAAGCACTTGTCCATCCACCGGCAGTGCGTCCCGGTCTCGAACACGACAGGCCAGCCGCGCTCGAACTTCGCGAACGCCTCGGCGAATCCTTCCCTCGTCGTGGCGCAGGTCGTCTCGACGATTACACGCCTCTCGCCATCCGGCATCTTGCGCATCACGCAGATTTTCGAAGTTCGGTCGCTCACGTCGACCCCGATTGTGGTATCATATTCCATTGCAGTCCCTCCTTGGGTTATGTTGTTTGGTCTTTTGCACCTCCTCACGGATGAGTGCGTTATTCAAATCCATTATAGCAGACTTGAGGAGGGACTGCGCTTTGTCTTTGGAGTGAAGACTTGTGAACAGGTGACCGTGCGCGGCGATTCAAACGCCAAGCGCACGGTCATCCTGTTTGCAAGTCGGATTCTGTCACACTTTCAGTTATCAAAGAACAATCCTTCTTCTAAGTCCTGGTAAGGCTTGAAAAGAATTGTTCCCATTATATCTCTGCGCCGACAAAACGTTCCAGTTCGGCCTTCGCCTCGGCGAGAGGCGCGAACTCCTCCAGCACGGTCGACGTGTAGGCCATGCAGTTGACCCAGTCCGAAGCCGACTGTCCGTTCTCCCAGCGGTTTTCGAAGAAGTAAGTGGGGATCGTTCCGTCCTTGCGCTGGTTCCGCACGACACCGTCCGCCAGGGCCTTCGCCTTCTCATAGTCCAAGTTCGAACCCGTCGCCCGGTAGGCGGTCAGGAAGAGATGAATCATGTCGGCACTCGAACCGTCGATCGGCATGTAGCAGTTGTATTGCTCGAGCGCGCACGGGATCCGCCAGGTCGTCCAGTTGAAGATGTGGAGCGGCGGTCCCCAAACCGTGAACTGATCCTCGCACCAGTCCTTCAATTCCTCCGCCTCCGTGATCCGTCCCTGCGCATAGAACCGACAGGCGCATTCCATGGCGAACTGCTTGGTCAGGTTTCCGTAAGGCGGCGGCGGATCCTGATCTTCGAACTGCGCCTCCCAGTTCCAAGTCACAAGCGGTCCCCTCTCGTAGAAGCCGACAGCACGCGCCACGGCGTCCGCAAACGCCTTCTCGCCCGTTGCCTTTCCGGCGCGCTCGAGCATCTCAATCACCCAACGGCTCGGATTGAGCCGGTTCGGTCGGTATTCGGACCCGTCCTTTGCCCGCATCATCAGCGGCCAGCTGCCGTCCTCTCCCTGCAACTTCAGGTACGTGCGGGCGATGGCGACCGCCTGCTCTCGATACCGACGCTCGCCCGTCACCGCCGCAAGGTCGAAGAACGCATTGGCGACCCGGGCCGGGTAGTGCAGCATGACGCAGCCCGCGAACTTCACCGGCTCGGGACGGGCCGTACCCCAGTAGGTCGGCGGAAAATGCGCGAGCGGCGCATCCGGCTTCTCGCTCTGCACGATCAACCAGTCGGCCATCCGACGCGCGATCTTCACCGAGTTCGTCGATCCGTCACGCACCAACACCGTGATGACATTCCCAAGAATTTTCGACGGATAGCAATTGAGGTCGTAATCCGGCGACGGCTCCGGTTTCTCGAGCCAGGACCGAACATACGGCAGCTCGGTCACCGCCTTGTAGCATCGGCGTGCGGCCGCGCGGTAATCGCCGTTCGATGACGGATACGGGCCCTTGAACACCGCCGCACGGTAGAATGTCCGCTCTCCCGAACCATCACAGGAAACCTTGTAATATCCGCATGGGAGATCCTTCCACACCCGTTCCGGGATCGGATCCCACGGCTTGTCGGACTTCCACGATGCGACATCGGCGCCATTGGTCTGCCGCAACGTGAAATCATAGGAACTCCGACCCGGGGCTTCCTTAAAGTCAAAGGACGGCACGTGCATGAACGCCTTGGCGTTCGCATTCCAGAACGGACGTACTCCAGGTCTGCCGGGAGGAATCGGCTGAAACGTTTTTTTCAATGCCTCATCATTGAGATCCGACCACCTGTCAGTGGCAAAACACGATACGGCACTCAGAACAAGAGCCGCCATTGAAATCATTCTGATAACTTTCATGCAACCATTTTATGACAAGGCCTACGCCCCGGTCAAGGCACCCTAATCCCGATTTTCTCGGGATAATTTATCCCGATTTTTCACAAGGCCCTTGAAAACACTGGGCGAAAAATATTTTCGCCCCGTTCCAAAAG
>JAZLJP010000123.1:0-4887 GCA_045617985.1 Kiritimatiellia bacterium
AGAATCTTTTTCACTTCATCTCCCTTTCCCATAAACGACATTCCCCTGCACGCGCACGCAGTTGTTCGTCGTTCGCGAAATGCTCTTCCCACGTTTTTCCACGCCAACGGTTCCCTCGGCATCAAGGGTGAACACCTGTTCGCAATCCTTGTGGAACTCATCCGCTTTAGACATTACATTTGTCCTCGGCATTCGTTCCGTGGGCATCGGGGCCTGCGACGAGCGGATCGGGATCGACCACGTTCTCGAGTCCGTCGCCGTCGAGGTCGAACGGATAGGTCACGGCATGATACTCGGTCCGATCGTCGTAGCGGTACACGTACGTGCCGTTCGAGAAGAGCTCGATCTGCAGGTTCGTCGGACAATTCGCGTCACGGTTGTAGGCAGCGTTCTGCCAGGTGAGGATCAGCGAATTGCTCGGCGACGTCGCGTGCCAGAACAGGCTCTCCGCGCCCTCGTGCGGCATCATCCCCCACCGCCCCTCGGGCAGTAGCGACAGGTCCGTCTCGGGAAACGGACGCGGAAAGTACGCCGTCTCGACATCGGGCTGGATCTCGCCGTACGAGTAGACAAGCAGTGAATCGAAGAATTCCGCCGGAGTGCGGAAGCTCCAGCCCAACGCCGAAATCGTCAGCCCGTCCACATGCGCGCCACGGGCCCGCCACCGCGCGTTCTCGACCGCGTTCGCCGGTCGAACCGCGAACGGCTCCGCCGAATTTAAAATTGAAAGTGGAGAATGGAGAATGCCGACAAGCTCCCCACATTATCCATTATCCATTTTCCATTCTCCATTTGGTTGGTCTGTTCGACGACATTCGTCCCCGAAACGCCGTTCGGCGGGGCGTTCGTCCCGGACTTATCGGCGACCACAGCGGAAAACAAGGCGACGGACAGCAGGAAGGCGGCCATCTGCTTCCCGTATTTCCGCATCAGGTAGGCATATCCATAAACGAGACCACCGGCCAAGCCAACCACCACCAGGACGACGAGAAGGCAGACGAGCGGACATGTGGAACCGTCGAGAAAAATTCGCGAGGATGTTCTGAATCGTCATGGCGTCACCTCAGAATCACCGTGAACGACTCGGGAAGGAACTGTACGCTGAACGACTCGCCCTGTACGTCGTCCGAATGTAGAATTGAAAATGGAGAATGTAAAATTCCAACCTCCTCCCATACGGTCATTTTACATTCTCCATTTTTAACTTTACATTTGACATGTCCCAGCCAACGATGAGCCGCGTCTCGTGCGGTGCGAGAACGCCGTCTTCATCGACATCGGTACCGAACGCGATCTCGACATTGTTCGTGGGCGGCGCGCGACAGCCGAGCGAAAACGCGAACCGCCCCGCCCATCGCGACAAATAAAGGCAACGGCACATTGGTCACGACCTCCGTGTCGGCATACGCAACGGGCGGCAGAGACAGCGCCACCGGCTGCGCCGCACTGACGAACCACATGCTTGCAAAAATCAGGACTGTCACTATCTGTTTCATCCGCACCTCATTATACATTATTTTCTCCTTCCCGTGAACAGGATTTAACGTGAAAACGCCATCGGGTCGATACGGTAATCTCACGTTTCATCTTCGCTAGAGGTATCGGGCATGATCGTCCCCGAGGCACTCGCTATCATGGGGATGTCCCCGCGCTTCACCGACGACACAAACTTGGCTCTTGCTTCGGCAAGAGACTGGAAATATTCCCTGAAATCTTCCGAGATCTTCATTGCCCATTTTTTGTCATGTGGACGCGGAATGACGATTTCACGATATCGGTCTCCGCAATCCTCGCGATTGGTCTGCATCAGGACAATTCGCCGCCATTGTTCTCGGACAGGTCCCGAACCGAAATGATCTTTCGGTCAATCAACTCTCCAATTGAAATCCCGTCGGTCTTCAACTTCTCCAGAGCCGTTCTTATTGGCACACGAATCTTCGAGCGCTCAGGCGTGGAAGTACGTGGCGCTGTTCGGCGGGCGTACGTTGGTGAGAGTGCCTGCGTAGTGGCGGAGCCAGTGGTCGGCCTTCGGATGCTTCGATGCGGCCGCTTCGTCGAGTTCGATGCCGAGCCCGGGGCGGTTCGAAGGATACATCATGCCGTCCACGAACTTCACATCCTCGTCGATCACGTCCTTGCGCCACGGCACGTCGTCGAAGAGCGTCTCGTGGAGGCAGTAGCCGGGCGTTGAAACGCCGAGCGCGAGCGTGACGGCGTTCGCCACGGGCCCGGAGGGGTTGTGCGCGCAGAACGGAATGTGGTGCGCCTCGCAGAGGCCGGCGATCTTCTTCATCTCCGTGATGCCGCCCGCATGCGAGGAATCGGGCTGCAGATAGTCGCAGCAGCGCAGCTCGATCGCGTCCATGATCTGCTGCGTCGTGAAAAGCCGTTCACCGCAGGCGATAGGCACCTTCACGCGGCTGCGGAGATCGGCAAGCGCGCGCATCGTATCGGGAATGAGCGGCTCCTCGACCCAGTAGGGATCGTACGCCTCGAGCGCGTTGCAGATTCTGAGCGCCGTCGGCAAATCGAAACGGCCGTGGCACTCGATGAGGATCTCGGCCTTGCCTTCGGTTGCGGCCTTCACCTTCTCGACGCACCTCATCGCCTTCTTGAAATCGGCCGCCGGCAACTGGCGGTAGGCCTTGCCGAAGGGATCCCACTTGAGGCCCTTGAACCCGAGCTCGACGGCCTGCGTCGCCTTCTCCGCGAACTCCTCCGGTTCCTTCGCGCCGGCGAACCAGCAGTTGGCGTAGCACGGCACCGCCTCGCGGCATTTGCCGCCGAGGAGCTTCCAGCAGGGCACCTGGAGCGCCTTGCCCTTCAGGTCCCAGAGCGCCATGTCAACCGCCGAGAGGGCCGACATCAGCACCGGGCCGCCGCGCCAGTAGGCGTCGCGGTAATTTTCGTGCCAGATCCATTCGGTGTCGAAGGGGTCCTTGCCGATGAGGGCGTGCTCAAGGTCCTTCACCGCCCCGACGAGCGCATTTTCCTTGTATTCGAGCGTGCCTTCCCCGAGGCCGGAAAGACCGTCGTCGGTCTCGACTTTCACGAACACCCAGTTCGTGCGGAAACAGTCGATGACGAACGTACGGGCGGACTTGATCTTCATGATTCGGATATCCTGTCTTTTTTGAACGTGATGAAAAACGAAACGGCCATCAATCCCGCCGCGAGCGCATAGGCGCCTCCCATGATCGCAAAGCCGATCTCAAAGCCCCGCACGCCGAACCGCTCCGAGAGAGCCCCCATGACCACGCCGGAAAGCCCCCCGAAGAAAAACGCGAGCATGTTCAGGAGCCCCACCGCCGTCGAACGGTACGGCGGCGCGATCACGTCGAAAAGCGAAGCGTGGGTGTTGACCTCGAATGAGCCGCGGAAGATCCCGTACGCCGCCGTCGCGGCGATCATCGCCGTTGCGGAAGAGGAGAATCCGATCAGCACCAGCGAAGGCGCGCCGAGCAGCAGGGCAAGCATCTGGAACCCTAGCCGGAAGCGCGGCAGCCGCGAAACGAACTTGTCCGTCAATACGCCGCCCGCCAGAATCGCGGCAAACGCGAAAAGATGATGCCAGAGCATCGTATCCCGGCCGGCGGCGCCAACCGCCACGCCGAACTTCTGGGCCATGAACTTCGGCGCCCAGAAGAGGTAGGCGTTGTTGACGAAGACGATCGCGATGAAACCCGCCGTCGCGCAAAGCGCGGAGGGATTCGCGAAATACGCCTTGAGGCCGTTCAGCGCCGCCACGCCCTTTTTCGGCTCGGCGGCATGGGGCGCGGATTCGTTCTTCAACGCGAAGATGAAGACGAGCCCGAGCACGAATCCTGCGGCGCCGAAGGCCATGAACACCTGCCGCCAACCGCCGAGGGCGCCCAGCGTCCAGGCCACCAGCACCCCGCTGCTCATCAGGCCCACGTAGAGCGCGGCCTGATGAACCGAAAGGGCCACCGAACGCGTCTCGCGGTGGTGCGCGGCCAAGAGCGCATAGGCGCTCGGCGCATAGAAGCTCTCGCCGCCGCCCGTCGCGATGGAACGGAAGAACATCACCGTTACGAACGCCGGGAGGGCGATCCCAAGAACCTGCCAGTCGCCGACGAAGCCCATGCAGACGGTCATCAGCGACCAGAAGAGCAGCGACAGCGTGATGATCCACTTCCGCGAACAGCGGTCGCCCACGAACCCGGCGACCGTGGTCATCGCCGCCAGCGTCCAGCTGAGCACCGTGTTGATCCAGCCGATCTGCACGTCCGTCAAGTGCAGTTCGTTCTGAATCGGGATCGTCAGAAGCCCGAACAGCGCCCGATCCGCCTGATGGAAGAAGAACGCACAGCTGAGCAGCCCGAGCAGGAGCCACTTGTAGGACGATGTCTTTTCGTTCGCCATCAGAAGTCCACGTCCTTCGGCATGTGCTGGCAGCTGCAACCGGCGTCGCAGGTCACGATCTCGCCCGTCATGTTGCCGCTCTCTTCCGACGCGAGGAACGCCACGACGTTCGCGATGTCGGCCCCCTTCGCCTCGCGGCCGAGCGGGCAGTTCGCCCGGCGGCGCGCGCGGATCGCCTCGTCCAATACGTCCCAACGCTCGGTGTAGATGTACCCCGGCGCGCAGGCGTTCACGCGAATGCCCAGCGGCGCAAGATCGAGCGCGAGCGAGCGCACCATCGAATTGATCGCGCCCTTCGAAGCGCAATACGCAGTGCGGTTGCGAATCGCCCGCTGCGCGGTATTCGAGGAGAGGAACACCACGACGCCCTTCCCCCGCTCCCCCTTCTCCTTCCCCTTCAGGAAGAAGCGGTTGCAGACTGCCTGCGTCACCTGGAAACCACCACGCACGTTCGTTCCCATGACTTCCAGAATCTTGTCCGGATCCATCTCGAGCGGGCCACCA
>JAZLJP010000124.1:0-8167 GCA_045617985.1 Kiritimatiellia bacterium
TCCTTCACGGATTCCGTCTCGTCCTTCGCCTGCTGGAGCTCTTCCTTGACCGACTTGATTTCGGAGTTGAGATCCTCGATCTGCGTCTTGAGCTTCTGCACGTTCTCCTCGAGCTCCGTCTTCTTGGCTTCGAGATCGGCGATCTGCTTCTTCTTCTCTTCGATCGTGATCTTGTCCTGGCGCATCGCCGGCGGAAGCTTGTTGTACGACGCCACGAGATTTTCGAGCTTCGTACGGGTGTTCGCAAGTTCCGCACGCGTATTGTTGAGCGCGGTCTGCTGCGCCTTCGCGCGATCGACGAGGATGTCGAGCAGCTCCTGCGCCGTACCGGGGCCCTTCTTCACGAAGTCGCCGGGATTGGCGGCATCGGGAATCTTGTTGCCTTCCGCATCGAGCTTGTAGAGATTGCGGGACTGGACGCGCTCCTTATCGCCCCAGTTCAGCTTCTCAAGATTCTGCTCTTCGAGCTGCTGGGGATAATCCTCGAGCAGGTTCTGCGTCTCGGGCGTATCCACCGTCTTCGCCTCGATCGGCGAGACATCCTTGCGCGCCTCGGCCACCGATGCGGGCTTGGCCGGATCGACCTTCTCGATCGTCTTTGAGATCCGCACAAGGTAATCTTCAAGCTGACGGTTCCGCTCCTTGAGAAGCTCCTTCTTTCCGTACAGATTGTACTCGAAATACAGGGCGGCGGCCGAGACCGCCAGGATCACGTATACGAGCGCATGCAGTGCCTTGTTCATCTTCTTTTAAACCTCTTTAATAACTGTTTGGAAGGCGAGCCAACCTTTTGCGGGCCTTCTTGGTTATAAATCATAGTGAAAATTTCTTAAATTGGCAACAGGAAAATGAAAAAAAATTTTTCACACCCCTCTTGACAAAATCAAAAACTACAACGTCAAACCGCCGCCGAGCGCCTTGTAAAGGGCGATCAACGTCAAGGTAATGCGGCCTCTGCTGATGGTGGAGGCCTCTTCCAACGTGAGCAGCGAGCGCTGCGCATCGAGCACGTTGTTGAAGTCTTTCAACCCGTTCTTGTAGAGGTCGTTCGAGATGTCCACGGCCGCGCGCGCCGCCTTGACCGCGCCAAGGAGCGACTGGTAGCGGTGGTATTCCTGCGTGTAGGCGCTGTAGGCGCTGCGCGCTTCGCCGAGGGCCGTCGTAAGGGCGAGCTCGTAGTTGAGCGCCGCCTCGTTCATCTTGGATTCTTCCTTCTTCATGTTCGCGATGAGGTTGCCGCCCTGGAAGATCGGCCAGCTGAAGCTCGGGCCGATGGAGGCGAGGAACGCATCGCGGCGGAAGAACTTGTTCGCCTCGATGCTGTCGAGCCCGAACGAGCCGTTGATGTAGAACTTCGGGAAGAGGTAGCTTCGCGCCACGCCCACGGCGGCGGACTGCGCGGCGAGCGCGCGTTCGGCCGCGCGCACGTCCGGCCGCTGCCGCACGAGGTCGAGCGGGATCGCGGCGAGCCGCTGCGGGGCGAGTACCCAGTCTCGGTCAGGCAGCGTGCCGAGTTCCTTGTGGAGCGCGCCGGGCGTCGTGCCCACGAGAATCGCGAGCGCGTTCAGGCACTCCTCTTCTTCTTCGAGCAGATTCGGAATCGTCGCGCGCGTCTGCTCCACGTTGTACTTCGCCTGGTTCACGGCAAGTTCGTCGCCGATGCCGCTATCGAGGCGGCTCTTGAGGATGTCGTACGTCTCGCCCTGGAGCTTGAGGTTCGCCCGCGCCACGCGCAGGCGTTCCTGCGCCGTGCGGAGCGTAATGTACTGGCGGCCGATTTCGGAGGAAAGCGACACCCAGGCGTACTCGACGTTGCAGGCCGCCGCATCGAGCGAGGCGCCCGCGGCCTCGTAGGCGCGGCGCGTGCCGCCGAAGATGTCGATTTCCCACGAGGCGTCGAACCCGCTCGACCAATGGTCGCCGTGATAGTTCTTGCCGCTCCCGGCGCGCGAGCTCGTGAAGCGGTGCGCGCCCGAGCGCGTGTAGGTGCCGTCCATCGAAATCTTCGGCATGAACGCGGCCGCGCTCCCGACCACCGCCCAGCGCGCCTGCACGAGGCGCTCCTGCGCGATGAGGAACGAGAGGTTGTTCGAAACGGCGCCCGCGATGAGGTTCGTGAGCGCCTCGTCGTTGAACTGGCTCCACCAGGCACGAATCGTCTCGGGCGTGATTTCCACGCGCGGATCCTCGTTCGTCGCGGCGGGCTTGAACTCGCCCGTCGCGGTCTTGTTCGTGGTGGGGTAGCCCGCGTCCGGCGCCGGAGCGACGAGCATGTCGAGCTTCGGCTCCTCGTAGTCGGGGCCCACGCTCGGCAGGCTCGAACAGCCCGCCCACGCACACACGAGGGCGGCCGAGCCGAGCACAATTCGCATATCCTTCATTTCAAGCTTCTTCATCTTCAACCTCAATTCTTCCCAAACAAACCTTTAATCCATTCGCGCCACGTCTGGAAGAGCGCATAGAGCCCCGGCACAAGCAGGATGCCCAGGCCCACGGAAGCGGCCATGCCCCAGAACTCGGTCGTACCGAGATGGTGGCGGCTCGTGGCGCCGGCGCCCGTTGCGATCATCATCGGCAGCGTACCGAGGAGCGTCGTCAATGCCGTCATGAGGAGCGCGCGCAGGCGCCCGCCTGCGGCGGAGCCGGCCGCCTCGACGATCGAGTAGTTTTCCTTTTCATGCTTGTCCTTCGCGAACTCGACGATGAGAATCGCGTTCTTCGAGGCGAGGCCCACGAGCAGGACGAGCCCGAGCTGCGCGTACACCGAGAGCGGGAACGGCGAGCCCGTCGTGTACAAGCCCCAGTACCGCAGGCCGAGCAAGGCGCCCAAAACGGCCACGAAGATCGAGAGCATCACCGGCAGCGGGATCGTCCACGATTCGTACTGCGCCACGAGGAACAGGTAGCCGAAGATGACCGCGAGCAGGATGAGCGGCGCGGCCGTACCTTCGTTGCGCGCTTCCTGGAACGCGAGCGCGCCCCATGCGTAGCCGAAGCCCTCCGGCAGTTCCTTCGCGAACAGTTCGCGCAGCTCGTTCATCACCACGCCCGACGCCTGGCCCGGCTTCGGGATCACGGTGATGTTCGCCGCCATGTACTTGTCGCGCGTCTTGGTGATACGCGGCCCGAGCTCGCGCTCGATCGTGCCGAGCGAACCGATCGGAATCATGTTGCCCGTTTCGCTGCGCACGTAGAGGCGCTCGACGTCTTCCGGCGTCGCACGGCCTTCATGCGACGACTGCACGGTCACGCGGTTCACCTGCGTGCCGAGGTTGACGTCGTTCACATAGCGCGAGCCGAGATAGTTCTGCAGCGTCGAATACACCGTCGCCACCGGCACCTTGAACATCTCGGCCTTCACGCGGTCGAGATTGAACTTCAGGTGCGGCGTCTCCACGTTGAAGCCCGCGAAGGCCGTCAGCACGCGCGGGTTCGCACGCAGCTTCTCAAGGAGCCGATTCATCTCCGAGGCCAGGTGCTCCGTGCTGGAGTCCTCCTTGTTCAGCAGGTGGAAGACGATGCCATTGGTGTTGCCGAGGCCCGGGATCGCCGGCGGCGTGAAGATGTTCCACTTCGGCTCCGGAATGGCCGCAAGGATGTCCTGGAAGCGCTTGCAGAGCGCGAGCGAACTCTGGTTCGCGTGCGGGCGCTCCTTCCAGTCCTTGAGGTCCGCGACGAGCAGCGTCTGGTTTTCACCACGCCCGCCGACCATCGAAAAGCCTGTGATCGTGAGTACGCTCTTCACTTCCTTTTCCTTGCGCAGCAGCTCCACCGCGCGCAACGCCACGTCGCGCGTACGGTCGCGCGCGCTGCCTTCGGGCATTTCCATCGAGATGAACACCACGCGCTGGTCTTCGTCCGGCAGGAAGCTCGTTTCCGCCTTCTGGAAGAACTGGATCGTCAGAAGGATCGTCAACACGAGCAGCGAGCCCGTTAGGAGCAGACGGCGCGCGAGCCACTTGGCGCACATCACGAAGAAGCCCTTGAAGCGCTCCACGCCCCAGTTGAACCACGCGAGCGGGCCGTGCTTGAACGGACGCGCCTCGCGCAGGATGAGCGAGCACAAGGCCGGCGCGAGCGTGAGCGCGCATACGGTCGAGAAGCACACGGCGGCGGAAAGCGTCACCGAGAACTGCTGGTAGATGCGCCCCGTGATGCCGCTCATGAAGCCCACCGGCACGAAGATGCCCAAGAGCACGAGCGTCGTCGCGATAACGGCCGAGGTCACATCGCTCATCGCCTGGATGGCCGCCTCCTTCGAATTGAGGCCGCGCGTTTCGATGAGGTACTGTACGCGCTCCACCACCACGATGCAGTCGTCCACCACCACGCCGATGGAGAGCACGAGGCCGAAGAGCGTGAGCAGGTTGATCGTGTAGCCCAATACGGCCATCAAGATGAAGGTCGCGCAGATCGACACCGGAATCGTCAGGCACGGGATGAGCGTCGCGCGCCAGTCCTGAAGGAAGATGTAGCACACGAGCACCACCAAGACGAACGTGATGATGAGCGTTTCCACGATTTCGTGCACGCACATGCGCACGTAGTCGGTCGCATCGTACGGCACGCTCCAGTCGAGGTCTTCGGGAAAGGTCGACTCGAGTTCCTTCATCGCCTTGTAGATGGCGTTCATCGTGGCGATGGCGTTCGCGCCCGGCTTCTGCGCCAGGGCAACGGAGACGGAGTTCTGGCCGTTGAACTGGCCCGCGAACATGTAGTTCTCTTCGCCGACCTCCGTGCGCGCGATGTCGCAGAGGCGCACGAGGCCGCCGTTGTCGTCGCGCCGCACCACGATTTCGTTGAATTCCTTCGGCGACATCAAGCGGCCCTTGCCCGTGAGGGTGTAGGTCTTCGCGGCGTGCGCGGGCAGAGGGCTCGCGCCCACCGTGCCGAGCGAGGCCTGCACGTTCTGCTTCGTAACCGCATTGATCACCTCTTCGGAGTTCATGCCCTGCGCCGCCATGCGCTGCGGATCGAGCCACACGCGCATGGAGAGCTTCGGGCCGTACACCGTCGCTTCGCCCACGCCCGGGATGCGCAGCAGCACCGGCTGGATGTTGCCGTAGATGTAGTCGCTGATCTGCAGGCGGGTCATCGTGCCCTTCTTCGAGCGGAAGCAGAGGAAGCCCAGCTGGTCTTCCGATTGGGCGCGGATGCGGCCGCCCAGCTGCTTCACTTCGGAGGGCAGCTTCGCCTCGGCCTGCGCCACGCGGTTCTGCACCTTCACCATGTCCATGTCGCGGTCGGACTCGACCTCGAAGGAGACGGTGAGCTGGTAGTTGCCGTCGTCCGAACACGTGCCCACCATGTAGAGCATGTCGTCCACGCCGTTCACTTCGTCTTCGATCGGCTTGGCGACGGTGTTGAGCACTTCGCGCGCGTTCGCGCCCGGATAGTTGTAGCTCACCTGGATCGTCGGCGGCGTCAGGCGCGGATACTGCGAAATCGGCAGCGTGAAGATCGCCATGGCGCCTGCGATCGTGAGCAGGATCGAAATGACCATCGCGAACCGCGGGCGTTCGATGAACGTGCGCGAGAACGTCTTGATCTCGTCGATCGACTTTCGAATTGAAATTTTCATTCTGCGGAACCTTTCCGGGCGGGCCTTACTTCACCGGCGGCACGTACTTCGGATTCAAGTCGTCGTTGTCGGTCGGCTTCACGAGCGCGACCTTCGCGCCCGGATGCAGCTTCGAAACGCCCGAAATGACGACCTTTTCGCCTTCCTTCACGCCCGTAATCGGCGTCCAGCCCGCGAACGACTCGCGCGTCGTCACCACACGCTGCTCCACGACCATCTTCTTTTCGTCGAGCACGTACACGCCCTGGTTGCCGCCGGCGAGGTCGACCACCGCCTGCTGCGGCACGCTCGCGACGGGCGCAGGCTTCTTCTTGTCGGCAAGGAGCGTCAAGTAGCTGTTCGGCACGAGGAGACGATCAGGGTTCGCAAAGGAGAGGCGCATGATGATCGTCGCCGTCTCCCGGCTCATCTGGTTGTCGTCGAAGTCCCACGTGCCTTCGCCCTTGAACTCGCTGCCGTCCGGCAGCAAGAGGCGCATGCGGTAGCCTTCGTTGCCGCCCTTCTTCTCGGCCTCGCGCCAGCCGATGTAGGCGCGGTCGGTGAGCGGGAAGGTGACGCGGATGGGGTCGATCTGCATGATGTGCGCAAGCGCCCCCTTCGACGGCGCCACGTAGTCGCCCACGTGCGCGGTCGTCTTGCCGATCTGGCCCGAGATCGGGGCGAACACCTTCGCCTTCTTGAGGTCGTATTCGGCCACCACGAGGTTCGCCTTCGCCTGCGTCACGGCGGCGAGCGCGCGCTCTTCGGCGGCGGCGGACTTTTCGGCGCCCGCTTCCGCGTCATCGCGTTCCTTCTGGGTGATGCCGCGCGCGTCGGCCTTCTGCATGCGGTCCCAGTAGCGCTTGGCGCGCCGCGTTTCGGCCTTCGCCGCTTCGAGGTCGGCCTTCGCCGCTTCGAGGTCGGCCCGCCGCTGGTTCGCCACGGCCTGGTAGCGTTCGTCGTCGAGTTCGTAAAGGAGCTGGCCCTCCTTCACGGTATCGCCTTCCTTGAACAGGATCTTCTTGACGTAGCCATCCACCTGCGGGAGAAGGTCGACTTCCTGCACGGCTTCGGCGTGCGCCACGTATCGCTCCGGGAGATTGTACGGCCGCATCTCCACCGGCTTCACGGCCACCGTCACCGGCGGCAGCTCCTGCTGCGGCATCGCACCCGCATTCTTCTGCGGCATCAGCCCGCGCCCGATCCAGCCGCCCGCGCCGCAGGCACCGGCCAACACCACCGTGCCGATGATCGAACCGATCACCGAACCCGTGCTCTTCTTCTCTTCTTCCATTTTATCTCTTCTCCTTTGAAATCTACCGTTCAGTTCCGCGCCTCCGCCCGGATCTGCGCCCATACCCCTGCGTAGGAATGGGAAAGCGTACTGCCGAGGTCGCATTTCAGAAAACCGTCGATCCGCCACTGCACGAGCGTCTCCCACACCGCGAGGCATGCGGCGGACACTTCCTGGGCGTTCACATTCGCCCGCACGCGCCCCGCGCGCACGTCGTTGCCGATCGCCGCGAGGAAGGCATGGTACGGGCCAAACCGCTTGTTGGTGAGCAGTTCTTCCCGCACGCTCGCCATCGAGTCGGCCCGCCACCGCACCTGCGTCTTCATGAGCATGAAAAACGAGGTCCGCTTGGGGTCGGATACGATCCGCTCGGCGTTCTTTACCATCATTTCCGCCACGGCGGGAAACGTGAGTTCGTCCTTGGGCATGAGCCCTGCGATCTCCGTCTCGAATCGTGTGAACATTTCGTCGACAAGCGCCATCAAAAGCGCCTCCTTCGAAGCGAAATGCCAGTACACCGCACCCTTCGTGAGCTTGAGCCGCGCGGCGACGTCATTGAACGTCGTGCGCTCATACCCCTTCTCGGCAAACAACGCAAGCGCGCTCGCGAGAATCCGCGTGCGCGTCTTTTCAGCTTCTTCTTTCGTGTTTCGTGCCATCGCCTACCTAGGAAGGGGGTAAAAAAGTGGGGCGTATTATACATACCTACCGGTAGGTATGTCAAGTGCAAAATGAAAAAATGCAACCCGCCTTCCCTCATGGTACACTTCCCTTTCAACAAACTGAGCCTGAACCTAACGCCTAATGCCCGGCACCTGACACTTAATGCTCGATATCTAACGCTTAGTCCCCGGTACCTAACGCTTAGTGCCCGGTACCTAACGCTTAATGCCCGGTACCTAACGCTTAGTCCCCGGTACCTAACGCTTAGTGCCCGGTACCTAACGCTTGGTACCTATGGCAGGTTTTCGACTTACCGAGTATTCCATTCAGCCGACCTCAAGTCTCATCGCCATCCCACCGATCTCGTCAATTCAATCCCTTTGAAAACATCTATAATCCAAGCAAATATAATTAACATCCGCAATCCGCCAACCATTTTCGCAGATTTCGCTCAACTTGCCAACCTCATATCAAAGATTTTCCACACATGCACATCGGTGTTTCTCTTACCGTGCATTGACAGCAAATCGATTTCGTCCGCACCGTAATCTCATTTTCTCCTTGCCTTCCTCTCCCGCCTGTGCTATCATACGTCCCATGCGCACAAAATCCCCCTATTCCACCCCTCCCACCCCTGCTGCGGCCCCCCT
>JAZLJP010000125.1:0-14397 GCA_045617985.1 Kiritimatiellia bacterium
CCCCGAAAACCGCCCCCTTCACCCCCGCCGAAATCGATAAATTGTGGGAAAGAGGGCGCTGAGGGGTGCAAAAGAGAATGGAATGGTTGTTTTCAGCGGTCGTTTTACCGCCGTTCTCGGCTTGCATCTTTCGTGCCGACACCGTCATTGTATCATTATAAGTGAATAAATTTTATTCAAAATTGCCGAAAAGTATAATCACGGATTTTGATTTTCTTGTTTTCGCTTGACTCGGTTCCTCGCGGTATGATAGAATATCCGCGTTTCGGGACATGGGGTTTCGGGACTGTTTTTGCAAGTGGCTCAAGAGACTACAAAGGAAAATTAAAATGATGACACCTCAGCAGGAGAGAGACGAGTTTTGGCTGCTCTCCAAGGGAATCCTTCAGGATTCGAAGATCGATACGGACGAGGCGCGGGTGATCCGCTGTTGGCTGACCGAGCACAACCACGATGGCGTTTACGATTTCGCCCTTGCCAAACTCGATAAGCAGTTGTCCGACGGTTGGATCGACCGTTACGAGTCGACGGCCATCATCGACGCGATCGGCCAGGTGCTGCGCATCATGCGTACGGCCATTGACGACGCGAAGAAATGAGCGTTTTGAGGTGTGATATGACCATTGTCAAGAACAATGAGGGTGAAGTCGCAACCGTGAAGGTGGAAGGGCGTCTCGATACGATGACGGCACCCGAACTGCAGCGGGCCTTGTCGGAGTATCCCGGCGAGACGCGCCGCTTGATTTTCGACTTTGCCGCGCTTGAGTATATTTCTTCCGCAGGCCTTCGCATGTTGTTGAGCATGCACAAGCAAATGAGTTCGGTCGGTGGCGAAATTCAGGTTGTCCATGCCAATACGGCGGTGAAGGATGTCTTTGAGATGACGGGATTCTCCGATATTTTCGAAGTTTCCTGATCTTGATCTGTCCATGAAGTTCTGCATCGCCAAGTACCGCGGGCTTCTGTTGGCGGCAACTTTTTCGACGTTGATCGGATTCCTCATGTCGTTGACCGATGGGGTTGTCGTTGGCAACATCCTCGGCGAGACGGCGTTGGGCGCGGTGAACCTGTTTCAGTCGCCGACGAATCTGATTTCGTTTTTCAGTATGCTGCTGGGGGCCGGCGCAGCGATTTGCTTCTCCATTGAAATGGGGCGCTGTGAACGGCGTCGGGCCGTGGAGATGTTCTCGGTCGGCTTGTGGAGTTCGCTGGCGCTCGGCCTGTTCCTTTGGCTCGCGTTGTGGATTGCCCGGGCGCCGTTTCTGGCGTTGATGGAGCCCAACGCCGAAACGAGCAGATTGGCCACTTCGTATTGGCTGTGGTGGGCGCCCTGCGCCTTGCTGAGCCCTCTAGCGATGTTGCTGGCCAATGTGTGTTATGCGGATGGCGATTCGCGCCTTTGCGTGGGGGCCTACGTCGTGCAGTTTGCCGGCAACTGCGTCTTTTCCGTGCCGCTCACTTTCGCGATGGGAATTTCGGGTTGTGCGCTCGGCACCGTGTTGGGGTATCTGTTGTCGATTCTTGTGCTGTTGTGCCACTTCCGGCGGAAAATGAATACGTTGCGGCTCGTGTGCCATTTCAGCTGGGGGGATTTGGGCCAGATCTTGCGGACGTCGTTTGGCGATGCCAGTTCGTGCCTTTGCAATGCCTTGCTTTTTTTTGCGTTGACGCATTACGTGGTCGCGCATTTCGGTTCGCAGATGTTGCCGGTCCTCGGTGCGGTGTTCACGGTCCTGGGAATGTCCGAAGCCTTTAACGGGCCCGCCAATGCCGCTCAACCGCTGGTCAGCGTCTATTATGGCGAAGGCAATCCGCGGGGCATTCGGCAGGTGATGACCACGGCGCTCAAGACGATGTTGGCGTTGTCCGTCGCATTGGGGGGGGGGCTTGTTTTCTGCCCGGTTCTCGTCACGCGCCTGTTGGGCATTGTCGAGCCGGCGTTGGTGCCTATGGCGGTCAAGGCCGTACGCATCACGGCGGTTGGAATGGTCGGGTTTGGGCTCGTGGCGCTGTTCAATTCCTATTTTGCGTTCATTGACCGCGGCATGTTGTCTGCAATGCTTTCCTCGCTGTCTGCACTGGTCGTGCCAGGTGCGCTCTTTCCGCTTCTGGGGGCCGCCTGGGGGATTACAGGCGTCTGGTCGGCGCTGACGGTCGCGCCGTTGCTGTCCTGCGCGCTGGTTGCCGCCTGGCTGTGGTTGCGCGTTGGGGGGCGGAAGTTCCCGTGGCTGCTGGACCGCTCGCGCGACGCCTCCATTTCGATGTTCGACCTCAAACTGGAAGACAGCGAAATCTGCCGGGTTTCCGCCAAAATCGGTTCCTTGTTGCGTACGAACGGCGCATGCGAATCGGCGACTCGGGCGGAGCTGCTGGTCGAAGAGGTCCTGATGGCCGTGAAGGAACGCAACGCCGGCCGATCCGTGCTCGCCGAGGCGACGCTGATGCTGGATGAGGAGCCGTCCTTGGTGCTGCGCGACGACGGCGAGATTTTCGATATTACCGACACGGATGCGCAGATCTCGTCGCTGAGGTCCTATTTGGTGGCCTCTCTGATGAATGTGCAGAAGAACCGAATGAATCTCACCACGACCGGTTTCAACCGGAACATCTTCAGATTCGGCCGTGCGCGCAGAGACGGAGGGGCCTCATGAAGAAGAAGTGCCTGAACTTGATCATCGTCGTCACGACAACCATCCTCTTCCTTTTGGTCGGTTTGATTGTCGCGCGCAGCACCGCGCGTATGATGGAAGACGAGGTACGCAAGACGGTTCGAACCATCGTCGATGCCACGGTGGAGCGTATCGACGGAATGATGTCCGATGTCGAAACGGCCATTGGCAATTCCGTGTGGATCGTCAACGAGCACCTGCAGGATCCGGACTACATGTACCGCGTCACGCAGCAGCTTGTGGTCAACAACGGTTTCATCGTTGGAAGCGCCATCGCCTTTCGTGAAAATTTCTTCGCCTCGAAGGGGCTGTGGTTTTCGCCCTATTCCTGGCAGGATCGTGACGGCAAGATCGCGAGCAAGCAGTTGGGCGACGACGCCTACCGCTACCATGAGATGGAATGGTACAAGGTCGCATCCGAGACGGCGAAACCCCATTGGAGCGAACCCTATTACGACAAGGGCGGCGGCGAGGTCATGATGTGCACGTATTCCAAGCCGATCGTCGACACGGCCGGGAAGGTGATCGCCGTCATCACCTCCGACGTTTCGCTGGAACGGCTGAAACGCCACGTCGAGACAATCCATCCCTACACGAACTCGTACGCCGTCCTCGTCTCCGCGAAGGGAAGCCCGTTGGCCAAAGGGCGTTCTCGGAACGATTTGACCGGAGAGGCCATGGTTGCGATGTCGGGCAAGACCGACAACGGGTGGAAAATCACGCTCAACTGTCCCGTTTCCAACATCATTTCCGATTCGCGGCGGCTTGTTTCGCGTATCATGCTGTTCTCGGCCCTCGGCCTGAGCCTCATTTTCGCTCTCGCCTGGTTCTTTACCAAACGCCTTGAAAACCAGGAGCGGGAAACGGCGCTCATTCGCAGCGAGCTCGCGATCGGCGCCGAAATCCAAATGGGCATGCTCGACCGCCATTTTCCGCCGTTTTTACATGCCGCGCTAAAGCCGGCCCGCGAGGTCGGCGGCGACTTCTACGACTTCTTCGAAAATGGCGATCGCCTCTATTTCGCCGTTGGTGACGTTTCGGGCAAGGGCGTGCCGTCGGCCCTGATCACGTTTGCCGCCTCGTCGGCATTCCGTTTCGCGGCCGATATCGGGCTTTCTGCCAGCGAACTCACCTCGCGCATGAACCTGTTGTTGGCACGCCAAAACGAGAAGAGCATGTTCATGACTTTCTTCGTGGGGGTTTTCGACCGCCGCACGGGAACGCTTGAATGGTGCAATGCCGGTCACAATCCGCCCGTGCTGGTTGCGGCTGACGGGTCGGCGAAATTCCTCAAGGTGAAGCGGAACCTCGTTCTCGGTGCGATCAAGGACTTTCCGTATCAGGCCGAAATACGCGCGTTTCTGCCGGGTGAAAGGCTCGTGCTCTATTCCGATGGAATCACGGAGGCGGAGACGGTCGACCACAAGCAGTACGGAAACGAGCGGATGTGCCGTTTCTGCCAGGAACATGCCGAAACCCCCGCAGGTGGTTTTGTGCCTGAGCTTTTCGCCTCGGTCGACGCTTTCGTCGGTTCGGCAGAACAGTTCGACGACCAGACCGTGCTGGTGCTGGACTTCAACGCCTCGTCGTCGCTTGTGGTAGAGGCCAAGCCGGAGAATATGGCACAGATCTCCGCCTTCGTGGAAGAGAACCTTCTCCGGAGCGGCTGTCCTGCAGCTGTGTTGCCAAAGATGATGGTGGCCGCTGATGAAATCGCCGGGAACGTGATCAACTACTCCGGGAGCCCCGAGATCCGTCTTGATTTCGCGTGCGAGGGGCGCCCCGCGACAATGCGCCTGTCGTTTATCGACCATGGCAAGCCTTGGAATCCGCTTGAACACGAAGACCCCGATATCACGCTGGAGGCGGCGGATCGTCCGATTGGCGGCCTCGGGATCATGATCGTCAAGAAACTGGCAACACGTGTGGACTATCGTCGCGAGGACGGGCAGAATGTCTTTTCTCTTGAGATGCGGGTCTAGCGCTTGCTTGTCAGGGCGGGCTTTGGTAAAATGGTGTTATGAAAAGAACGGTGAAGCAGGTTTTAACGGTGGGCGCTCGCGGGAGCCGCCTTTCGCTCGCGCAGACGCGTGGCGCGGTGGCGGCGTTTGAGAAGGAATTCCCGGGGTCGAAGTATCGGATCGTCACGGTGGAAACACCGGGCGACCGCGACCTCGCTACGCCCATCGAAAAGAGCGCGCCGGATTTTTTCACGCGCGATCTCGACGATGCCGTGCGGGCGGGGCGGATCGATTTTGCCATTCACTCCGCAAAGGATCTGCCGCCCGTCATGGCCGACGATCTCGATTGGTTCTGGCTCAGCGCCCATGAGGATCCGTGCGATTGCCTCGTGACGCGGCAGGGGTACGTTGCCTCGCCGCGCAAGGCGATCAAAATCGGCATTTCGAGCGAACGCCGCCGTGCCTGGGCGGCCGCCCGCTATCCGAAGGCGAAGCTTCTGCCGATTCGCGGCGCAATCGATTCGCGCCTCCAGCAGCTTCTTGATGGGGCCTTCGATGCCGTTCTGATGGCGCGGGCGGGCATCAACCGCCTTTTTGCCGATGCGGGTGCAGTGCCGCTCGAATTGTCCGCCTTCGATTTCCAGACCATTCCCGTTTCGGAGCTTACGCCGCCCGAAGCGCAGGGGTATCTTGCCGTTGTCTTCCGCGCGGGCGACGAGCGTCTCCTTCAGATGCGCACGCACTTCGTGAAGGCCGTGCGGTTCGTTTCGGCCGGGGTGGGCGATGCGGGGCTCTGCACGCGCGTGGGCGCGCGCGACCTTGCGGCCGCCGATGTCGTTCTCTACGACGATCTTCTGGGGGCGGAACTTCTTTCCGCCTGCGTGCCGGTGGCGTCCGCGCCGCGCCTCATTCATGTGGGCAAGCGTTGCGGGGCGCATTCGATGAAGCAACCTGAAATCACGCGCCTCATCTGCGATGAAGCGCGTAAGGGACGGCGCGTCGTACGCCTGAAAGGGGGCGATGCGGGGCTCTTCGGTCGCCTTGCGGAAGAGGCGGATGCGCTTGCGGCGCTGCAGATTCCGTTCGTGGTACGCCCGGGCGTGAGCGCGCTCACGGCCGCGACGACGCCAACGGGGCTTCTCCTCACGCGTCGTGGCGAATCGACCGGCTTTACCGTGTACACGCCACGTCGCGCCCAAGCGGCCGGGGGAGCGCCTGTTGAACCGCCGCACCCCGCGCCGCTTGTCATGTTCATGGCAACGAAAGTCGCGAGCGTAGAAGCGAAGCGGCTCGTGAAGGAAGGCTGGGCGAAGGCGACGCCCTGTGCGCTCGTCTGGGACGCGGCGGGCCCGCAGGAGGACGTGGTTACGTCGACGCTCGCCGAAGTCGCGCGAAATCCCGAAGCCCTCGGTACGCGTGCGGATGCGGGGCTCTTCATCGTTGGAACGCCTGCGGCGCATCGCTGGCCGCGGCTGGGGCTGTTCGCCGCCAGGCGCATCCTCGTGACCTGTTCCGCCGCCGTGCAGGAACGGGCGTGCTGTGCGGTGGAAGACTGCGGGGGGCGCCCGCTCCGGTGGCCGCTCATCGAGCTTGTGGCGCGGCCGTGCGCCTGGCCGTGCGCGCCGGAAAGTTACGATGCGATCGTTCTGACTTCGCCGTCTTCCGTGCGGATTTTCTTTGAAACTTGGGCGGGCGATCGCCGTAAGCTGCCGCAATTCTTCACCTGCGGGGCGGGAACCGATGCGGCCCTCCGCACGTATGGCGTGGCGAGCGATCTCATGCCTGAGAGGGATTTTTCGGCAGAAGGGTTGATCGCCTGTATCGGGCAATGCGATCTCCGCGGGCGCCGCGTGTTGCGTTTGCGGAGCGCCAAGGCGGGCAAGGCCGTTGCGAAGGCGCTCGTATCTGCGGGGGCGAAGGTGGACGACGTCGTTCTCTATGACAATCGGTTTACCGCGCCGGGCGACGTGCTGCCGCCGTTTGACGATGTATTCTTCGCTTCGGCTTCGGCCGTTGAATCGTTCGTCGCGCAATACGGGGTCTCGCGCCTTCGTGGAAAGGGGGTCTTGGTGATGGGCAAGCCCACGCAGGCGGCTGTCGAAAAGTGCTGTCGGCGAACCTCGACGGTTTTCAGCTATCTCTAATGCGGCTGTGCGATTGGGGGTGTAAAGGGAATTCTGTTGATAGATGATTTTCGAAATGAAGCCTTTTTGGAAAAAATTTACCGACTTCTCTGTGCCGGCGAGCCGAATTGCCTTTCGGCATGTGTGGTGTGATTATTTGGCGGCCGCCTGTGCGGGATTTGCCTTTTTCGTGCTTGCTTTCGTCTGGGCCTATCCGGCGATTCATCCCGATGTGTGGAATGAAATTGCGGTGGCGGCGGGCACGCGCCCGCCGGAATGCGTGCCGGGCGGCGTGTGGCGTGGGTTTGTGGCGTGTCTTTTCGATATCGTTGGCATTGATGCCGGGCTCGTGTGGCTTCGCCTCCTCGGCAAGGTGGCGGGGGGGGGTACGGTGGCGTGCGTCTTTGTGCTCATGCGCTGTATCCTGCCGCGTTATCTCGAAATCCAGCTTCGAAGCTACATTCGGCGGCGGTGGCTCATCTGCGGCTTGATCGCCTTCGGTGCGTTTCTCTTCGGGTGCTCCGATCCGGTGTGGCGCGCCTTTCAACAGTTTGGCCCGGAGGCGTTCGTCGTTTCGTTCGGATTCATTTCGCTCGTTCTCTTCTATCGTTTTCTCCTGGGGGGCGGGCGCTGGGGGATCATGCTTTCCTATTTGCTTGCGGGCGTTTTGGCGGCTGAATCGCCGGCGGGGTTCGTGCTTGTGGCGTTTTTGACCGTTTCGTTCATTCGTGCGCAACAACTGGAGCTTGACGATGGACATCTGATTTTCAATCCGTTCGCCGTGCAGCGTCTCAAGTGGCAGCTCACGTTCATGTTCCTCATCGGTCTAGTCGCGGCGTTGGCGTATGATTTCCATTTCTTTGTCCAATCGGATGGTTTTGTGGCGACGGGCCTTGAAACGCCGGCGTTTGTCGCGCGTTTCTTCACCACGTGGTGGAAGGGGGCTGTGGGCGCGGCAACGCCCCTTGGGTGGGCGTTCGGAATCCTCCTCGCGTTCGTCCCCTGCCTCGTCTCCTTTGGCCTCGCGCGGCGTGCGACGAATACGGAAAAGTTTCTGCCCTATGAACTCGGCGGGTTCTTCGTAGTGAGCGGAATCGTGACTCTGGTCCAACTCGCCGGTTGGAAGTGGGGGTGGTTCTGGACGTGGGTGAAGTTTCCGCCCATGCTTGCAAGTGGCGTGCTCGGTGCGGCGTTGATGTATTTCTGTGCGCTTGCGGCCGTTTTCGCGTTGGCTGTGATCGGGGTGGATTTCTGGTGCCGCGACTACCGGCACGTGGCCGTGCGGATCTATTCCGATCCGAACCTTGAACGGAACGAGAACGACGATCGGACGAAAAACGCCATGAGGGTGCTTCGGTTTGGTCTTGCCTTTGTTGTCGTGTTCGTTCTGGGGGGGACGGTGTGGGGGCGCCACAAGGTGACGACGCGCCGGATGGTCGGTTTGATCGATGAATTCGTCACGGAAACGGTGCGTGAGTGTGCGGGGGCGCATTGGCTTTTCACCGACGGCGTCTTTGATCCGATGATCGAGGTGCGGTCGCGCGCAATGAAACGCCCGGTCGTGCCCCTTTCGTTGATGGCCTCGAAGGGGGCCTATGATGCCTACCTCCGTGTGCGTTCGGCACGGGATAAGGAGGATCGTTCCGTTTTTGAAACGAGCGTTCTTGCGGCGTTTCAGCTGTGGGCGGCGTCGAAGCCGGAACGCATGAAGGAGACGGCGTTTCAGCTCGGTTTTGAGAGGTGGCGGCAGCGCGGGTGGGCCCCTCCGCTCTGTCTCGGTGTGGTTGCGACGGGTGCGGCGGTACCGAAGGAGGAGGTGCAACGGGCAGTCGATGTGGCGCATGCGCTTTCGAGCCGCATTCTTGCGGGCTATATCGAGGCGGGTGAAGGCCATAAGCTCGATTGCCCCGATGGTGAAGTGATGCGCGTTTACGAATGCGTGCAATGGCGCCTTGCGCGCCTGGCGCAGCAGCGGGCCTTGGCGCATGGTCGGGCGGGCGAGGTGCAGATTGCCGCAGCCGAGCGGAATCTCGCCGAGAAATTGGATGCCCGGAACGTGTCGTTCAATGAAATCCAGAAGAAAGTCGAGAGCCTGCAGCGTCAGTCGAATCCTGTTCTTACGCCGCGTGAGGGGCTGGAGGTGGCGCTTCGCCGGAATGACTTCGTCATGGCGCGGCGTTATGCCCTGCCGGTTCTCAATGCCGACCCCGACAACGTCTACGCGAACTATGCGATGGGAATGAGCAATTTCTTGGAGGAACGTTGGGACCTGGCCGCTCGTTTCCTTGAGCGGACGCTTGTGAAACGGCCAAACGATCCGGTGGTGATGAATAACATCGCCGTCTCCCGCTGGAAGAATGGGCGGCTTGCAGATGCGCTTTTCTGGTGTGAGATGGCACTCAAAGTCAAACCCGATGTGGTGGATGTAAAGGAAAATCTCGAGCGTATCCGTAAAGACTACGATGCCTACAAGAAGAAGCTCGACGAGCAAAAACAGAGGAACGCCGCCGCCCACCAGTGAGAAGGTTGAACGAAGAATGACGAGTGAAGAGGTCTTCCCCCCCCATTTTCCATTTTTCACTTTCAATTTTTCATTTGATTGGCAAGGAGGATCTTGGCAAGGGAGGTGAGCTTGCGCTCGGGGGTGTCGCCTTCGACGCGGCCGAGGAAGGCGATGTCTCGTGACGTGCCGCGATAGAAGAAGGCGCGGCCTTTACGCACGTCGAGGCGGGAAATGCCGGCTTGCGCGCAGAGAACGCGGAACTCGGCGAGTTTCACGAGGCGGGCTGCGGCCTTCGGCAGCTTGCCGAAGCGGTCGGCGAGTTCCGTTTTGAGTTTTCGTACGTCAGGGAGCGTGGCCGTTTCGGCGAGGCGGCGATGGAATTCCATGCGTTGGGCGTCTTCTTCCACATAGTCGTAGGGAAGGCAGGCGCCGTAGGTATCGGCATCGGCCGAAGCGGGCGAGAAATCGAGGAAGTCGAGATTCAGCCGTACGTCCACGAGCTCCGGCACCTTGTCGCCGCGGAGGCGTGCGATCGTGCGCTGGAGGAGCTGGCAGTAGAGTTGGAAGCCGACGGCGGCGATGTGGCCGCTCTGCGCGCGGCCGAGCAGGTTGCCCGCGCCGCGGATTTCGAGATCGCGCATCGCGATGTTGAAGCCGGCGCCGAGGCCGGCGTGCTTGCGGAGGGCGTCGAGGCGCTCGCGCGCTTCGGAATCGACGAGGCCCTCTTCGGGTAAAAGGAAATAGGCGTAGCCCTGACGGGAGGAACGGCCCACGCGGCCGCGAAGCTGATAGAGCTCGGCAAGGCCGAAGTGGTCGGCCCGATCGACGAGGATCGTATTCGCGCGCGGGATGTCGAGGCCGCTTTCGACGATGGTCGTCGAGAGGAGCACGTTCGTTTCGCCGCGGGCGAAGCGCTGCATCTTCTGGGCGAGAACGGCGGAGGGCATCTGGCCGTGCGCGACGTCGATTTTCGCTTCGGGCACGAGCCCCGCGAGGCGCCGTGCGATTTTATCGATGGTGAGAACGCGATTGTGGAGGAAGTAGACCTGGCCGCCACGGGCGAGCTCGCGCTCGATGGCGCTGCGGATGACGGCGTCGGAATCGCGCACGATTTTCGTTTCCGTCGCCACGCGTTCGCGCGGTGGCGTGCGGAGAAGCGAGAGGTCGCGCGCGCCCGTCATCGAAAGGTAGAGCGTGCGGGGGATGGGCGTTGCGCTCATGGTGAGCACGTCTGCCGTTGCGCGGAGGCGCTTGAGGTGTTCCTTGTCGCGCACGCCGAAGCGCTGTTCCTCGTCGATGATGATGAGCCCGAGATCGTGGAAGGCGATTTTTTCGGAGAGAATCGCATGCGTGCCGATGACGATGTCCGTCGCGCCGGAAAGGAGCCGGGCGCGCGTACCTTTCTTTGCCTGGTCGGTTTGGAAGCGGCTCATCGCTTCGATCTGCACGGCCGTGCCGTCGAAACGGGCGAGGAAGGTTTCGTAGTGCTGTTCGGCGAGAACGGTGGTGGGCGCGAGGAGGGCCGTTTGCTTGCCGTTCATCGCGGCGATGCAGGCCGCGCGCATTGCGACTTCCGTTTTACCGTAGCCGGCGTCGCCGCAGATGAGGCGATCCATGGGTTTGGCGGTGGCCATGTCGTGCTTCACGTCGTCGATCGCGCGCGCCTGGTCCTCGGTGGCCTCATAGGGGAAGGCCGCTTCGAAGAGGGTGATGTCCTCGCCCGAAACGTCGTAGGCGAAACCGGGTACCACGGCGCGGCGGGCCTGGGTTTCGAGAAGCGAGGCGGCGAGGTCCTGTACGGCACGCTGGGCATCGGTTTTATCCTTCGTCCAGCGCTTGCCGTCGAGGCGATGGAGGCGCACCTCTTCGCCCTTCACGCCGACGTAGCGCGAGAGGAGGTGGGCATGGGCGGTGGGAACGTGCAGTTTCGCGCCGTCGGCGTACTCGAGCGTAAAGACCTCGCTGCGCTGGCCGGCGACTTCGATTTCGGTGGTGCCCTGGTAGATGCCGATGCCGTAGTCGAGATGCACCACGTAGTCGCCCACGTCAAGGTCGAGCGTATCGGTAAAGCGCTCGCCCACGGCATTCGTCTGGGCGCGCACGGGGGTCGCGCGGCGGCGATGGGCGGACACGCGATCGCTCTTCGTGACCACAACGAGGCCGCGCACTTCAAAGCCGCCGCTGAGGTCCACATCCTGGAGAACGCGAGAGCCTTTCTTTTCGGCGGCGATGAGATAGGCTTCAAGGCGGGCGCGGGCGCCGTCGAGGATTTCGGGCGAACGGGCCGCTTCGATGCCGAGCTCGGCGAAACCGGGAAGGGGGGCGGCCTGGAAGCCGCTCGAAGGGACGCCGCGCGGGGCGGGGTCGCCCGTGTAGAGGCGGCGGAGGCGCCGGGCGGAGAGTGTGGCGGTGGCGGGGAGAAGCGACGTATAGTCGTTATGTTCGAGGAAAAGGACGGTGGCGCCTTCGCCTAGCACTTCGACGAGGGTGGGGCGGCTTGTTTCATCCGCTTCGGGGAGGGCGACGGGCGGGAATTCCGCCGTTTCGAGTTTGCCGGTGCTCGTTTGCAGGCCGGGATCGAACGAGCGGAGCGAGTCGAGTTCGTCGCCGAAGAATTCGGCGCGCACCGGATGGGCGTCGTCGGGCGACCAGGCGTCGAGCACGTCGCCACGTACGGCGAACCGGCCGGGCACGGTCCCGCCGGGGGCGCGTCCATAGCCGCCGGCAAGGAGACGGGCCTGGATCGTTGCGAAGGTGGGCGTACAGGCGGCCGGCGAACCGTCTTCGTCGAAGGCGAGGCGCACGGTGGCGGCGGCCACGGTGGCGGCGGCGGGAACGGGCGTAGGAAGGGCGGCGGCGGGCGCGACGATGACGAGCGGGTAGGGACGCGCTTGATAGGCGCCGAGCGCGGCGGCTGCTTTAAGGCGAGCGGAGAGGCTGGCGCGGTCGTCTTCGAGCGGCGGCGGAAATTCAAGAACGCGGAGCGGCGCATCGTGCTGGGCAAGCGCCTCCAAATCGGCCACGAGGGTATCGGCCTCGGGAAGCCCCGGCGTGACCGCGAGAACGAGCGGTGGCGCGCCTTCGGGCGGACGCGCCGCAAGAAGGGCGGCCGCGAACGCGGCCGAGGAACCGGTAAAAGACGAAAACGCCAGAGCCGGAGACGGATGATCCATCACCGGTTGAAAGGCCTTCGCGAAAAGCCCCAAGCGTTCGCTAATCGTGCTCACGCCTCTATTATACCACAATTGGCCGATTTGTCTGTAAGTTTCGCTCGCTTTCGAAGGGGTGGTTTTGATATAATAAGCCCAACGAAATTAAGGAGAACACTCATGAAGAAACTCGTTTTGATGATGGCCGCGCTCAGTGCGGCGGCGGTGGCTTTGGGAACGACGCGCGCGGAGATCAAGACCTCCCTCGGCGCGATCGAGGTTGAACTTGACGAGGCGAAGGCGCCCGTGACGGTGAAGAACTTCGTCGACTACGCCAAGAGCGGCTTTTATGCGGGTACGATCTTCCACCGCGTGATTCCGGGTTTCATGATCCAGGGCGGTGGCTTCACGCGTGACATGGGCAAGAAGGAAACGCGCGCGCCGATCAAGAACGAAGCGGCGAACGGGCTCAAGAACGAGAAGTATACGCTCGCGATGGCGCGGACGAGCGTGGTGGATTCGGCGACCTCGCAGTTCTTCATCAACGTTGCCGACAACGGTTTCCTCGACCATCGCTCCGACGATCCGCGCGGCTTTGGCTATGCCGTCTTCGGCAAGGTGACGAAGGGGCAGGGTGTGGTCGATAAGATCGCGGTCGTGCCCACGGGAAATGTGGACTTCTTCCAGAACGTCCCCACCACGCCCGTCGTGATCGAAAAGGTGACGATCCTTCCGGAAGCCGCGCCTAAGAAATAAGACGCGAGACCAAAATCCGCCTTGATTCTGCAACGTGGAATTGGTATACTTTACGGCGCGTTTGTCCCGTGGTGTAGAGGCCGCACAGGAGATTTTGATTCTCTTAGTCCTGGTTCGATCCCAGGCGGGACAACCATTCTTTTACAAGCGAACGCGTGCCATCGCAAGATAGCGCGCGTTGTTTTTTGGGGGGTGGGCCGCGCACGGGCGCGGCCGAGTTCGGGAAAGGCATAAGGAGCGCATGATGAAGAAGAAAATGTTGCTGGCGGTGTTTGGTCTTATCGGCGGGTTGTTTGCGGAGATGACGCCGCTCGCCCCGAAGGAGGCACAGCCCTACCTGCAGGGGTTCCGCCGCGAGGGCGCGGAGTACGTGTGCGACAACGGGACGAACGCCGCGCAGGGGGCGGGTATCCGCTGGTGCGTGTACCTCAACCAGACTGAACCCGCGGCGGTTGTGTTCTCGGCGGAAGGCAAGGCCGAAGGAACGAACGGCGGTGAAGGCGATTTTTCCCTCTACCTCGACATCACCTATGCCGATGGCGATCATCTCTGGGGCCAGCGGGCGGAATTCGATCCCGACCCCGCCGCAGGCTGGCAGACGCGCAAGGTGACGGTGTGCCCCGTGAAGCCCATTCGGCTGATTTTCGCCTACCTCCTCCAGCGGAATCGTGCAGGGTGCGTCCGTTTTCGCAATCCCCGGTGGCAGACCGGCGAACGGATGAAGGTTTTCGACCGCCGCGCCACCGTTGCCTCCCTCGGGCCGATCGGCGCGCCGTGCTTCCTCGTGCGCGATGTGGCATCAGACGGCGAATTCAAGCCGTTCGACGCGGCGGCCTCGGGGATGACCTTCAAGAAGAACGTCCGTAAAGAGGGCGATGCGACCTTCTTCGACCTCACGCTCACGGATACGACGGGGCGCGATCGCGCGCTCACCTTCCTCTACGCCATCCCGATCGAGGACAAAAGCGAATGGTTGGCCGACCTGCGCACGCGCCGCCCGCTGAAGGGCGAGCAGATGGACGTGACGGCGCCCCCCTGCGGGACGGCGGCCTTGTCGCGTTGGCCGTTCGGCGCCGTTGACGCAGCGGGCCGGGGCCGGGCCCTCGGCATCGATCCCACGGCCCCCGCCTTCTTCCGCGTTGTCGCAAACGCCGATCGGCGTTGTCTCTTCATCGCCTTCGATCTCGGCTTTGCGAAGGAACATCCCGCAGCGCATTTCGCTTTCTGCTCGTTCGC
>JAZLJP010000126.1:0-12950 GCA_045617985.1 Kiritimatiellia bacterium
TCCATCAGCGCCTGATATTCCGCGGGCTTCGCCGCCCCGGTCAAACAGGGTTTCACTTCCGTAAGCGCGCCATCCGTCACGCCCACGAACGGCAGGTTGCCGGTCGGCGGATCGAAGGTGCCCATGAAATATTCACGCTGCGTGTGCTCGTCGATGTCGAGGCGCACGAATTCGTAGGCCTTCGTATCGATCTTGTCGACACCGCGTTGGACCAACTCGTAGAAGCGCTGGCAGCGTCCGCATGCCTCGCGCCCGATCGACACGATCACCTTCTTGTTCTTGGCGGCCGCCGCGCGGCACACGTCGCCGAAATCCTTTTCCGCATCGAGATACGGCGGCAACTTGAACACAGCGGGCTTCTTCTGGAGCTCGGCAATTTCCTTGCGGAGCGCTTCATGCGCCGGCGACTGCGCACACGCGCACATCGTCACCAGCGCCATCGTGGCCAACAGAAAACGTTTCATTCGTTTGCCCCTTCCTTTTTTCCTTCGGTCGGCGCCGCCGGCTTATCGACGTCGCCCGCACCGTATTCACCCAGCGCCGCCTTCTCCGGCGAATCGAGTTCCGTCGGGAGCAGCTTCCTGTTGTATTCCTCCGGCTTGAGCGGACGAATCTGAATCGCGATACCCTCGGCCGGGCATCCCGCCTCGCACGCGCCGCAGCCGCGGCACTTGTCCACGCGCACGACCGGGCAGTTCACGCCGTTATGCGATTCAAGCGCCACCGCCTTGTAGGGGCAATATTCGTCGCACACGGCGCAGTCCGAGCGCGCCGCATCGCCCTTCGCGAGTTTCGCCGACTTCCAGGCGATGCACTTCGCGCGGTCGATTTCCGCAAGACCGATGGCCACGGCGTGCTTCTCAAGAAGCGTAAGCGGGCGCAAGGCCCCCGTCGGGCAGACTTCCGTACACTTCGCGCATTCCTGCGAGCAATACTTATCCATGTCGTCCGGCGTGCCGCACTTGCTCCGAAGGTGGATCACCGGCGAAAAGAGGCCGTCGATGCCCGTTTCGCCGAAGTCGGGATGGATCAACTGGTCCGGGCACGCCGTCATGCAGTTGCCGCACCGCGCGCAGAGCGCGTTGAAACGATACAGGTCAGCACCCGGCGGACGAATCCCGCCTGCAGCATTCGCACCAACCAGCTTCTTCGCCGCCACGCTCGCCGCCGCAAGCGGCACCGCCGCGAGCAGCGTGCGCCGCGCCATCGCGCCGCTCATCACCTTCGGCGCCGGCTCCTTCGCCGGCGCGGCCCTGCGCGCCTTCAGGCGATTGGCGAACTCCATGATCGCCTGCTGCAAGCCGCCGAGCGGGCAGAGCCGATGGCACCAGATGTTCGGCACGCAGATGCTCGCAAGGAGAATCAGTACGAATCCGATGCCGGTCACGCCTGCCGTCCACGCGAACGGCAAACGCCACACGGCGAAGAACCCGTTGAAGATACAGAGCGGGTCGAGCCAGATCGCGAGCGGATAGCCGAACGCCGCCGAGACGACGACGAGGAGCGTGAGCACCTTGTTCAGCATCGGCACGCGCCTCACCGTCGTCTTGCCCCAGGGATTGAGCTTGCCCGCGAGTTCCGCGAGAAATCCCATCGGGCACATCCGCCAGCAGAAAGAGCGCCCCTTGAAAAACGACAAGACAAGCAAGGGTACGCCGAGGAGAATCGTCCACCCCACCCACTCGCGCGCCGCGAGCGCGCCGAAGATGTTGAGGAGCGGGCTCAGCCGCGGCAGAACGGCCTGCCACCCTTCAGGCGTCTTCGTGCCCATCGGCACGTATTCCGCCCACGGGAACGCGCAAAGCGCCGCCACCACGAGGATGACCACGCGCAGTCCATTCCACCGCAACCACTTCTTCATCGCCTCTCCTTAGACTTCCACGCGCACGACTTCGATCTTCGCAAGATCCGCACACCCCACGCCGAGCTCCTCGGCGTACTTGATGTAGTGCACGTCCTTGGGCGCCGTGAGGGGCCTTCCCTGGTACTTCATGCCCGCCTTGACGAAGAGGGTCGCGGTGTATGCGTCGGCCGCCACCGGATCGGTCGCGAAGATGATCTCGTGCGGATGGGCGAGCTTGCCCGGGCCGCGCGGACCCTTCTCGAGGAGAATGCGCGTGGCATCCACGATGATGAGCGAAGCCTTCAGGTAGGTGCTGAAATCGGCGATGCACTGGTGGAGGCCATTACGATGCCACCACTGGCGCGAACCGTTATCCACCGCACCCATCCAGTTCTTCATTGAAATCGTCAGCATCGCGCCGCCATGGTGCTTGGCAACGGGCATGTTGATGAGGCAATCCGCCTCGACAAGCGCACGCGTCACGCGCGCCTTCTTGCACACCTTGCCCTTCGGCACCTCCACATCCATGTAGTCGTTGCGCTTCGGGCGCGAGAGGACGGCCGCGGTGCCCTTGATCGCGTCGAAGATGCCGCACACGGGGAACGTCTTCTTTTCGCTCTCGCAGGTGTTCTCGGGGATGAGGATCTGCTTCGCCTTCGCCTTCTCCGCGGCGAGAATCACCGCGCGGATGATATCGGGATGCGTGTTGCCGCCCTGCTCCGGCGTCACCGACCAGGCGAGGTTCGGCTTCAGCGCCACCTTGCTGCCGGGCTTGATGAACTTCTCCCAGCCGCCCATCTTCGCAATGCCCGCTTCGATCATCTTCGGGATGTCAGTGCCCTTCACCACCACGATCTTCGTGGCCTTCTCCTCGGCCTGCACGGACGGCACAACCGTCGCAAGCGTTCCGGCAGCAACCGCCGTCGCGCTCTTCTTCAAGAAACTCCGACGCTGAATCTTCTCCATAGTGATCTTCTCCTTAGGGATGTTTTTTGAAATCAATTGCGCACAGTATATCAAAAACGAAAGCCCGCGTAAAGAAAGAAGGTGTTTGGCGCCGGGCTCTGATGCCCATTCTCCCTCCGTTAGTTCTTCGCGGCCGCAACGAAAGCCTTGAGGTTGGCGCTCACCGTATCGGGGCCGAGGGCGCAGCCGGAACAGAGCACGAGCCCGCCCTTTCCGCGGTAGAGGTCGCAGACCTCCTTCGCCTTTGCCCCCACCTCTTCCGAGCGCCCCGTCACGAAAAGCGCGGGATCGACATTTCCCGAGAGCGTGAAATGGCCGTGCGCCACGTCGAAAACGCGCTTCACATCCGTCTTCCAATCGAGTTCGAATGCGGGGCATCCCGTTTCAACAAGATCGGGGAGAATCGGGTTCACGTCGCCGCAGATATGGCAGAGATAGGGAATGCCGCGCGCCTTGAGGTCGCCCGCGAGGCGCGTTTCATACGCTTTGGCGAAACGGCGGAAGACGCGCGGCGAAACAACGCTGCACCCTTCCGAGCTATTGCCGTAGCTCGTCATGTGCGCGCCCGTGGCAAAGCAGAGTTCATGGAAGCGGAGCGCGATCTTGTAGGTCTCCTCAAGGAGCGCACGCACGTCGTCCGCACGCTCGGGATCGAGGAGGTCCATCAGGAACGCATCCATGCCCGTGAGCAGACACGCGAGCGAGAATGCGCCCTGGTCGGCGTTGATGCGGATGAAACGGTCGTTGGCGTTGCCCCAGGCGACAAGTCGGCGGGCCGCTTCGAGGTAGACCTGCACGCGCGGGGAGGCGAGGAGATCGACCTGCGGCAGCGCCTCGATCAGTTCCGCGTACGAACGCGTCTGCACGCCCTTCACGACGGCCGGCGCATCATCGGGATAGACGACATCCGCCCCGCATGCCGAGGCGAGCAAGGCCGTATCGACATCCAGAAGCACGCAGTCCAAATCGTATGCGAGCGTGGCCTCTTCTAGAACGCGCGCCATCGTTTCGGGATTGGCCCGATAGTCGCGATGCGTCACCCCCGCTTCACGCGTCGCCATCATGAAATTATGCGCCATCACCGGAATGCGGTCGGTGATTCCGCCCGCAAAGGCCGTTCGCACACATTCGATTCGCGTCATCGGGTCTTCTCCTTCTTATCATTTGGTCACACGCCACTTCGTCGCCATCAGCACCGTTTTCTCTCCCGGTCTGCCCTGTTGGTAGTAGACGGTGAGAATCTCGCCATTCGCGAGCAGGCACGACGCCGGATAGCCGAGGTCGCCGTTCGTCGCCGGCTTGAGCAGGATTTCATGGGCGACATCCCAGGTCTTGCCGCCATCGTCGGAAAGGCAGGCGAATTCGCCAAAGCCCGGTTGCCCGAGCCGGCGGCCGTAAACGCACACGAGCGGCCCCTTCGGGAGCGCGAGCAAATGCGGCGGCAACCCAAGGAGGGGCGTTGCCGTCATCGCGCTCCACGTGCGCCCACCGTCCGTCGAAAAGGTCGTGCGCATGTACCCGTTCCCCGGTTTCGCCTGTTCGCCTTCCGCCCCGTGATAGCGCACGAGCCCAACGAGCGTACCATCGGCAAGTTCGGCGACATGCGGCTCGTGGAAGCGGCCGGATCTAGCGTTCTCGCCCGCCTGCGCGGGGATTTCCGGGCAGAGCACCTCCCACGTACGCCCGCCATCGCACGACTTCGAAACGCGGATGATCGTTCTCCCGCCCACCCCTAGAGCATTTGCATGCGGCTTCTCGAAAGTACGCCCCATCTGCAGGAGCGAGCCGTCATGGAGCAGGATCGGCCCGTGCGGCGTTTGCGCGTAGTTCGTGAGCTTCTGCGGTTTCGTCCATGTGCGCCCGCCATCCCTCGAACGAATGAGGAAGTCGCCCATCGCCGCCTCCACAACGGCGGGATCGAGTTTCTCCAGATGACGCCGCCATTTGAAATTCGCATTCTTCCTGTTGGCCGCCCAGGCCATGGACGTAAACCAGGTGACGACGATTTCGCCGTTCGCAAGTTCGACGATGCCGGCGTCGCGATCATCGATCGGCCCGTTCGCAATCGTCACGGGCTTCGACCAGGTTTCGCCTTCGTCAGTCGAACGGATGAGCTGCACCTTGCCCCACGGGCACA
Organism: Kiritimatiellia bacterium; assembly: GCA_045617985.1. Classification (GTDB taxonomy): domain Bacteria; phylum Verrucomicrobiota; class Kiritimatiellia; order RFP12; family UBA1067; genus RUG572. The sequence continues at coordinate 4,947 of JAZLJP010000126.1, forward strand.
CATGCGCCTCACGATCGCCGGAAAAGACGGCGAGCAAATCGCCGTTACGAAGGCGGCACACGGTCGGCCAGCCGATGTAACACCCCTCTTCGCGACAGATCGTTCGCGTCCAGACAATCGTTGCGCGCGCCTGGACCTTCGGCGGCTCGCCGGGCGCAACCGGCTGTGCCGCCCGCCCCGCAACCGCCATCACCAGCAAACCGAAGAACACACTCACTCGCCTTGTCATCCGCCCCTCCTTCCGTTTTTCCGTTCACGTTCGCAGCAACAACGCCTCGACCGCTTCGCACACCTTTTGCACCGCCTCGTTCGGCTGAACCTTCCCAACGGGACTCCCCTTCACGAACAAGAGGAACACGCCATCGCCCCCGCAGAGCGCCACGTCGGCCCCTTTCGCCTCGCCGGGGCCATTCACCACACAGCCCATCACGGCGACATGCGGCAAAAGGGCCCCGCCGCGGCGGCGCTGCAGATCCTCAAGCGCCTGCTCGACTTCGGCCGCCACGCGAAAGACGTCCACCTTGGTGCGCCCGCACGTGGGGCAGCTCGTCACCGAAGGCCCGGGCGAACGCAAGCCGAGCGCACGCACGATTTCAAGGCCCACCTTCACTTCCTTTTCGGGAAGATCCGTCAGGGAAACGCGAATCGTATCGCCGATCCCCTCATTGAGGAGAATGCCGAGCGCCACGGCGCTGCGCACCGTGCCGGGGATGAACGTGCCCGCCTCGGTGACGCCGAGGTGCAAGGGGCAGTCCGTGCGCGCCGCGAGCAGCCGATACGCGGCAAGCGTTCGCGCGACATCGCTCGCCTTCACGGAAATCGCGATGTCGCGAAACCCTTCCTGCTCCAAAAGGCCCACATGCCGCATCGCGCTTTCAACGAGCGCCTCGGGCGTGGCCGCGCCATACTTCGCGCGCAAATCCGCCTCCAAGGAGCCACCGTTCACGCCCACGCGAATCGGGATGCCCTTCGCCTTTGCCGCCCGCGCAACGGCCTGCACGTTCTCCCGCGCGCCGATGTTGCCCGGATTGAGGCGAAGCGCATCCACGCCCGCTTCGATCGAAGCGAGGGCGCAGCGATAGTCGAAATGGATATCCGCGACAAGCGGCACGCCCACCCGCCGGCGCACCTCGCCGACGACGCGCGCCGCCTCCACATCCGGCACCGTGAGGCGCACGAGATCCGCCCCCGCCTCGGCACACCGCGTCACCTGCGCAACGAGCGCTTCAACGTTGTGCGGCTCGGCCGTTGCCATCGTCTGAACGGAAACAGGCGCGCCGCCACCGAGCGGCAGCGGCCCGACCTGCAGGCACCGTGTTTGCGTGCGCGTGAACATGGGGAAGTTCCGTTAGGGCTTAAGCTGGAACGCCGGCTTGAAATGTTCCATGCGTTCCTTTTCCTGTTTCATTTCCTGCTCTTGGATTTTCATCTCGTCCATCACCTTGTGGATGCGACGGCTCCGGTTCACATCGCGGAACACGAGGAAAATCATGAGCGAGAGGAACAGCCACATGAAGACGATCGAGAGGTTGTCCACCAGCTTCTTCGGCGGTTTCCGGCGCGTCAGCAACTCGAAGAGGGCAAAGAGGATGAGCCCGCCATCAAGAACCGGAATCGGCAGGAGGTTCAGCATCGCAAGGTTGATGTTGAGGAAGCGGAGGAAGCCGAGCGCGTCCCAGCCGTTCCGGCGCACCTGTTTGTAAAGGCCTTCGGCGATCATCACCGGCCCGCCGAGCGCCCGCGCCGCAGCGCCCGACTCCTTCGGCGTGCAGAGCGCCTTCAACACGCGCACGATCTGCCCGGCATCCCACGCGAGCTGCTTCAAGGGCGAGCGCGCCGGCATCCAGGCGGCCGCCTCGACATAGTGGTTCGTGGAAGACGCTGCCAAAATCGCGCAGACGCCCGTCACCTCGTCACGCAGCGGGGTCACCGTCAATTCCTTTTCGGCGTCACCGCGCTTGACGACGACCTTCGTCGGCGTCGTGCCGGCGATCTGGACCTCCGTCTGCAGTTCCGTCCAACTCGTGATTTGATTGCCGTTGATCGAAAGGACGCGGTCCCCCTCCTTGAACCCGGCCTTGGCGGCAGGTCCATTCTCGAGCACGGTTCCGATAATGGCCGGAATCTCCCCGAACCGCGCCCCCGGCACGGCCGAGAGCAGAAGAGCCAAAAAGACGGCAAGAACGATATTGCCGAAAGGCCCGGCGAACGCCACAAGCATGCGATTGAACGGCGTTGCGGGATCTTTTTCCTGAACGGCCGGCTTCGCCTTCCCGACCTTGCTCTTCTTTGCCTGTTCCGCCGCCTCTTCCGGCTTGTCGTTTCCGTTCTCAAGCGCCTTCGTTCCCGCCGGATCGAGCTGCGGCAGGGCCACATACCCGCCGAAGGGAATCGCCGAGATGCGGTATTCAACACCGCCGATCGTCTTCTTCCACAGGGCCGGGCCGAACCCGATCGAGAACACCTCGACCTTGAATCCGAGATATTTCGCCACGATGAAGTGACCGAATTCGTGAATGAAGATCGCAAACGAAAAGAGCAGGATGCACGCGATGATGGCAAGAACTGTGTAGATGAATTCCATGGTTATTTTTCCGTTGGCTGCCAACGCGCCGCAAAGGCACGGGCAAATGTATCCGTTGAGAGAATATTGTCAAGAGAATCACACGCGAGAAGAGGAGCCGCGTCAACCGTGGCCGCCACCAAACGCGGAATATCCGTATAGCGGATTTCACCCGCCCGAAAACGCTCGACGGCGATTTCGTCGGCCGCGCTGAGCGCGGCCGTCTTCGTGCCGCCCGCGCGCGCCGCATCCTTGACGAGGCGCAGGCAGGGGAAACGCCTCTCATCCGGCGCGCGGAACGTGAGCGCCGCAAGGGCCGGCAAATCGAGCACGCGCCGCTCGGCCGGCACGCGATAGGGCCAGGAGAACGCGTATTGAATCGGCACGCGCATATCCGGCGGCGAAAGCTGCGCGAGGGTCGCGCCATCCGTAAACTCGACGAGCGAATGGACGACGGATTCCGGATGCACCACAACGTCGATCCGGTCGACGGGAATATCGAAGAGCCAGCGCGCCTCGAGGATCTCGAAACCCTTGTTCATCATCGTCGAGGAATCCACCGTGACCTTCGGCCCCATCTTCCATCGCGGGTGGTTGAGCGCCTCGGCGGGCGTCACCTGCGATAAATCCGCCGGCGTATCGAGGAACGGGCCGCCGCTTGCCGTGAGGATGAGCTTCGCCACGTCGCCGCGCTTCCGCCACACGCGCTCCCCCGAGGGATCGGGCGCCTGCAGGCATTGGAAGATCGCCGAGTGTTCGGAATCGACGGGAAGAATCTGCACGCCCTTCGCCGCGGCGCGCGCGCAAACGAGTTCGCCCGCCGCCACCATCACTTCCTTCGTCGCAAGGGCGATATCCGTGCCCTTTTCAATGGCCGCGAGCGTGGGCGCAAGGCCCGAAAGGCCTACCGTGGAAACGAGAACGAGATCCGCCTCCGTCTCTTCAACGGCACGCCGCGCCGCGTCTTCGCCGCAGAACACGGGCGCGTTGAATTCGCGCGCGAGCGCCTCGGCCTTTGCGCGGTTCGACCGTACGGCCAACCCCGCAACGCGAAAATCACACGGGTGCGTGCGAATCACGTCGCACGCACTCGTTCCGATGGAGCCTGTCGCTCCGAGGATGAGAATCCGCTTCAACCTTCGACGGCCTTAAGGAGCCCCTTGAAATAACCGATCGATTCCGCAATCTCTTCTTCGTAGACGCCCGGATCGGTCTTTCCCTTCGGCGCACGCGGCGGGAAGCGCTCGTATTCGAGCGAGCAGAAACCCGTATAGCCCACTTCGCAGAGCGCGTTCACGATGGCCCACATGTTCATGTCGCCCCGCGGCATCGGGCGCGCGATGTTCTTCTTCGGGTCGAACGTCACGTTCTTGATGTGCATGTCGAAGATGCGGGTGTGGAGCTTGCGGATCGACGCCACGGGATCGAGCCCCGCGCGGAAGTTGTGGCCGATGTCGAGGCAGAGGCCCACGCGCGGATCGAGATCCTGCACCATTTCAAACGCCTTGTCGCCCGTCGGGAAGCAGTACGGAATGTCCGGGCCGTGATTGTGGATGGCGATGCGCATGTCGTACTCCTTGCAGAGCTCGCTCAGCTTCTCGCAGCAGGCACGGCTCGCCACGCGCTGCTTCTTGCCGTTGACGATGCCATCTTCGTTCGGCACGGCGACGATCGTCTTCACGCCCACCGCCTTCGCGTAGTCGAAATACTTGCGCGCCTCTTCCTTCTTCATGTAGATCGGCCCTACGCCATAACCGGTCACGCCGTAGTCCTGGCACTTCTTGTGGAAGTCGGCAATCTGCTGGGCGTTCGAATTGAACGGCAGGTGGAAGTCCTTGATGCAGAGATAATGCACGTCGAGGCGCTTGAGCAGGTTGAGCGTGCGATCGAGGTTGAGGCGATGGCAGCTGAAGCCGGCCATCGCGAGCTTGAACGGCACCGTCTTCTTCGCACCCGCCGCAGCGGCCGTGAACGAGGGGCAGTACGAGGCCAACGCCGCAAGCGACGCCGTGCCGAGGAATGTACGTCTATTGATCATGATCTAACTCTCCTTTTGAAATCGTGTCGGAATATTATAGCATAACTCCAGCCAATCGTGGGAAGTAAAATATCTGGAGTTCACCCATTTTTCAGCCTCCAGCGCGTCGCCCCCTGCACACGGATACGGGGGGTTAGTCGTCGTAAAACGGATTGAGCGAGATGCTGTTGAGGCCGAGATGTTCGCCGGGAGTGGCTGCGGCATCGTCGAACGAGAGCGGAATTGCCGCCGCTCGGGCGGTGAACACGATGTGGTGCAGATTGATGCGCGCAACCCCGTCGTTATAGGCATAACGGCCTTTGTTCCGCCGATCGACATGCCGCCAGGTTTCGACCGGATCGATCTCGGCGGCTTGGCCAAGGGTCGCGCGGAGGCCGAACGGACGCGGCGCGATGCGGTGCGCCTTGACGTCGTCGGCATCGAAGGTGACGAACTGCAGGCAGTATCTACGGCCGGGAACGAGCCCCCGAATCGTCTGCGAAATCCGATTCGTCTCTCCCGCCGTGCGCGTGAAGACGGCGAAGGTGTCGCCCAGGCCCCCGTTGCCGCCCCAGCGGTTCAGGTTCCTCCCGCCAAAGCCCTTGACCCCATCGGCCCTCACGTCGCCCGAGACGGACCACCCGCCAAGCGAACCGCGGAAGTCACCGTTCTCGAGATGGCCCGGCAAATAGCGGAACCCATAGCGCTTCGACAACAGCTCGGTGCGCCCTTCCACGCAATAGTGCCGCATCAGCGCAAACGCCCAGCGATGCATTTCGCGATCGGCATAATAACTGCCCCAATAGCCAACGAGACCGAGATCCTTGAACGCGGGATCTGTCGCCGCGAGCTGCACCTGCATGTCGAGGTAATACTTGAAATCCACTTCGGGATGGTGGACGAGCGTGATGATCGGCATCTGGTTGAAATTGCCGAAGGCAACGCCGATATTGGAGGCAAGGCCGGGGCACCACGCCGAGTAGCGGTTGACCGTATCGGTCACATAGTCGGCGAGGTAGGCGCGCGCCTCCGCCTCCGTAGCCCGCGTGCGGCAATACGCTTCAAAGAGCACTTTGCCGCGCCCGCCGCTCGCCTCGCGCGAAGCGGAGAGGAATTCATGGTCCACGCCCGGCGAGCCGGGCTTGCCGACGATCCAGGTGTAGATCAGCTTCCGGGACGGATTCGAATAGGTCTTGAGGCCATGGATGTAGCGCTCGAGGATGCCGGGCTGACCGAAGAACTGTTCGTCACAGGTCAAACCGTCGTATTCGGGCTGTGTCATGCCGCGTGCGGACGCAAGGCGCCTCTGGAGATCGTCATCGTCTTTGAGCCCCGTCGTACCGAGGTTCGCGAGCCACAGATATCCCTGGCGGCGGAACCAGGCACGGTGTTCCGCGGGAACATTGCCGCCGTTCTGGGTGGTGACGGCCGGGTGCACGTAGCGCCGCTGGAAATCCCAATCGTACGGACGGTTCTCCGCCACAAACGAATTCGCGCCGGGACAATAGTTGAAGATTTCGATGATCTGCCGTACCACCACCGGAGCCTCGGCCGCCGCGCCCTTCACGGCGAGCGTGTGGCCCCCATAAGCGAGATGGCGGAAGGTTTCACCGCGCGGCGTCGCCGCATCGATGACCGGCTGGCCATCAAGCTGCACCTCCCGCGCCTTCGCCGAAACGAACACCCAGCTATCGCGGGTGACGGTAAAGGAATAGTCGCCATCGCCTTTCGCCTTCAACACTTCTGTGGCAAAGTTGTTGAGCCGGCGGTGCCCTCGGGTATCGACGGGATCGACGAGCCGATAGGCGAACCGCTCGGCGCAGAGCACCTCGCCTGCCGCTTCGAGCCGTGCCGCGAGCATACCGCTTGCGGGAAGCCCTTCGGGGAGCATGAGCGTAACGGGCTTGCGGACCGACTCAAGCGGCGCACATACCGCCTTGCCGCCCGTTTCGACGACGAGTGTCGCGTGGGCCGGCAACTTGCCGAATCCCCTGAATACAACCTCACGCGCCCTCCGCGGCACCTCGCGTAGGTTCGTGCCCCAGGGGACGATCCGCGGGCGCTTGCTCGCCGCATCGGAGCCCGAGGGGACTGTCCCCTTGAGCGCGCGTTCATCGAGCGCCTCAAGGCGGAAATCCGCCACATCGAGTTCGCCCGAAAAGTCGATGGCGAACACCGCGACCGAATAGAGTCCGTTGGAGGACGCCTTGGCGCGGAACTCGCTCGTCAGCAGGGTCCAATCGGCATTCGCCGGAAACGCGCGTACGCCATCCGCCCAATACCACCCCTGGTTGATCGCAACAGCCCCATGGGTGCGGCTCTTGAAGTTCTTGGTACGGAGCCGAAGCGAAATCCGATAGAGAGCGTTGCTGACGAGCTGGAGGCCGTACTGGCGCACCGAAACCGCCTCCTTCATGCCCAAAGGATTGCGAAACGATAGGCAGGGTGTGCCCCCCGGCCCATCCGACGGACGCCAGGCTACGACATCCTTCGGCGCGTTCACCGCCCAGTAAAGCGGCAGAACCGTCTGATCGGTTTCGAACCGACCGTTCAACAGCACATTCTCCCCGCGCCTGGCTTCCCCCCACCCCCCCCAGGGCGCCAACAACGCCACCCCAAAAACACCCAATTTAAGGCATTGACCGATTTTCATACTCATGTTCTCCTTTTAAATCGCTTCCGACATGGGGCATCTATGCAACATCGGGCACGACAGAGGGTGAAATTCCAATCGTCGAGCTTGAAAGCAACGTCACATGTCGAAAATAATCACACCGTTCACTCGTCCCCATATAGTACACATCATTTATCGTTAAGCATACCCGAGTTGCTTGCCCCGTTCCTGCGGCAGTTCCATTCGCAGTCTGCCGCTTCAAAACGACATCCACAATAGCAAATGAGCGCCGAGATTTCACGTGGGAATCGGACGCAGCAATATTGACATTACGGTTTCGATAGAACATCTCAACAGCCCGCTCCTTAACGACTCGTTCGGTCGTATTGGCCGAATTCGACAGACACAAGCGATAACAGTAGATTCCACATGTAGTCCCGTGCATGGTAGTACCGCCAGAGCTCACGCCCCGCGTCAAGAACGGCACGAGATGCCGGGGAGAGTTGAATTGCACGCGGAGATCGCGGAGAGCGCAGAGCGTTCGCGCAACCTCCATCTTCCCCCTCCGCGCCCTCTGCGCTCTCTGCGCGAGACATTCGCAACGTTGGGGATGACATGTCGCAAACAACTGGCCCAACGGGCGTCCCGCCCGTTGGCGCAAGGCGCGGAAAACTGGGACAACGGGCGTCCCGCCCGTTGAGGAGTGGGTTCCCAACGGGCAAGATGCCCGTTGTCCCAGTTTCGCCATCACCAAACATGCGACAACACCTAACATTTTACATTCTCCATTTTCCATTCTACATTTGACAT
>JAZLJP010000127.1:0-29244 GCA_045617985.1 Kiritimatiellia bacterium
GTAGGTGGCGTTGGGTGCCCGGTGCCTGGTGCCGGGTGCTTGGTGCCTGGCGCCCGGTGCCGGGTGCTTGGTAGGGCGCGCACACCGTGCGCCCCGCCCCTCCATCGTAGTCTGCGGCGCGCACGGTGCGCGCGCCCTATCGGCGTTACGACGCACCAAGAACCAGGCACTCGCCCTCTATCGCGTGACGATCTTCAGCGTCTCGCCGTCGTCCTCCACGTCGAAGATGCGCAGGCGCTCGTGAGGCGAACGGTTCGGCTGATGGAGCGTGAGGGCAAGGGATCCATCCAGTTTGCGGAAGAGCATGCCGTGGCCGCCGTCCTTGCCGTAGAGGATGCGATGCTTGATCCACGGCCCCGCGAGCTTCCCGCTCGCAGACTCGCAGAGGATATCGGCGTAGCCGCTCGCGTGCGTCACGTTCGACCAGATCATGAACAGTTTCCCGCTCTTCGGCGAACGGTAGAGGAACGGGCCATCCGTCACATGGTCGGTGGCCTTGTGCCTAGAGTCGGTGATCGCGTCAGCGGAAAAATCGGTCGCCTTGAACAGCGTCTTCGGCTGGCCGACAGGCGCAGATAGATCATCCGTCATCTCGACGTAGCACATCTCGCCGTTTCCGATCTGCAGCCATTCATGGCAGAAGACCATGTAGGGCTTCCCGCCTTCCACCCAGAGCGTTCCATCGAGCGCATACCATTCGGGCGGCGTGATCGACCGCTTCCCCGTGGGGCGGAACGGCCCCTCGGGGCTATCCGCCACGAACGTCCACGTTCCGCGACTCGGGTTCTGCCTGTAATTGACCGTGCCGAAAATGTACCACTTCCCCTTGTACTGGTGCATCTCCGGCGCCCACAGCGCCCGGCAGCCGATCTCCTGCGGGATGTCCAGAACCTGCTTGGGAGGCTCGAACGTCTTCAGATCGCGCGAAATGTAGACCTTCGCCCCCGTTCCCAGAAACCCGAATCCGTCATTGCCCTTCTTCTTCGCCGGAGCAAAATACGAGCTCAAGAGAAGGTAACGCCCCTTGGCGGCATCCGTCACAATGAACGGATCGCGAATATGGATGTCTTCCGTTTTAAAAGAAGCGGGCGCCGAGCCCCCGAACACCGCGCTCGCACACGCAAGCGCCCAAAACACTGCTGTCATTTTTTTCATGCGGCCTATTTTAACAAAAATACGTCCCCAGCGCAATCCCTCGGAATTCCACGACTTGTGGCATGGTCAGGTCTGACCAGACAGCGTCACAAGACAAAAAAATCCCCAGAGCCGTGGTGTGTGTGTGGGGTTGGTGGTTGTCGGCCCTGGGGTACCGGTTTTAACGTGGCCCGGCAGTACCAGGTCAACGGTTTCCCGCTGACGCCGCATAGTGTATCAAACAATCGTTAGGCGAAAGTTAGGACGCACAAAATAATCAACAAAAACATTCGCCTCGTCACGGCCGACTCCGCGTCTTCACTCTTGGAAACGGTGTTTGATTGTAAACGCGCGAAAACGGGGGGATTGAATCCATCAACCAAACATTACCACCGATTTCCGAATCATGCCCGATCGTGGTCTCACCGCCGAGAATCGTCGCACCGGCGTAGATGACCACATTATCCTCCACATTCGGATGGCGCTTATGGCCTTTCATGAGGATTCCCGTCGCTTCGTCCTTCGGAAACGACAACGCGCCGAGCGTCACGCCCTGATAGAGCTTGACATTACGCCCGATCACCGTCGTTTCGCCGATTACAACGCCTGTTCCGTGGTCGATGAAGAACCTCTCGCCGATCGTCGCGCCGGGATGAATGTCGATTCCCGTGCGCGAATGGGCAAGTTCGCTCATCATGCGGGGCAGAATCGGCACTTTGAGCGTATAGAGCACGTGGGCAAGGCGATGAACCGCGATCGCGTGGAGCCCGGGATAGGCCATCACCACTTCCATCTTGCTCATCGCCGCCGGGTCCCCTTCATACCCGGCCGTGATATCCTCCTGCAACATCGAACGTACGCGGGGCAATTCGCCGAGGAAGCGCTCGATGATCGTCTCGGCGCGCGCCCGGCAATCCTGAGCTTCCACCGCCGTTTCAGGATATTCGGCCGTCTGGTAGAGAAGAACCTGTTCGACCTGATGCGTCAGCTCTTCGGCAATACGGGCGAAATTCCGTTCGACCTGCTGCGAACACTGTTCATGCGGAACGGGATGAAGAGCGTGACACCCCGGGAACAGCAGCTCCAGAAGACGCCGCACCGTAAGGGCAACGGCCGACGCCCCCGGCAGGTTCACCCGATGCGTCGTATTTGCAAGGACGCACTCATTGCACGGCAGAAAAGCCGCCGCCAGCTTTTTGAAATCCATGATGACGTTTCCCTCCACCGCCGCTAGCGAATGGATTTGAGCACACAGTACCCACGCCGCTTGATCACTTCGACGGTACGGAAATACTTTTCCTGCAACGCGAGAAGCCCTGTTGCCGTCTTCACAACTGAAAGGCAGATCCCGCCCGGCTTGAGCGCCTTATAGGCCGTCTCCAAAAAGACCTCCGCAATGCGGTACTCGCTGTAGTAGGGCGGATTGCCCACGAAGAGATCGTACTCGCCCACGCGGCCGCGCGGGAGCCCGTCATCCGCCAGAATCAGTTCCGGCGCGAAACCGGCCTTCTCGGCGTTCCGGCGCGACGCCTCGATCGCGCGCGCATGCGAATCGATGAGCGTCACCTTCAAGTTCTCGGGATTGTACGCCGCCGGCGCCGCAAACGAACGGCGCCAGGCATCCGCAACGAGAATGCCCACAAGGCCGCACCCCGAGCCCATGTCGAGCAGGTTCAGCTTCTCCACACCCGCCGCGCGCAGCCCTTCGACCTCCCTCACGGCGACTTCGGCAAGCGAGAGCCCGCCTTCATCCGCACGCCGATGGCAGAAGCACCCCGGGAGGGAGAGGAACGTGAGCGCCTCGCCCCCCGGCACACTCGCCTGCCAGGTCGCTGAAAAATCGCGCGTCTTCACGCACTCGCCCTTCTTCACCGCGCGGAAGAGCACGACGTGCTTCAGCTTCTTCTCGACGTGCACGGAGGGCCACACGAGCTTCATCGTTTTGAGCGCCTCGTCGGGATCGCCTTCGAACGCCGCCCAAAAGGTTCCGCCCTCACGAAGCGACGCAAAGATGTCCTGCAACTGGTCCAGCACCAGCTCCGCCGCCATCGAGCGCGGCGTCGTCATGAAAAACGCCATGTCATAGCGCCGATCGACGGGCTCGGCGCTCGCCTCCTCCTCGCCCGCCTTCGGCGGCTCAACGCCCGGCAGCACGTACGGCGTACAGATTACGCCGCGCACCTTCAGCTTCAAATCGAGCAGATGCTTGCGGATCGCACGCGCATGATGGGCATCGAACGCATGGGCGAAAACCGTCGCGCCCGGCCAGCGGCCCATGAGCTCGCCCACCACCACGCCGCTGCGATTGCCCGCCACAAGAACGCGCCCCGCACACGGCGCTTCGGCCATCACGCGCTCGACGAGAATCGATTCGGCGTAGGTGATCTTCTTGCCATCGACTTCCGGCCGGCTCCGATCATAGACGTGTTTCGGTTTCTTCATGGTCGCCCCCCGCCGTCATCGCACCTCGGCGCACACCTCGTCGAATCGATCGAGGAACGCATCGACATCCGCCCGAGTATGCGCGGCGGAAATGAAATTGCACTCGAACTGCGACGGCGCGATGTAGATGCCGCGATCGAGAAGACCGTGGAAAATCTTCGCGTAGAGCGCGGTCGAACACGTCTTCGCGTCGGCGAGATCCTGCACGGGCCTCGCGGTGCAGAACGGCGTGAACACGCCGTTGAAACTCTGGCAGGTGATCGGAAGGCCATGCTCGGCGGCAATCGTGGAAATCCCCACGGCAAGAACGCTACCGAGTTCGGACATGCGCGGATAGGGATCGTCGCGCTCGAGAATCTCGAGCGTCTTGAGGCCCGCCGCCACCGCGAGGGGATTTCCGCTCAGCGTTCCCGCCTGATAGACGGGGCCCGTGGGCGCAAGCTCGCGCATCCACTTCGCCCGGCCGCCGATCGCCGCAAGCGGAAGCCCGCCGCCGATCACCTTGCCGAGCGTGATGAGATCAGGCGTTACGCCGGCATAGAGCGACGAATAGGACGAAAACCCGAAGCGGAAGCCATTGATCACCTCATCGCAAATGAGGAGCGCGCCATTTTTCTTCGTGAGCGCGCGGAGGCCCTTCAGGAACCCTTCCGCCGGCGGCACGAGCCCCATGTTGCCCGCAACCGGTTCCACGATCACGGCGGCAATCGCCTTTGCGTGCTTCTCAAACGCCTGCTCGACGGCCGCGAGGTCGTTGTAGGGCACAACGAGCGTATCGGCCACGGCGCCGGGCGTCACGCCGGCCGAAGAGGAAGCGCCCATCGTGAGAACGCCCGAACCGCTCTTCACCAAAACGGTGTCGCTATGGCCATGATAGCACCCGTCGAACTTGAGGATGAGGTTCCGGCCCGTCACGCCGCGCGCGAGCCGAAGCGCCGTCATCACGGCTTCGGTTCCGGAATTGACGGCCCGCACCATTTCCATGCCGGGCACAAGCGAAACGAGGCGCTCGGCGAAATCGACTTCCTGCGGCGTCGCGATGCCGAAGGTGCTCCCCTGAAGCGCCGCGTTCTTGACGGCCGCAACGACCTCGCGCGCCGCATGGCCGAGAATCATCGCGCCCCAGCTGCAGCAATAGTCGGTCAGGCGGCGGCCATCGGCCGTGAGAATCTTCTGGGCCTTGCCGCTCGCCACGAAAACGGGCGTACCGCCCACGCCGTTGAATGCTCGAACGGGCGAATTCACGCCACCGGGGATTACGCGCTTCGCCCGGGCGAACAACGCCGCGTGCGCCGTTTTTTCTGCCTTCATATTCTTCTCCCAATCCTTCGTTCTACGCACGAACGAGCAACTCGTTACGATAGAGGGCCCGCACGGCATCGCAATCCTGCGTGTGCCCCGCGCGGTAGCTCACCACGGTGCCCACGAACCGATCCGGCCCCGTGAGCGAAAGCGCCGCCAACAGGTCGAGCGTTGCACGATGCCACACGGGCTCGAGAAACTTGTCCGTTCCCTCAAGCGGGAAACGCGGCTCGCCATACCAGCGCCGATGGCCGTGAATGAGGATGTTGTTCTTGTCGTAGCCGAGGTTGCGCGTGTCGGCGAAAAGAAGACCGATCGTTTTCGCCAATTGATACTGGCGATGCGTCGCGTTCGTTCGCGCCAAGGCGCCGTAGGCGAACGTTTCGGGCGTCACGTCGAAGACGATGCGCTGGTCGCCGATGACCGTATTCCAGTTGATCGCCACGTCAAGCCGCAGATGCCGCGAGCCGTCATCCGGCAGGAAGAGGAGGAAATCCCCGCGCCGCCCGCCGAACGCGAGCGGCTCCTTCACCGTCACATAGGTCGCCTCCTCTGCGGTTTCGACGATCTTCGCCTTTTTCACCGCCTCCACGAGCGGCACGGACGAATCGTCGAAGAGCGGCGGATCGCCGGAATTCGTCTCGAGCACGACATTGTCGAGCCCCAGCCCCGCCTTGAGCGCAATGATGTGCTCGACCATGCGCAGATAGTTGTGCTCGGATCCGCTGCGCAGCACAAGGTTGCGCGCCGAAGTCCAGAGATTGGCGATGTCAACGGCCGTATCAAGTTGTTCCGGCTGGTCCGTACGCCGAATCCACCACCCCGGGCGCGCCGAAGGCGCAAAGGTGATCGTGCGGCGTTCGCGCCCGCGGAACGTGCCAACGCCCACCACGGACTCCTTGTGCTCGATCGTCGTACGCTTCGCCGAAAAACCGCTCGCCGGCGCGAGGCGCACATCATCCACGCTCTGCGCGTTGAACCGCGCAAGCGCCGCATCGAGCGAGGCCTGCGAGCCCACCACGAGGCGGCAGGATGGATAGGTAAAAACGGGCTTCTCCGACATGCCGCTTATTTCCACTTCTTCGGTTCGGTTGGATTGTCGACGATCTTCTGCAACGCCGGCGTCAACACAGGCTCGCACTGCGCCCCGCGGAAGAGATCGACCACCTGCGACATCCACGCGCCAAAGCCGGCCTTCCCCTTGTCGGCCTCGAAACGCGGCGCACGGAAAAGGAGTTTCGATCCTGCGGGATTGACGCAGATAATCGCCGGATAGTTGCGCATGTCGGTGAACTTCGGCGCTTCTCCATTGTTGCGCTGCGCCGCCGCCCGCGCTTCGGGCGTTACGGCAAACGCCGTGAGGAACTTGGCTTCATCCTTCTTCAGCGGTCGCGCGTCGATCGTCGTGGGCCTCGGGGGCGGCCCGTTCCGGCGGCGCCCCTGGGCCTCCGGCGAATCTTCGATCTTGCCCGGCTTCAGGCGCCAAACGAGAAGCACGCAATTCGCCGGCACGAAATCCTTCGCAAACATGCGATCCTTGAGCACCTTCTGTTCGAGCGTCTGAGCGAGCGGAATACCCGCCGGAAGAAGGGCCACCACAAGCGGCTGCTGGCACTTCCAAGCCACATCCTTCGCTTCGGCGAACTTCATGTAGAACGGCCTCTTCTGCTTCTTCGCCTTTGCGATCGCCGCCTCGTCCGGCAACGGCGGGGGCGGGTCGAAAACAACGGCATTCGGGTTCGCGGCCGGCTTCTTCGCCGCCGCAGGAACGGCCTTCCCCTTCGCCGCCGCTTCGGGTTGGGCGGTCTTTCCCCTGTCGCCGGCCTTCGCACCGGCGGGCTTGGGGTCGGGCTTCGAGAAATCCGGCACGTCTCCCTCAACGGGAGCGTTACGCCCCTTCGCCCGACTCGCCGGAGCCGCGGAAACGACAAACGGCGCAACGGCCAACACGGCCGCGGCAACGAGCATCCAATTCATCTTCATCGGCAACCTACTTCTCCTTTTCACAAATAAAATCACGATTCAACCAAACGCCGCGCAAGAAGCGGCAAGCCCGGGTCGCGCGCGCCGGCAACGACAATCGCCCCTCCTGGCGGCGCCTCCTTGAGCAACACGTTGAAAGCCCCGTCGAGGTCCCCAACGAGCGAGACGGGCGACGTTGCCAAAGCCGGCATCAAAACATCCGAATTGATCGAACGATCCGTCGTTCCGCCGGCATCATAGACGGGGAGCAAATACAGATGATCCTGACGGCGCAAGGCCGCGCGGAACATCGCAGCGAGCCGATCGCCCATCTTCCGGAGCGGCGCATAGCCATGCGGGCGCCACACCACCGCCACGCCTTGGGGATAATCGGCCTGGAGGGTCGTCAACATGGCATGCAGCTTTTCCGGGTTATGCGCGTAATCGTCGAAAACATCCACGCTCCCCGAGCGGGTCTTGCGCGAGCCGATTTTCTGAAGCCGCCGCTCCACGCCGGGGAACGTCTTGAGCGCTGCCGCGAGGTCTTCGTTCTTTGCGCCGAGGAGGCGCGAGAGGCGGAGCGCACATTCGGCATTGATCGCATTGTGCTCGCCCGGAAGCGGGATCGTGCGCGCAAGCGCCGAGGGTTCGATCAGCTCCTTGCGCCCATCGACGACAGGGCCGGGGACGTCCCTCACAAAGGCATCGAACACCTCGTCCATCTCCTCTTTCGAGTAATGATCGGTCGAAGCATTCGTCACGATGGCCGCATACGGATGGAACGCAACGAGCGACTTGTCGCTCTCATCCACTTCCGCAACGGCAAATTCGCCCGCCCCTTTGCGCGTGGATCCTACACGCGTTCCCCGATCGTCCCACCCGACAATCTGCGCCCCGTTCACCACCACGGGATCGAACCCGCAGGCCGTGAGCAAATGGCCGAGAATCGCCGTCACCGTCGATTTGCCACATGTTCCCGCCACCGCAACGAGACGCCGCGCGCTCAGGACTTCCGCAAGCGCCGCAGCGCGATGGGTCACCGGGATATTCAATTCACGGGCCTTTCGAAGGCCCGCATTCGTCTCTTCAACGGCAGTCGAAACGACAACACGCGAAACGGCGGCGTCAACGCCCGAACCGTCGTCAGGGAAGAGACGCACGCCCTGCCGCTCCAACGCCGCCAACACCGGCGTACGAACGACCGAACCGGCGCCGAGCGAACGATCGGCGCCGGAAACGGCGAAACCGGCATCGAGGTAGGCCTGCGCCAAGGCGCTCATGCCCACGCCCCCGATGCCGATGAGATGAACGAGGTCGGCCAAGATTACTTCCCGAACGGGTTGAGCTTCTTGAGTCCCTCGCCAACGGCCTTCGCGCCGTCCTTCACGGCATCCGTCGTGGCCTCGGCCGCCTTCGCAGCCGTATCGGCGGCCTTCGCGGCCGTCTCCTTCGCCGCATCGGCCGTCTTCGTCGCCACAGCCGCCGCCGCTTCGGTCGTCTTCTTCGCCGCCTCGGCCGCCGCTTCCGTCGTCTTCGCCGCCGCATTGCCCACGGCCGAGCCTTCGCCCACGCCCACGAGATTCGCCGCGCCCTTGAGCGCGTTCGCAGCCCCATCGGTCACCGCTCCCGCGGCATTGCCGAGCGCACCGCCCACGGACGTGAACTTATCCTTCACCGAGCCCCACACCTGATTGGCCGCTTCGTCCAACGATGCGCCTTTCGCTTCCTCGGGTTTCTCGTCATCCTTGCCATAGCCGATCTTCGTGAGCGTCGGCACCGGAATCGGAAGCGTGATCATGCGATACTTGACCTTCGTGCCGTTGATGGAGATGCGGTCGATGAGCACCTTGGGCGCTTCGCCCTCGTCCTTCTTGGTCTCGTCCTTCTTGGCTTCGGGCTTCTCGCCCTTCGCCATCTTCGACTGGACCGCCGCGAGAATGCGATCGAAGTTGTTCGTGCCTTCCTTGTCGAACACATAGCTCACGAACGGCTTTTCAAGCGAGATGTCATAGACGTGAATCTTCTTCGTCGCAAGCGACGCAACATCGAGATCCACCCCCAGCGATTCGAAGCTCACCGCATCCGGCTCGTCATATCCCTTCGGGTTCTTGAGCGCGAAACCGGCGATACGCACCTTGCCGCTGAACGGGTTGATGGAGCAAGACTCCATCTTGAACTCGCAGCCCGTGAGCTGCGGCACGACGTTCGTCGCCACCGTACGAACCGTCGGCCCCAGCAGGACCGGCAACGAGGCAATGAGGAGGACGACCAGCACCGCCAAGATGCCGACGATCCAAAGGAGGACTTTTACGGGTTTCTTCATTTGAATGACCTTTTCTTTCTATTTGTTTGTGAATGAGTTAATCGGAAAGCTCTTTGAGACCATCAACGGTGATTTTCGTACGGTGGCGCGACCCCAGGGTTTCAACTTCGAGAACGGACACCATCCACTTCCCGTCGAATTTCTTGATGCGCGTGCCCCAAAGCCGGCGCAGCGGCTTCCCCGCCGCATCCACCTGCTCGGCCTGCATGAGGCACCCCGTCTTCTTATCCACCCAGAGCCGCACGCCGGATAAACCGTCGATCGCGACGTCGGGCTTCACGAAGATCACACGGCACTTCTGCCCATGCACGCTCTCGCCCTCGCGCTCCGCCTCGTAGGCGGCGTTCTTCCACCACAGGAAGTCAAAGGTCAGATCCAACCACGTGACATCCGTTTCCAAAACGCGCTCCAAGGGCGAGGAGACGACTTCGGCGGCGGCGCCGCCAACCCGCGACAACATGATTTTCGGTTGCGCCTCGCCATGCCGATCAACCGTCACCACGGCGATTTCATTCGTCGTTTCACGCTCAAAGAGCTGGATTTTAATCAGCGCAATCGTCGGCCAACGGCGCATGACAAGCCGATAATCATGTTCGCTTTGCACAATGCCGCGGCGATTCCGCAAAATCAACGCCCCCTTCAGCTCAACCGGGCGAATCGGCAGCATCGCCCGGCAGAGCCGAAGCACCTCGCTCGCACTCGCCTCGGCGGGAATCGCAGGCGCCGCCTTGGCCAGAGCCGCCGCCGGCGGCTCGATCGGGGCGCCCGGCGCCTCTTGCGCCACACCCGCCACAAGGAATGCCATCACACACGCGAGAGAAAGAAGGACGTTTCTCATTTCAAAAGCTTCTCCAACTCGGCGTTCTCAGGGCCGCCCAGCTTGCGCCCTTTTTCATAGTGCCGCCTCGCCATGTCGCGATCGTCATCGATTTTGAGCTCGAGATTCGCAAGATTGTAAAGCGGCAAATAGGACTCCTTGTAGATCCGCACGGCCTTTTCCAACGTGCGCCGCGCCGCGAAGTCACGCCCCAACCCCACCTGCGCCGCCGCTCGCAGCAAAAGAACGCTTTGGTCATCGCCCTGCTTTTCATCGAGCTTGCCAAGCACCTTTTCAGCCCCCGCGAAATCACCTTTCTGCAAGGCGGCAACCGCTTCCTGGCAGGCCTTGCCAACCACGCCGTCGACCTTCTGCTTCTTAAGGGCTTCAGCGGCCTTCTTCGCACGCTCCTTGCGTTCTTCCGCCTCGTCCTCCGGCGTCTTGATACCGTGCTTCTTGTTCCATTTCCGCTGAAGCTCGCGCGTATCCGTCACGGAAACGGCACGTTCGTTGTCGTTCACCTGGGCGAAACGGATGGAATCGATGGCCGACTGGCACGTTGCACGCTTCGTGCGCAGCGGGGCGAATTCCGGCGTTTCCGCGCGCTCCGGATTCTCTTTCTCCACCCGGTCAAGTTCCACAAGCGCCTTCCGATAGTGTTCGATCGCCTTGTCGCCGTTTCCCTCAAGCGCTTCGTTTTCGGCCTTTTCGATATAGTCGTTCGCCTGAACGAGCAGGCGGTGGAGCCGCGGCGGCTTATTCGTGCTATCTGGGTCAAAAGGCCAATACCAGGCCGCCTGTGCGGCGAAGCCGAACACAAGCAGGCCAACCGCAAAAACGGTTCGCATCCATCCATGAAGGACAAATTGAGCAGTTTTCCTGTTCATGACCCAAAACATCTCACGAGTAAAATGGAGCCGGCAGAGGGATTCGAACCCCCGACCAGCGGTTTACAAAACCGCTGCGCTACCACTACGCTATACCGGCAAGAGGGAATTAGAGTATAGCAAAAACCATGGGAAAGAGCAAGTGCTGGATTCTAAAAGTTCGCCGAGCAAGAGGCCCTCAAGCGTCCTTTTGCCCCTCGTCGAGCGACGGCAAACCGAACTTGCCCGCGAGCTGCGGAATGGCGCCGACGAGCGCCTTTTCCAAAGACGGGCGCAATTCGGCGTTTTCACCGCCGGCATAGCGGCTGAGGAGTTCCTTCACGATCTTCCCCCACTCGCCCTCCGGCGCAGACTGCAACACCTTGGTCACTTCGGCGATCACCCCGCCGATGTTGCCGAGATCCAGCTTCGAATCAAGAAGCTTCGTCCACGTCTTCACATCGGCGAGATCGCCCTGCAGCACTTCGGCGAGTTTCTCTTTGGCAGAGTCTAAAAAACTTAAGTCCATAGCGTGTTTCCTTTTAGGGGTTCGAACTGAAGAGATTATACCAAATTTTACGCACCAAGGGAAACACTTATCGGCTGCGCCCAGGCAGAGCGCCGATTTTTTCTTTCCGAACGCCATCAAAGCATGTCAGATTTTTCGTTTCCTACGAGTAAGGGGCAGAAGGAAAGAGAAAATGAATTTCGAAGACATGACATTTGACGACTTCATCCGTTTGACTCACTGGACCGATGATTCGGCGAGCGACGAAACGTACGATGATGCCGATGACCCCGCCGATGACGCGGAAAACGACGATTCCCCGCCTACAATGTAACGGAATCGAGTTCTTCCTCTTCTTTTCGAGCGTCGTTGAGCGCCTTCACCCATTTGAGCACTTCGGCAACGGGTTCGGCCAATTCAACGGGGATGAATTCCTCCGCCTTGACCTTCGCATAGAGCGCACGGGCAAGCTCGATGTTTTCCATGATCGGAATTCCTTCGGCGAGTGCCGTCTCCCGGATGATCTTCGCAATCCGATCCGCCCCCGACACCACAACCTTCGGGAGCGGCGCCTCCTCCGGACGGAACCGGATGCCCACGGCGAAATGCGTTGGGTTCGTCACCACCACATCGGCCTGACGCGTTGCCTGCTGCGGCGGCGGGCCGTTCAGGATCTCGTCGCGGAACTGGCGCTGCGCCTGCTTGATTTCCTGCGACCCTTCCATTTCCTTGTACTCGCGCTTCACCTCGTCTTTCGTCATCATCATCTGCTTGGTGAAGTTGCGCTGCTGGAAAAGACGATCCACCACGGCGATGACGATATAGCCGAAGATCGTGTAGCCGACAAGATTCTTGAGGATGACGCGAAGGACGGGAAAGATGTCGTCGATCGTACCGTAGCAGAGCTTGATGAGCGCCGGATAGGAGGCGAGAATGATTTTATAGATCAGATAGCCGAGGAACGTCACTTTCAGGATGTTCTTTCCGAATTCAAACACGTTTTTGACGCAGAAGATCTTCTTCGCCCCTTCGGCGGGATTGACTTTTTTCAAATCCGGCTTCAGGGGCTCGATGGTAAAGAGAAATCCAACCTGAACGACATTGGCGACGACCCCGACAACGGCCGCCAGACACGCGAAGATGAACGAATGCTTGCAGATGACGACGATGGCGAGTTTCGACGACTCGATGAGCGAAGGCGGGTCGCTTTCCCCGAGGCGCACGCCGATGAAGCGGATCAGCTCGTCGAAATCGTCGGCAAGAGCAATGCCCATCGCGCCGACGACACAGAGGAGAACGACGAGAATGGCCGTGGAGACCACGTCCTTGCTCGTACAGACCTGCCCCTTCTGCCGCGCATCGCGCAGCTTCTTGGGGGTCGGCATCTCCGTCTTCTCGCCGCCCTCGTCCGCCATCGTTAAACGGCCAGGAAGCCCTCACCGCCAAAGAACGGCGAAGTTCCGCCCGGCACCTCGTTCTGAACCGGACGATAATTCGCCACAAGATCCCGCCAGGTTTCAAGAACGTTGACGAACTTCTCCAATTTCGCCATCAGGCTTTCCACGTCAAGCGTTTCAAGCCCATCGTAGCGACAAAGGAAAAAGTTGCCGGTCTCCGGATTGCGCGAGATCGTCGCCCCACCCGTTTCCAGAAAGAAATAGTTCGCATTGAGCATCGCCGAGAGCAGCTGCTCGAGCCCCTGCGGCGGCGGTTCGCCGATTTCCGCGCTCATGATCACCTGCCCGACTTCGTTCTGCACCTGCACGGCCACCACCATATCGTCGATGCCAAGCGTGCAGACATCGTTCTCGACAGTCAGTTCAAGGCCGAGTTTCGCCCCCAAACCTGCAATTAATTCATTGAATGTCATTTTCGATTCTCCTTTTTTTTACGAATGAGAGCCCCCTTGGAATTTCCACCCCTCAGGCGGCAGAGAGCAATTTTAAAATCGGCGAGAGGATTTCCCCTTCTTTCTTGTACATCAGCATATCCATGATGAACGGCAAATAGACGATCAAGAGGCCAATGCCGAGCGCGCTTTTCACCGGCATCGAAAGGAAGAACACGTTGAGCTGCGGCGCCGTGCGGTTCACCAGGCCCAAACCGATCGTCGCAAGGAACATGAGGATGACCGGCGGCGCGGAAATGACAACGGTCGTCTTGAGCATATTGTCAAGCGAACCGAGAATCTGCACCGGCGCGTTTTTGGCCAGAAGAACCGGATCGCCGAAAAGCGGCCACACCTCGTAACTTGCATAGAGCGCCCCGAGGAAAAGCAGAAAGGCCCCCGAAACGAAAAAGATCGTCGACACAAGCTGCGTAAAGAAAATGCCCATCGTCGAAACCTGCGTTCCCGAAAGCGGCGAGAAAACCTCGCCCATCGTCGCACCGCGCTGGTTATCGATAAAATTCCCCACATTCTCCGCCACCCAAAACGGGATGGATGCAAAGAACCCGATCAAGAACCCGATCAAGACCTCCTTGAACGCCACTACCACGAGAAACACCCAGCTCAACTCGCCCGCCGGCATGCTCTTGAGCGCCATCGGTACCGCCAAGGCCGAAAACGCGATAATCGCCACGCGCCTGGCAGTTCCCATCATCATGCTCTCCGAAAGCGCCGGGCAGATGAGAAACGCCGAGCCGATTCGCGCCGCAACAAGCGCGAAAGCGAGAATCAGGCGATGGTAGTCAAGATACGTCACGGCTTCATCCAAACAATCAGCCCGAGAAGGCGGCGTCAATGCAAGAACGCGAAACGGGTGAAAATCTCCTGCGTATAACGGAAGATCTCGCCGCCCATCCACGACGCACAGGCAAGAAGCGTAATGGAAATCGCGATGAGCTTCACGGCGAAACCAAGCGTCTGCTCCTGAATCTGGGTGAGCGCCTGCAAGAGCGACACCAACACGCCAATCACCGTCGCCACGATGATCGGCACGAGCGAAAGCTGCAGAATGAGGATGAGGCACTTCTGCGCGTAGTCGAGAATCTGTGCGTGGTCCATAGTCATTCACCTCAAACGATGTACGATTGCACAAGCCCCTGTACGAGTAGCGTCCAGCCATTGACCATCACGAAGAGGAGCAGCTTGAACGGCAGCGAAATCGTGACCGGAGAGACCATCATCATGCCCATGGCGAGGAGGATGTTGGAGACGATGATATCGATGGCGATGAACGGCAGATAGATGAGGAAGCCGATCTGGAACGCCTTCGTCAGTTCCGACACGCAGAACGCCGGCAAGAGCACGAAAAAGCTCCGCTTGTCGACCTCCATCGGCTTCACGGCGCCGGTCTCGTCCTTTTCGGCCCACAGCTTTTCCGCCGTTGAAACGAAAAAGGCCACCTGCTTCTCTTCCGTATGCCGTTCGAGGAACACGCGGAACGGTTCGGCCGCCTTCTCCGCCACCTCCAGGCGCGTCTCGACCTCCGGCTTGTTCTCCCGCAGGCCCTTGTTGAGCAGATCCCAGCTCTGCCCCACCGTGGGCGCCATGATGTAGAATGTGAGGATCATCGCCAGCGCATTGATCACCATGTTCGGCGGAATCGACTGCACGCCGAGCGCATTGCGGATGAGCGACATCACCACGACGATTTTCAAGTAGCTCGTCGCGATCATCGCCACGAACGGCAAAAGCGACATGCCGATCAAGAGCGCGATAAAAGCAAATGGATCTGTATTGAACATGACGGAATTTCTCCTTCTCTCGACAGGACCTTCAGTTCATCCGCTCGACAATCCGCACCGCCCTGCCAAGGCCGAGCGAGACCACGTTTCCCCTTGCGAACAGACGTCCGCCCCGATACACCGCAACGGCCTCGGCCTCCGGAATCGGCGGCTTCTCCTCATCTGCCACCTCGGCAAATGCAAGCTCCCCTTCTTCGCGCGTACAAACGCGCAGGATGCCATCTTCCGGCAAGGACAGAAGCCACGTCGGGGTTTCGTCCTCCGGCAACAGCAAAAGATCCCCCTCCCCGAGCGCCGCCGTGTCGCCCGCTTCGAGCGAAAGCGCGGCATACAGGCCACGCGCCGGTCGCACCAGCGAACGAATCGACGGGTGGAACAAGTCAAGATTCTCAAACTGGCCGAACGTGGCGATCACACCACGCGAACGCGCCATCTGAAAGACGAACGACGAACCGTCCGGCCGCCGACAGCTCAACAGCGTCGCCGGCATCGTCGCCTTGACGATCACGCCCTTCACCGCCACCAGTTTTTTGACGACATCCTCCAGCATCTGGAAAACCGCCCCGCATTCCTTTTCAATCAACGCGAGCAGCACTTCCAGCGGAAGATCATGCCGCTTGGCCCAAAGACAATGCAAATCGGGAAAGAGCGGCGAGTCGAAAAGCCCCAGCTCGCACACCTCGTCGTCAAACGACAACACGACCACCAACGGCTCGGAGACCTCTTCATCGGCCTTCGTCAACACCCCCGGCGCATCGCCGAAGGTGACCGGCAGGCGCCAAGCCGGCGAATCGAAAAGCGTTTCCGCATCCGCCGTTTGCCAGCCTGGCCAATTTTTCAGAAGTTCCAGCGCGTCCATCTGCTTGTTCCCCCTCTCACTCGCGCATCAGTCTTCAACCTTGCGCCCCGCGCCGCGCACCGCGCCGGCGACCTTGACATTGAAATGATAGGTCGGCAAAGAAACCGCCAGCTGCTGCTGCAATTCCGGAAGGTGCGTCGACAGCAGCTCCGCCAAGACCGGCGTTGCCGGCTGGAAGGCGACATCAAGCACCTGCCCCGTCACCGCGATGCGAATCTGCGAGCCCTCGAGGACATCCGGCTTGAGCTGTACAAGGATAGCCCCCTCGCCCCGCAGAAGCCCGGGCGAGACCATGAGCGTATCCGCAACAGCCGTCGCCGCCTCCACGAACACATCCATCAGCTGCGGCACCACGCGCGCCGACTGGGCCGCGACCGGCGCGACCTCCGCCACCGTCTGCACAGGCGCCTCCACAGGCGCAACGCCCGCCACAGGCGGCGCCACCCCGGCCGCAACGAGACGCTCCGCATCCGGCACCTCCTCCCGATCTTGAGGCAATTGCGCGGCCACGCTGCCGCGCTTCCCTTCCGGGGAATCGGGCAGGCTGCAACGCATCCCTTCCGGGGAATCGGGCAGGCTGCAACGCGTCCCTTCCGAAAGAACGGCATCTGCGCGGATACGGGCGGCCTGGGAGGGCCGCGCTTCTGCGCGGCCGAGGTCTTGCAATGGTTCCACGTAGCCATCCGCCACCGGCCGAACAGGAGGCGTTGCCCGCAACGCCCAGCGCCCCTCCTCGACTGGCGCAAAGCCTTCAACCGTTTGGCCGATCCGCTGCGACGGCGAAAGCGTGAGCGGCGCAAGTTCGGTCAAAAGGCGATCCACCCGCGCATTTTCGGCAAGGGGAGCTGCCATCGCAGCCTGAAAACGCGCCACGGCTTCAGGTGAAGGCGAAGGCGAAAGCGACAGAGGCCTTTCCGTTTCGACCGCAGGCGCGATCAACGGCTCCATACCGATTTCGGGCGCGACAGGCGCAAGGCCCGAGAGATCAATCGAAGGTATCGTCATCTTCACTCACCAGCTTTCTTCCGGCAAATTCCTCCATTTCCGCATCGGCCAGCATTTCCAGCATTTTGCGGTCCTCTTCCTCCCAGGCCTTGCGGTGTTCCTGAATCTTCGCCAAGTTCTTGGCCGCCGCCGCATAGACGATGTGGGCGGCTTCGGCTTCCTCTTCCTTAACCTGCAATTCATCGGCGGCCTTCCGTTCGTCCTGCTCGAGGAGCACGCCTTCCTCGTCGATCGCCGACACGGCACTGCGCACGTCGTTGAGCGCATCAAGCGAGACGGGCCTTCCCATCACCGTGTCAAAGAGCCTGTCGCGCCGCGCATCCTTCGTTTCCTCGTACTGGATGCGCTTCTCCGTTTTCTGCTCCAAAATCCGCTCCGCCTGCGCCCGCGCACGGCGCGCCCCCGCCAGGGCCGTTTGCGCACGGTCCTCGCGCATGCCGCGGATTCTGATCATGGGCTGGAGAGTATACGCCATCGGTCACGCTCCTACGAAACCGCCTCTTTCAAGGCGTTGATCGTTTCATCGTATTGCGGCCTCTCCGCCAAACCCTGGCAGAGGAATCTGTTCACGGCGTCGATCTTGCCGATCGCCTCGTCCGTCGCCTTGTCGGCCCCCTTCTTGTACTCGCCGATCTTCAGGAGGAGTTCGACCTCCTGGTACTTCGCAAGAATCTCGCGCAATTTCGCGGCTGCCGCCTTGTGGTCTTTCGGTACGATCGCCGTCTGGCAGCGCGAGATGGACGCGAGAACGTCGATCGCCGGATAGTGGTTGAGCGCCGCAAGCTTGCGCGAGAGGATGATGTGGCCGTCGAGAATCGAACGCGTTTCATCCGCGATCGGCTCGGTCATGTCGTCGCCTTCCACGAGCACCGTATAGAGCGCCGTGATCGACCCCTTCGCGGAGTTGCCGGCGCGCTCCATGAGCTTCGGGAGTTCGGAGAAGACGCTCGGCGGGAAACCGCGCCGCGTCGGCGGCTCGCCGGCGGCAAGGCCGATCTCGCGCTGGGCGCGCCCGAGCCGCGTCACCGAATCCATCATCAAGAGCACCTTCTTGCCTTTATCGCGGAAGAATTCGGCGATGGAGGTTGCCACATACGCGGCCTTCAGGCGCTCCATCGAACTGCGGTCGGAGGTCGCGCACACCACAACCGCGCGCTTGAGCCCTTCTTCGCCCAAATCCTTCTCGATGAATTCGCGCACTTCGCGCCCGCGCTCGCCGATGAGCGCAAGCACGGAAACCTCCGCCTCGGTGTTGCGGATGATCGAAGCGAGAAGCGTCGATTTTCCGCCGCCCGCCGCCGCGAAGATGCCCATGCGCTGCCCCTCGCCGCACGTGAGCATGCCGTCAATGCAGCGAATGCCGAGCGAAATCGGCTTGGAAATGATGCGCCGATCCAACGGCGAAGGCGGGTCGGCGAAAACGGGATAGTAGGATTCCGGGCGAATCGGCCCCTTCCGATCCGCATCGAGCGGCCGCCCAAGGCCGTCCACCACGCGCCCCAGAAGCGAATCGCCCACCGGCACCAAATGCACCCGGCGCGTAGGGATCACTTCCGTTTGCGCCGAAATGCCCGTCATCTGCCCGAGCGCCGTCAAAAGAGCCGCCTCTTTCGTAAAGCCCACGACCTCGGCCTGAACCTCGAAGTTCTCCCACGGGTTGCGCAAAACGCAGATTTCCCCCACCTTCACGCCCGGCACCACGGCCTTGATGATCGTACCGACCACCTGCACCACGCGGCCCTTCACCTCGATCGGCTGCGCGTCCTCGATCGCACGGTCTAAGACCTGCGTGATATAATCGAAGTCGCTCTTCACCCGTTCGCCTCGTTCTTTTCAAATCCCTTGCGAATCGATTTCTCAATCGCCGCAAGCTGCGCTTCAAGGGAGGCCTCCACCGTGCCGGCCTCGGTTTCGACGATGCAGGCCGTACGGTCGAGATGCGCCTCTTCCGCCACGTCGGCATAGACGACTGAAGGAAAACTCGCGAGAATCGTCTGCAGGCGTTCCTTCACCGTGCCAACCATCTCCGGCGCCACCTTGATCGTAATCTGGCGCTGGGCGCGCACGATCGCCTGCATCGACTTGCGCACGATCTGGCACACGAGGTCGCGGTCGTCCACCTCGGCCACGCACTTGCGCAGCGCCTTGATCACGAGCTCGCCCATCTTCGTTTCGACCCGTTGCATGAAATCGATCGAAGCGTTCAGCTGGTCGAGCTTCTGCTCCATGATCTCGGCACGCCCCGCCGCGATGCCGTCGTCGTACCCGCGCCGCTTTTCCGCCGCGTAGGCCGCTTTCGCCTCCTCGACGATCTTCGCCGCCTCGGCCTCGGCCGCGGCGAGCACCTCCTCGGCCTTCGCAACGGCCGCCGCATCGGCCGCCTTCACAAGCGCCGCATCGCTTTCGACATCAAAGGTTTTACGTTTCAAGAGAAGCATATCCGATACGCCTCCGGAAATTTGAGTTTAAGAAGAAGCTTCACCGCCTCGTCGCCGATCTTGCCGCCGAACTTCGTAAAATACGCCTGGTAGCGGAACACCTCGGGGTAGACGCCCGGATAGCGCGCCTTGAGCGCACGCACCTCGTCGCCATTCACGACCTTGCGCCAGTCGTTCGCCTTCTCCAATGCCGTACGCCACGCATCGATCGAAGCGCGGGTGGCTTCATCCAGATAGGCGAGCCGGCGCAAATCGCCCGCCGGAAACACGTCAAACACCCCCGTGGCAAGGAAATGATCCCTCACCGCCCCCCAAATCGGGCTTGCAATAAGCGCTCTTGCCTCTTCGATCGTCATGATTGACCTCACCTGCCCTCTTCTGCCGCCGCGGCAACCCACGTACGGCCCGCGCCCTTGGAACTCGCCACATAGCGCCGCCACCTGAGCGACGCATCTTCCTTCCGCCCGAGCAGCTGCAACGCGCGCGTTTCCAGAAGCGCCTCGGCCCGCCGCAGAACCAATGGGAACTTCGCCGCCGCCAAAACCGCCAACGCCCGCGCCGCGTCGCCTTCGTCGAGAAGGAAATCCGCAAGGGCCGCTGCGGCAATGCCGTCCTGAGGGTCGTCTTCCACAAGCGCCTCGCAGAGGATGCGCGCGCGCGCACCCTGCCCATGCCGGGCAAAGAGCCAGGCCGTGGTAAGAAGAAGCTGTCGGTCGTCCTTTTCCATTATTTTTTCTGCGGATTGTCGGGAAAAACCGTCACCGTGATCTTTTCGAAGGCGAGGCCTTCGATCGCGTTCTTCACGAGGCTCTTGATCTGCGGAATCACGTCCGTCAAATCGGCATCCCACCGCGACCGAATCGCCACGGCCGCGCTCGAGGGGAGCGTGTTCTTCGCAAAGGGATCGTTCTCCGGCAGCACCACGTGCACGCGGGCGTCCACAACGCCGTCGATCATCGAAATCGTACGCGAAAGGTCTTGCGCGACGGCGTCCATGAAGCGAATGCGCTCTTCAGACGGCGAAGAGACCATGCCCGTTTTCTTGAACACGTCTCCAACCCCCTGGAACGAACGGCGCGGCAGGCCCCGCTTCTCGCAGAGGTTCACCGCCGCCGCAAAATCGTTTTCGCCAATCAGCACATTCCACGTGCCTTCGTCGCCCGGCTCTTTGGAACATTTGATCGAATTGTCGAGCAAGGCCGCCATCACGGCGTTCGCCTGGCTCTCTTCCAAACTCGAATAGAGAGGCGTCTGCTTCTCGCAGCCCGCCATTCCCAGCGCCGCCAGGGCGATTATCAATATGGACTTTCTCATTCCCCCCTCCTTTAACCATTCTTCACGAGCGTGGAAACGGCATCGCTCGCCTTCTTGGCGATATTGGTGACCACTTCCTGCTGGAAGCTCAGGTTTTGCACCTCATACTGCAGCTCGGAAAGGTCGACCGCCGAGGGGCCATGCATCTGCCGAAGCTCCGTGAGCGCCTTGATGCGATGCACCAGGCCCTGGTAGTTCGTTTGCGCCACTTTCCAAGTGGCCGCCACCTGCGAGGCAAACGGAATATTCTCTACGCCCTGCACGGCCGAAACGCCGCTCGGGCCCATTGCCGCCTGAAACTGCGCCACGGCGTTCGGATCGATCGCCGCCTGCACGGCACCGGCCGTCTGCGCCATCGCCGTACTGTTGGTTCCTGCGGCCTTCACGGCCTCGACTATCATCTGTTCTGTCATCGCTTATCCATCCCCCTTAACCGACATCCCCGAGGAGATCGGCAGCGAGTTTCGCCGCCGCCGGATCATCGCCCGCGCAAGCCGCCTTGAGCGGCAGCCTGGCGTCATCGGTGCGCCCCATACGCAAGAGCGCCATTCCCTTGAACGCCTGCAGCATGGCCGACTCCGGAAACTTCACCAGACCTTCCGTATCGATGTACGCCACCGCCGCGGCGAAATCGAGCGCGCTGATGAGCGCAATCGCCTTCGTCACGGCGAGCGACGCCTGATCGGGACGAAACCGCTCCAGCGCCGCGAGGATTTTCGCGGCGGACTTGAACCGATTCCGGCCAATCGCCATCAGGGCGATATTCAGGAGAAGACGCGCTTCTTCTGGCGTCAGGTCGAACATCTTACACAACCACGGAATCAACGGAAATTGGACGCAATCGAATTGAGCGCGTCGCCCATGTTCTTCTGGATGTTCGTCATCGTCGTGAGCGCGAGGTTCCAGCTCTGCAAGTCATACTGCAGCTGCTGAAGGTTCGCCTGCACGTCCGGATGCTCCTGGTAGACCTTGAGCGATTCCTGCAGACGGTTTTCCATCGTCTGGGCCGCGTTGATCAAGGCCGTGTACACCGCATCGGTGTGGATCTGCTGCGCCGCATTCGTTTCCACGCGCGCGAGCGAGCTTCCCACCCACTCGACGGTTTCAACCGCCGCCTGCGCCCCCGAAATCGAGGTCCCTGCACTTCCGTTTACTGCCATTTTCTGTACTCCTGTTTTGTTTGCTTCGATGTCCGACCGTCACGTCGGTTTTCAAATGATCGTCTAGCCTTTCCTCACCTGAAGGCGCAAGAGCTTGCGCGCGATCGTCACCGCTTCCGCAAGCGGCTCGCACGTCGCGAACTCGGCCGGGGCGAGCCCCCCGTCAAGCGCCCGCCTGAGCCGCGCCCCGAGCGCCACGAGCTGTTCGTCGTAGCGTTCAAGCGCCGCCTCGCCCTCTGCGCCCGCAAGTTCCTTCTCTATCGTCAAGAGTTCCATCGCGCCTAGGGCCTCCAGTCGATGGTGCGCCCGCCTTCGGAGAGCGTGAGATGGTCCGCCGAAATCTTCACGAGCGTCGCCGCGCCGATCTGCGCCCCTTCCGTGAGCCGCGACCCGTCGCGCATGATCACGCAGGGGAAGGGTTCCGTGAGGATGCCGGCAATGGGATAGTCGCGCCCAGAAGCGGCTGCGCCCTTTGCCGGGCGAGCGCTCCGCCGCGCGGACGTTGCCGCCGTCGCAATGCCGTTCTGCACCACAAAAGGCGTCGCCGCCACCGCAGCCGGCGCCAAGCCGCCCACGGCCACGTTCGCCGTGTCGAGCTTTTCAATGCCCTTCACATCCGCATTCAACGCCCGCAACACGGCATCAAGCGCGGAAGGAGACGGCGCAAAGCCTTCAAGCTTCACCACGCGATTCGAGGCCGCCACCACCTTGATGGCACCGTCCGAACACGAGAAGAGCGTCTCGTTCGCCGCCGTCTTCAGCGTTTCGTCGTCCGTAAGGTCGAACCGCACGGCCGGATCCGCCGCGAGCGCGAGCGCCCTCAACGCCAAACGTTCCGTCCGCCGCGTGAGATTGCCCTTCAAAAGGCGCACCCCGGCCTTCTCCTCGAAAACGAGGCCGTTCTTGGCCGCCAGATCCTTCAGATCGGCCGCCGCCTTCGCGCTCCGCGCCGCACGCGCCTGGGCCGTTTCCTCGACGGCAGCGGGCGGCGCATGCGCCGCCTTCCCCTGGAAGCGTTCCTGCAACCGCGCCTGCTCCTTCGCCCAATCGAAGTGCGCCCAATCGACATTCTTCCCCCAGAGGAACCACAGGGCCGCAACGAGCAAGCCCAAGAGGAGGAGGAACACAACGAGAGCGCCCCTGCAGCCACGCCTTTTCTTCGGCGTCTCGGCGCTCTCCTCTGCCGGCGTCGCCGACGCGGGCGGCGGCTCGGGGGCCGCAGGCGCAGTCTCCGCCTCGGGCGGCTGCGGCTTCACAAGCGGCTCCCACGCGCCTTCGCTCGGCCCAAGGGCGATCGCCGTCGTTCCGAACTCCTGCACCTCAAAGGGACGCATCGCCACCATTTCGCCCGTCGCGCGCACGAGCGTCACACCGCTTTCGGTCACGTCGAGTTCGAACGCGAGCGCGTCAAGCGACGCATCGGCGAGCACGATGTCGCAGTCGTCGCCGCGCCCGACTCTCAGGCGCGTTCCCGCAACGAGCGCGATTTCCGCGCCCTTCATCGGCCCTTCGACTATTTTCAGAAGAAAATTCATTGCATCGTCTTTTGTTCGTTGGAAGTGGAAGTTCGGATTAGAGCTTCAACCGCCCGAGCGGCTGGATGTTGATTTCAGGCGTAAGTTCCTGGAACGACAGCACCGGCAGCTCGTAGTAGTCCTTTTCAAGCATCTTGCGGAAGTAGCGGCGGATATCCACCGAAACGACGATCACCGGCTTCTGCGGCACCTTCGTGAGGTCGCCCACCGTGCGCTTCACCACGGCGAGAATCGCCCGCACCGTCTGCGGGTCCATCGCGAGATAGCTGCCGCTCGAGGTCTGGCGCACGCTCTTGCGGATCTTCTCCTCCAAGGCCGGGTCGAGCAAGTAGGCCGCAATCATGTTCTGCCCGCCGGAGAACTTGTAGGAGATGTAACGGCTCAAGGCGCTGCGCACGTATTCAAGAAGGAGCACCGTATCCTTCTCCTTCTGCCCCCATTCGATGAGGCACTGCGTGATGCGCTTGAGGTCGCGGATGCAGATGCCTTCCTGCACGAGGCGCTGCAGCACGTCCGTAATCTTCTGGATCGGCAACACGCGCTGCACTTCGCGCACGAGCTCGGGCGCTTCCTTCTCCATGTGGTCGAGGAGAAGGCGTGTTTCCTGAATGGACAGGAACTCGCTTGCATAGTGCCGGAGCACGCTCGAGAGATGGTAGGAGAGAACGCCGTTCAAATCGAGCCAGCGGATGCCGCTCTCGTCGAGTTTGCCGCTCTCCTCGGCTTTCACCCAGTTCGTCTCGTAGCCCGAGATGAACGCCTTGCCGCGTTCGACCGCAAGGCCCGTCGCCTCCAGGTTCTCGGCCGACTCAAGCGGGAACACGTAGCCCGCGCGCAAGGCGCCTTCCGAAACCGGCACTTCATTGACGAGCAGCCGGTAGCGGCCGTCGTGCAAGGACGAATTGAGCGAAAGATTGATGCCCGGGAACGGCACGCCGAGATCGTGGTAGAGCGCCCGGCGGATATCCATGATCTTTTCGTTGAGCTCGTCGTAGGTGAGGGCCGTGCGGATATCCGCATCGATATCCACCATGAGGGGCGTCACCATCGAGAAGTCGTCGCCGTTCTTCTTGGGTTTCGGCTTCGCGCCCGGCTCGGTGCTCGGCGCCGCCGCCGCAAGCGGATCCTCGGCCCGCTGGGCCGCCTCCGTTTCGCTCCGCATCTTCCGCACGAGCGCATACCCCACAATGGCCGTCACCGCCGCAAGGCCCCAGAGCTGAATCTTCGGGAACCCCGGGATGAAGCCGATAAGCGCGATCATGCCCGCCCCCAAGACCACCGCCCGCGGCTGGGCGAAGATCTGCATGATGATGTCCTGCCCGAGCGGATTCGCCTTCTCCGAACCCACGCGCGTCACGATGACGCCGGCCGTAATCGAAATGAGAAGCGCCGGTATCTGCGAAACGAGGCCGTCGCCGATCGTCAACACGCCGAAACGCTTCACGCTCCAGCCCACTTCCTTGTTGAACATGAGCATGCCGATGAGGATGCCGCCGATGATATTGATCGAGGTGATGATGAGCCCGGCGACGGCATCGCCCTTCACGAACTTCATCGCGCCGTCCATCGCGCCGTAGAGCTGCGATTCCTGCCCGAGTTCGCTCCGCCGCTGCCGCGCCGTTTCGAGGTCGATCGCCCCCGCGCGCATGTCGGCGTCGATGCTCATCTGCTTGCCAGGCATCGCATCGAGCGTGAAGCGCGCGCCCACTTCCGAAACACGCTCCGCACCCTTGGCGATCACGACGAACTGGACGATGGTGATAATGAGGAAGATCACCGCACCCACCACGAAATTACCGCCCACCACGAAGTTGCCGAACGTGTTGATGATGGTTCCGGCCGCATTCGGATCCTGCGCGCCATGCAGGAGGATGCACCGCGTCGTCGTGACGTTCAAGGCGAGGCGGAAGAGCGTCGTAAAGAGCAGCATCGAGGGGAAGGTGGAGAACGCGAGCGCCCGCGGCAGATAGAGCGAGAGCATCAGGAGCACCGTCGAGATCATGATGTTCGTGGAAATGAGCAAATCCACGACCGGCGAGGGGAGCGGAATGATCAAAAGGCCGATGATGCACACGAGAAGCACGGCGAGCACGAGGTCGCCATGCTTTGTAAAGCCATTGCAGAAGCGTGTCAGTGTTCCGAGCATTTACGTCTCCAAGAGCGAGGCCTTGTACTGGTCGAGCAAGTCTGCGTCGTCCAGGAGTTTTTCCAATTCATCCGCCGCCCGTTGCGCGGCCGGTCGACCGGCGGAACGAAGGTTGCCAATGGCCGTCTTCGCCGCATTCTGAAAGCCGCTCGATGTTCTGAGGTGAAGCGCGCTCCCCGCCATTGCGAGTTGGCCGAGGATGAGCGCCGTCACGGTGGGTTCCTTCGGGAAGACGGCCGCGAGCGCTTCCGTCACCGTGGTCGAGCCAGGAAGGATCATGCCCTGGGTCTGGCCCGACGTCTGCCCCGCCGGTGCCTCGTTGTATTCAGCCATCGAGATGCCGGTGTTGAAGCTGACCCCATGCGTGGTGCGGTTGATCTGCATCAGATCGCCCTCCTGAGCCGTTCAATCCGCTCCCAAAGTTCGCCGAACGCCGCGCCAAGCGCACTCTCGTTTACCTCGCGCTCGGCGAGACGCGCGGCATACACAAGCTCGCCCGTGCGCGCCATGAAGGCCGCCCGCACGGGGAATCTGCCGCGCGGCGCCTCGGGGTTGACCTCCGTGAGGAGGCGCTTGATCTCCTCTGCCGCCGGATCGGCCTTCAGCCCCACCACCATCAAAAGCGCCTCGTGCGCATACTCGAGCCGCAAAGTCACCCCGTTCTCGAAGGAAAGTCCGGCAACGCCCTGCGCGTTCAACGCGAAGGTCGAAAGATTCAGCTGCCGCCCGAAGGCGCGCACGGCTTCGTTCATCCAATCCGGCGCCGTCATCGCGTCTCCTCCTTCTCGGCTTCGTCGAGTTCCTTCTGGTCGTATTCCGACTGGCGCATCACAAGCTCGTCCAAATCATCCTGCACGGCCGCGACAAGCGTCTGGCGCGCATCTTCCGTTTCGAAGAGCCGCGACGACAGCGCCCGCACGATACGCGCGAGGTCGGTACAGAAATAGACTTGCGCGAGCAAGGTCGCCACCCCGCATTCGCCGATGAACTTCTGGATCTGCTCCGCCCCCACAAACGGCATCTCGGTGAAGCCGAGGAGTTTCTCCGTCATCTGCTCGGCGCCCAGCGCGGGCATCTGGCCGAACGCGCGCAGCATGTGCTGCGAAAGCTGGCCGAACCTGTCGAGAACGGCCGTGAGCACGTTCACACACTGCAGATCGCCGAGAACGCGCGCAAGCGCTTCGGGGCTCTGCGAGGGCGAGGGGCTGTTCAGGTCAACGCCGCAGCCCTTGATCAGGAACTCGATCGATTCCGCGAGCTTCCCCGCCCCGCGCGCGGCAAGAAGCGACCGGAAACAGGCTTGCGGATTCTTGAACCCGAGCACTTCGCCGCGATAGAGGTCGCGCAGCTCCTGCATCTGCTCGGCAGAGGCCGCACGCGCGTTGATCTCGTCGGCCAAGTTGAACCCGGCTCGCACATCCGCACCCCGTTCCGCCTCAAGCGCCTGCTTCGCCTCGGCAAGAAGCCGCTTGAGCTCGGCCTCCTCGGGCCCGAGCGCCGCCTCCAGGGCATCGAGAAGCGCGAACTGGTGCGAGGGATCGCGCGCGCCCTCCTCCGCGAGATACTGCCGCACGGCGTTCGGCGTCGCCCCGCCCCGCACGCTTTGCCGCAGTTGATTGAGAAGCCGCTCCGCAAACGCGCCGCCCGGCAGATCGGGCATGAGGCGCTGCCACTTCTGGATCGTCTCGATCATCTGCCGGCCGCGGATCGACTTCGCCCCGAGCGCGCGCTCGCCGAGCTTTTTCATCGCCTTCTCTTCGAATTGGAAGGCCAGCTCTTCCATCGCGTCTTCCAACTCCTGCAGGGGATCGGCCATCACCGCCACCTCGTAGCCCATCGCCTGCGCCTTCTCCACCACGGGCGCAGGCGTCGCCTGCACCTGATACGCCCCCCCCTGCAGGGCCTCGTAGCGCCCGGCTTGCATGGTTTGATGCATAATCTGCGTGGGATTGAGCATGTTCTTTTTTTCGGTTGAAAGGTTCAAGCTAGATCGGCCGTCGGAAATTCATGCGCGGCGGCTCGGCCGCCCCTTCGATCCACACGACCGACGGGCCGCGAAACGTGAAGGCGAGATTGTGCGGCCCGCGCGGCAGGAGGAGATCCCACACGCCGAGTTTCGGGCAGAATCCCACCGGATCCGGCCCCACCCACGCAACGGCCCCTTCCCTGCGCACCGTGAGGAGCTCCTCTTCCGCGAGCGCCACCCGCAACGTGCGGCTGCGCGTCGCGGCCACGGCCCAGCCCATTTTGAATTCCGTTACCACGACGGCCGAGCGCCACGAAAACGGCACGAGCTTCACGCGCCGCGCCCCCGTGCGCGCCGCAAACGGCGCAAGAAGCACCTTCGAGGAAATAAGCGCAAGCGCCTGGTCGGGGAGCGCATCGAGGCGCGTGAGGAACGGCGCATCGGCGGCCGCGCAGAAGAGATCGTCGGCCGCTTCGGCCACCTGCAGCGCGGCACGATCCGGCACGACGAAGCCCCTGAGGCCGCCCAGCCGCACACGGCCGCGGGCGGCCGCAGGCTGCGAGCGCCCCACGAGCCAGCGTCCCGCCTGCACCTTGGCAAAGCCACTCTCGAGCGTCACATCGGTCATTTCTTCTCCGGCACCGCGCCCTTGGCCTTGGGGGCTGAAGCCGCCTTCGCATTGTCATCCAACAGGCGCACGCCCGCTTCGTTCTCTTCCTTGAGAAGCGCCTTCGCCGCATCCAAATCCGCCTGCCATTCCTTGCGGTCCACCTCAAGGCGGCGCTTCTCGCGCGAGCGATCGAGCTGGCGCGATTCGGCATCGCGCTCGATCTCGGCCTTCCGGCGCTTGAGCCTGTCTTCCGTCTCTTCGCGCCGGCGCTCGCTTTGCGCCTTGTTCTCCTGCTCGCGGATCTCGCGCGCGTTGTCGGTTTCCTCGGCATCCTTCTCAAACGCCTCCGCATCGGAGATGTCGCGCTGGCGCGTTGCCTGGATGCGCGCAAGGTTATCCTGATCCATCGCGATGGCGCGCGGCGTGAGCACGAACATGCGCTGCACCGTCTCCTTCGTCACCGAAGAGCCGCCGAAGAGCCAGCCGATCCACGGAATGTCCCGAAGCCACGGGATGCCCCAGCCGGCCTTGGAGGTGACATCGCGCAAGTTGCCCGCGAGCAGCAGGCTCTCGCCTTCGAAGATGCCGGCTTGCGTCACCACCTTCGAACTCCGCGTGAGCGGCATCGAATCGATGTCCTGTTCGTCCACGATGCCGCCGTCCGTCAAATCGATCGAG
Source organism: Kiritimatiellia bacterium (assembly GCA_045617985.1). GTDB lineage: Bacteria > Verrucomicrobiota > Kiritimatiellia > RFP12 > UBA1067 > RUG572. Next base: position 28,756 of record JAZLJP010000127.1, read on the forward strand.
AGCCAGATCTGGTCCTTCTTATCCGCGCGCTGCGACTCGATGATCCGCGGCTTGATGCGCAGCTCCATGCCGGCGGAGACTTCCTGCAGCGTCGCCGTGCGCTCGCCCACCACGCGCACGTGGTAGGACTGCCGATCCGTCATCTCCGCCGCAAGGTTGTTCGCCGTCAGGAGCGAGGTGCGCGTGATGTTGCGCGCCTTGCCCTTCGTGCGGAGCGCCGTGAGCGAAGCTACGAGTTCCCACTCGCTCCCGAGGAAGGTGAGGGCGCCGGAAAGGCCCTTGCCTTCGAGACCGGCCGGATTCATGAGGCTATCGACGTTCTGCCCCGCCGCCCCGTCCACGCGGCGCCCCTTTCCGCCCGCGCGCAGCGAAAGCCCCCAGTCAAGCGCGTCGTCCTTCGAGAGCTCGATGATCGTCACGCCGATTTCCACGAGCGGCTGCGCCACGTCGAGCTCCGCGATGAGGCGCTCGTACATCGGCATGCGCGAA
>JAZLJP010000128.1:0-12327 GCA_045617985.1 Kiritimatiellia bacterium
TCGCACACGGCCGCACGTTCCGCCCCACAACGCGCCACCCCCGCGCGCACAGGAAGTCCGCCACCACCTGCTCCCCCCAAGCACCTCGAGCCGCATTCGCCCGCCCCCGCCGCTGTAACTCCGTTTCAGTATTTTCAGCCATCATCAACTCCTTTCCTGCCAAAACGGTCCCCGGGGAACACCATCCGGCATCCGCGACCAAGGGCCACGCGAATATTAAATCACATTTCCGGAAAAAAGTTCTTACAAAGTTCTTACATCGGAAATGGGGACCGTCCCCCACCGGATATGGGGACAGACCCCAAGTTCAAGAATCGACTGCGGAAAACGTCGGTAGCATCTACTCGTATTTATTTACGATTTCCCCTTCCACGAACAAAAGAATTCTGCTATACTAGGCGCCATCAACCGCCCGGCGATTTCTTTTGGAACGTGTGAGTGAATGCAATGGTGCAGGATCTCTTCGGGCGCACTATGGAAAAACATGTTTCTCTTGCCCGCGCTCTCAAGGAGAAGAGCCGGCTCATCGGTCGTGTCCGTGTTCTGACGGATGTCATCAATCATCAGAATTCGCTGATTGAGGGTAGTACTCGGAGCGTCGACCTCAAAGACGCCTACCGGCAGGTCAAGGAACTCAGCGAACAGCTGATCGCCATCAAGGCGGCAATCGGTCGTGGGAACCAGCCGATCATCGGCAAAATTGTCGAACTGGGTGAAATCAAGTCGTTGATTGGCTTCTTGAATCGGCTTGACACGTCCGAAACCTTCTGCGACGACTATTCGCGACATGTCAAGAAAGAGGCGGTCCTGCGCAAATCGGACGTTCTGCTCGAAGTCGATGCGTTTCAGCAACGGGCCAACGCCCTTCAAGATGAACTCGACGATTTCAACGCCTCACACTTCATCGACATCGAAATTCCGTCTTAATCCTTTCACCTTTAAAACGGGATCCTCAATCGGTCACGCCGAAAGCCGCCGCCGCGACAGCTGGCACAGGCTTCCCCTCCTTTGACCTTCCACACCGGGATCGCTCTTCGGGTCGTTTAAAATTTAAAACTGGAGAAGCATAATCCTAAAGCCTGAAATGTTGTTGGTCAATCCTTGTACGGCGTGTTCCCTCTGTCGATTCCGTCCGAGAGGATGTTCACCCCATCCTCTCGGCTTTCCCCGTCATGAACCAGAACAATCCCAACACACACGCGTTGACGACACGGTTTCCCCTTGAGGATGCCGCCCGTCTCCGTGCACTCGCCCGTGCGCAGGGCCTCACACCCTCGGCCCTCGTTGCCAACTTGATACGGGATACGGTAACCCAAGTCATTCCATCTTCGGCCGATCTCCAATGGGCGGAAGAACGACGGATGAAGAACGCGTGCCGCCGTCAAATCCAGGATGAACGTACGAAACGTGGCGACTACCGTAAACCCGGTTGGGAACTCATGCCCGCCCGCCTCAAACGGAAAGGAGCATGAGAAAGACACCCTGTTTTATAGGGACGCCCGCGAATAGGCGCGGTCCGCCCCTCAGCCCCCTGAAGTTCAAACTGCCTGTTTTCGCCCTGTCGTGGGTTCACGGACCTGCAACAGGGCCTTTATTGTCAAATCACATGGGGACTGTCCCCTTACAATTCTGGGGACTGTCCCCTTACAATTCGGCGGCATTTATGTCTTCCGGCCACGTGAGGTGGAAGGATTTTTCCGGGAACCAGTTTTCAACCTTGATGATGCCACCTGGACGATTGAGTTTTTGAATCACTTCTTTGGAGGCGAAGGGAGATTCGGCGACGAGATCTTTCCATCCCATCTTGACAGATAATGGATTTCGCGAACAAGAGCTGCTCAACCATGCGTTCTCATGCCAAAACGAAACGACTGAAATGTTCCCGTCAAGGAAATTCTGCAAGTCTTCGAGAAATTCAAATTCGTATTCTCCGGCGTCAAAAGCATAGTGCGCATGCCAGCCGCCGAAGAACAGCGTCATTTCGTCTGCAACTTCAAGCTCAAGATCAATTCCGCCCGGGAACGGATTCTTGACAGAGATCACAAACGCGAATTCATCCGGAAGATAATCGAACTTCCGCTCGGCCTTCGAATGGATTTCAATCCGATAGCCAGCCAAACGGCGAAGGAGATCCGCCCGTATCTCACTAACCCGTTCACACGCCGTCAGATTTGAAAACCTCTCGACCGATTCCATAAAAAAACTTTCAATGCACGCAGTATGCCAAAACCACCACCGCCATGTACATCCTTAAGAAATCTTTGTCACTTCAAATTTCCGGGCAGATCCGCCCGTACGCGGAAGAACCGGTCTTTCGCCGTCGGCGCGTGCCAAGCCGCCGGCGTCAGTGTTTCCGTACCCTCGATCGTATAGACGCGTTGATCGCCGAGATCGGGCTGCCAATCCAGCTGAACCGAACCATCTGCGCCCACTTTGATGGACGAGATCCGAAATGCGGCGTTCGTGGAAGCCGGGTCGGGATCGGTTCCCGCCACGTAGTCCATCCAAAGCGGCGTTGCCTTCCCCCACACGCTTGGCGCATTCGTCACAACCACCTGCAAGGTCGCCGCATCCGCATATCCCAATGCCGGATCGGCTCCTTCGGCCGCCACGCGCAGCCACTCATGGGGAACCGGCGGAACCGCGCGGCCCGCGGCATCAACGAGGCGCGGCGTGGCCGCATCGGGGGCGTATGAATAGACGTGGGTCTGCATGTTTGGATTGCGCATGCTCTCCAGGAAACTCACCGTCGTCGCAAACTGCGCGTCCAGCCAGGCCCGCCGCTGCGAAAGGTAATCCTTGAGAATCGCGACGTCTTGGGCGGCCGTTCGCGCGCGCGGCCAAAGCCGGTCGTCGACCTCGTAGGCCGCGGCGAGTTTCGCCGCATATTGGTCAATGAGTCCGCCGGGCTCGAACAACGCCGTATATTGGGTGCGGATGGCCCAGTATTTCTCGCGGCACTTGCGGGCGAAGTACCAGTCGCTCGCCCATTCCTTGAACATCGAATAGTACTTGGTGTCGTTCGGATACTGCCGCCAAAGCGCGTAGCACGCCCATTCGTCGATTGGCACGGTGGACGTGGTGAGGGATCGCGCGGACCAGTCGAAATCCCACACCGGCCCCCACACCAGTTTGCCCCCATGGTCCTTGTAGGCGAAGCGGCTGCGGTAGCGCCCGTCAAAATCATAGCACAGCTCGTTGATAAGGAAATAGGCCGTCATCGATTCGACGTCGCACAATTCGGCATAGTGCTGCCCTTTGGCATTGCGCCGCGAAGCCGATGTGCAGGCATCCCAATAATCCTGCAAGATGCCCTTGGCCGTGTTGTACATCTCGTCATTGGTCTTGAGATATTCCGGCGAAACCACCATGGTTTGCATTTTCAGGAATCCCGAGGGCATGGTGAATTGCGTAACCGCGTCCATCTCCGCCGAGAATTCAAAGAGATAGCCGCCCGAAAGGTCGTTTACATACTCCGGCCACGCCGCAGCCACCTCGTAATTCGCATTCTTCCAAGTGACCCGCCCGGTGGTGACCCAGCCGAGGTTCTGCGTCATCTGCGCGGCAAGCGCCTTGCTCTCGGCCTTGTCCCAGCCCTGTTGCTGCGCAATGGCTTCGGCGGCCGATTCCGCCGCATCTTCCCAATCATAGACAGGTACGCGATTGGAAGAGACGCGAAGATGTTCGCAGAACTGGTAGACGCCCTTTAACTTGCCATTCAGCACCACCTGCACCCAAGTGGATTTCATCCCGAGCGAGCCGATCTCGTTAGCAAGATCGTACATCAACTTGTTCCGCAACTGCGAGGGGTCGTAGTAGTTGGCCAAGAGCACCCAATGCTTGGATTTCGGCATGCCGAACATCTTCTTCTTTTCGTCCAACTTCACCTTGTAGGGCTTCTTCTCCAATTTCGCAGTCGAATTGCCCCGCACGTTGAAAGTCGCGGGGCCCTCGTAGGGGCTCTTCCACTCGTCATTCCCCTGCACGAAGAGCGTCCCCGTATGCGACTCCTTGCGCTCGGAGGGCGAAGCGCCATCGTCCGTTGTGAGATAGCACACGGGCAGTTCGGAAAAATAGAACTCTTTCTCCAGGCAAACGCATCCCCCCAAAGCGGCCACGCACCGGAACCAATGTTCGGCATCCGCTTTTGCGGGCGTAAACACGAGTCCCGTCGCGAACGGGACGGAATCGTACACTTTCTTGGGCGATCCCCGATACCAGGCACACACGAAACCCGAATCATTGGTGGCACGATCGAGCCCAGCCACCGTCAAGGCATGTCCCACCCTCGGGCGTTTCACGTCCAATGTCGGCACCTCACCATGTACCAGCAACTGTACATCCGAGGCACACATCAACGCCGGCACCGTGTTCGTCGCCACCCCTGAGGCAGCGGCGGTTCCCGTTCCCCTCACCGGCACCACACGTCTCTTCACCGAATCGTAGAAACACGGCACGCCATCGGCGCCCACCCGCGCCGGCACCAGATTTCCAAGGCATTGGCCGCTGGAGCCCGCCACCCGAAAGTAGTACCAGTCGGTATCAGCCGAATTCTGCACGACAGCCGTTGTGCCGAGATGGATCGCCGCCTGCCCCGATGGATAGAGCGCATCGCTCGAATATCCCGTTGCCACCGTAACGCCGTTCACCATCCACGCCCGATTGCGAAGGACAAAGTCATTGCATCTGGAATTGTCGATTCTACCGTAGCGCTGCTTGTCCTCGCCATTGTAGCGCAAGTAGAGTTCCGACGTGGACGCATTATGGCACCCAACCGTGAATTTGTCGTGCGACGCCCCCATCACCGGCGCCCAGTTGCAGGTTTTACCGCCCGCAAGCGAAAACCCCGCTTCCAGCGTCACGACTTCATTTTCCGGGATGCCTGTATCGACGTATGCGAAATTACGAAAGGCGAGCGCCCCGTCGACAAGCTTGACCTCGCGCGTGAGCAGCACCCGGGCGTAGACAAAACCGATGTCAAGTTCGGCCACGGGCGTGGAGAACACGCCGCCCGACGCGGAAATCGACGAAGCGATTTCGCGTCGATGCGCCCAGCTCGCCTCGGCTTCACCTTGGTCGTGATCGTCCCACACCAGGGTCAACCCATCCCCCTCCTCTGCGAGCCCCACCGGTACGCTCACCACCAATTCATCGCCCGAACGCGCGATTTCAATGCCGGCTGCGGCACACACCTCCACCATGCATGCCGCAACCAAAACCATCAGGAACTGCCGCATCATCCGACCTTAGCGCAGATAGATGAAGAATTCCGGCGTGAGCAGGCGCAGCCCCGCCTGCCGAACGATGACCGAATAGCCCCTCTTGGCGCCCACGAGCCGGAAATGGACATCGGTAGGCACTTCGCCTTCACGCCACGTCACGAGGTAGGGATTGTCCGAATGGCCCAGCTCAAGCAGATCGGTTCGGCCGGTCACATCCACGTTGATCGTTCCCGTTTCGGGAAAGACCGTGCGGTAGAGCGGCTGCTTCACACACGCGCTCTGCACCGACCAGCTGCCGGTCTGGTCAACCAGGCTGAGCGTGGCGCCATCCATCAGATTGACCTTGGGGAAGTGCGGCGTCACCGGACGGAACGTGCCGAAGACCTGCAGGTTCTTGTCCGGATTGCCATGCCCCGGCGAGGATTTCGAACGGCAGGTGAAGTCGTGCATCGTGACAGGACTGTAGAGTTCGATCCACTTCGCTTCGATGTCGAAGTCGGCGCCAGACCCCTTTAGAGCATGATAGTTTGCACCGTCCGTACGGAACATGCCGCTACCGGTCACTTTCACCGAACCATTCGTAACGACGACATTGCCAAAGTCAAGATAGACCTCGTTCACGTCGAACCAGAGTTCTTTTCCGCCGAGATCGATGACGGCATCCGCCCAAGGGGCTCCGAGATCGGCTCTCGTGTTGATGACCGTGTTCGCGGTCACGCGGAACTTCGAATCCGCCGTCAACGTGATGTGGCCGAAAGAATTTTCGTCCTGGTTGCTCATGGCCTTGGACTGGAGGATGGTGCCGCCATCGAGGAAAATCGGCGTGTTGCACACATGATAACCGCCCGCCGTGTCGAGCGTCGCGTTCGCGCCGACATGGACGATCTTGTTATCGCCACCGAACACACGCCACCAGCTACCGTCCACCAGGCGAGTCAGACCGTCCAGCAAATAGGCGCCTCCCGTGAAATCGCTTCCATCGCTCCCCTTCTGCGTGTAGGGCACATACGTACCAGCCCCTTGCTTTTCCAAACGAAGATTGCCCTTGAGCCACGCCACCTTGTTCTCGCACGTGGTTCCCTCGGGCGTGACGACGCGGAGCGTCGCGGGGTCGCCCGTGGCCGAGTTGCGCAGCGTGACCTGATTCGGCGTTCCCAGGAACGATCCGGCGATGGTGAGAGCGTGGCCGTTCATTTCAAGCGCACTGCCGGCCTGGAGAACGTCATTCCCCGTCACCGTCTTGAAATGCCCCTGCCAATCGGTGTCGTCCGCAAGCATCGCATTCACCGCCACCGTGCGGGCCGTGACAACCAATCCTTCAGTCAATTGAAGATTGATTTCGCCCGTCACGGAAACGACGGCATTCGACCCCGGCAAGCCGTTTTCAACCACTTCGTCCAGCAAGTTCGTGCACGCCCAGTTCGCCGGGTCATGCGGATTTCCGTTGCGGGCAAGCCCCGTCCACGAGGCCCTGACCACCATCAGCGGATCCACGGCCGTCGCAACCGGAGAGGCCACGAGCGTACGCACCAGGGTCCCGGCCGGCGTGCCCGAGATGGCCGCCGAACCCGATCCCGCGCTGTAGATGACGGACTGGGTGAGTTTTTCATAGAGCCCCGCCACGCCTGACTCGACGCACAGCACGGGAACATAGTCACGCACCAGCTTCTCTTCCGCATCCCAGAATTTGACTTCATACCACTTGCAGTTCGTGAAGTTCGCGCGATTCACCGATGTACCCAGATGAATGAGGTTGCCAGCCTTGTTGTAAAGCACAAAGATTTCGGGATAGGCCTTGCTCGTGACGTGCGAACCATTGACGCTCAACACGCCGCTTTTCCCGTCTTCACCGCCGCGCTTCAAGGACATCACCGTTTTCGCGTTGGCGGTGAACGACGCATAGACACCGATTTCATTGCCGTCATGGCAGCGAATGTAGGTGCGGTAATTATCGGTGTTCCGGCGCCCGACCGTGAAGCCGTCGTGCGTGCCGGCCATCAGCGGGCACCAGGCGCTGCCGCCCATCATGACGAACGTCATTTCCATGCCCGAGGTCGCATTCTCCTTCAGGTCCGTGACGAAATACTGGTTGCCGGACAATTGCACATAGCCATCCTCCGAATAGAACCGGAACGTACGCTTCGCAATCGCCCGCACCACGCTGCCTTCAGGGATGCCCTCGATCGGCGTGTAGAACTCGCCGCCGGCCGTCGTGAGCTGTGCCGTCACGTCCCGCGTTCCCGCCCAGCCGTCGAGCGTCTCACCGCGGTCTTCGGTATCCCACACGAGCACAATCGAAGCTGCGCCGTCCACGGTTGCCGGATCGACGATGATTTTGTACTCGGCACTCTTCTGCACCACCGAAATGGCCCCCAGGGCCGGCTGAACCAACGTCAGGGCACAAACGGCTCCAATGCCAAACCATCCACTTGCTGTCGCTCTCATCAACTGTTCCTTATTTTTGTTTTTCGTAAAAGGAAAACACCCGCACGAATGGCGCATATTATAGTCAATTCCCCAATTGGGGTCAACTGTGGAATTTCGGCCTACTCGCCCACCATTACGGCGTGGATGTCGGTTGCCCCCGAGAGGAGCATCACGAGGCGGTCGATGCCGATGGCGACTCCGGCTGCGGAGGGGATGAGGGGGAGGAGATTCAGGAATTCCTCGTCGAACGGATAGTCGCTTTCGCCGAGGCGCCGGCGCTCCTCGCGCGCGGCCTCGAAGCGGCGGCGCTGTTCATCGCCATCGCAGAGTTCGGTGAAGCAATTGCCGAGTTCGAGACCGTTGTAGTAGAGTTCCCAGCGCTCGGCCACCTCGCCGCGCAAACGCGAAAGCGACGCTGCGGCGGGAGGATAGTCGATGAGGAACACGAAGCCGGAGGGCAGGTTCGGTTCGATCTTCTCGGCCATGTCGTAGTCGAAACGATCCTGGTTCCAAGAGGCGAACGGATCCCAGTGCGCCACTTTCGCGTACATCTCGCGCACGGTGACCGTGGTCGTGGGAGGAGGCCCCTTCTCGGGCAGAAGCGCCGCGAGGAGCTCTTGCGTATCCTTCAGGATGTCGAGATACGTCGCCCCCGTGCGATACCATTCAAGCATCGTGAACTCGGGATTGTGGCGCGAGCCGAACTCGCCGGCGCGGAAGCACGGCCCCATCTGGTAGAGCCGCGGGATGCCGAAAGCGAGGAGTTTCTTCATCTGCAGTTCGGGCGAGGCGCGCAGGAAGGCGCCCCCGCACGGCGGGCAGTCGATGTGCGGCTCCGGCGCGGGGGCTGCGATGCGCACGGGCGTCGTCACTTCGAGAAAGTCGCGCGTGTCGAAAAAAGAGCGAATCGTGCGCAGAATCTGCGCACGCCGCTCCAACCGCCCCAGAAGGTCGGTTGGCATTTCAATCGTATCCAAGATTGTCGATCCTCTTCAGATTCGAATGGGCTCACACCGTTTGCGCGGCGCACTTCCGGCGGATTTCCGCAAGCGCGTCCGGCGTCGAGAACGGTTTACGCTCGTAGCACGAATAGAACTTCTTCATGTCCTCGGGCTTCACGAACACGCGCTTTTCGGGATCCCACTTGATCTCGTAGCCGACGTTGTTCATCGCGTGGAAGCCGAGCAGGCACGAAATCGTGGAGCAGCTCGCCTCTTCGACGGTAATGTTCGTATCGCGGCGCTCATGCATGGCGAGGAACCACTGGCGGTGGTGCCCCAGCGGGTCACGCTTCACCTGCTTCTCCGGCTCGCCGGTGATGAGCGACTTCTTGTTGGACTCTAGACTATACCAGATGTCCGACTTCGCCTTGCGGCAAGTGTCGATGCGCTTCCTCTCGGCGATGCGCATCGCGCTGCGCGACACGAAGATCCAGTCGCCGTTCTCGCCGATGAACCGCGTGCCGCACGGAAAACCCGAATACCGCGGCGTGCCCACGATCATCTCCACGCCGTTCGCGTACTTGTACTCGATGATGGCGTTGTCATGCACGTTGAAGAGGCGGCCCTTCAGAAACTCCGCATGGAGCCCCTTCACCGAAATGGGACCGGGATTGCCCATGCCCCACTGCGCGATGTCGATGTGGTGCGAGCCCCAGCCGGAGATGTTGCCGGTGCAGTAGTCCTGAATCTGGAGCCAGCCGTTGTTCATGTAGCGGCCGTGGCGGCCGGCAAACGGCAGCGAACCATTCGGCTCGCGGATGCGCCAGTGCGTGCGCAGCTGCGAGTAGGGCACGTCGGCGCGCGCAGGGCCGAGCCACAGGTCGAAATCGAAGTCCTTGGGATCGGGCGTACGCTCGCGCACGGGGAACGGGTCTTCGAACTTCGGCACGTTATCGGTGATGCCCACCTCGATGCGCACGATCTTGCCGAGCCGGCCGCTCTGGACGTATTCGACGCCCCTGCGGAAGCTGGGCGTGATGTCGCGGTCGCTGCGCTGCTGCGTGCCGATATGGAACACACGCTTCATCTTGCGCACCGCCTCGACAATCGCCTGGCTTTCCTCGGGAGAGAACGCCATCGGCTTCTGCACGTAGACGTCCTTGCCCTTCAAGCAGGCCTCCACCACCTGGCGCGCATGCCAGTGGTCCTGCGTACACACCATCACGCCGTCAATACCCGGATCGTCGAGCACCTTGCGGTAGTCCTGCTCGAGCTTGATGTCGCCTGGGTCGACCTTATAGTGGGCATAGCGCTGACGGGCGGAGGCGCGGAAGTCCGGCAGACGTTCCGAATCGATGTCGCAGAGCGTGTGGAGCCGCGCAAGGTCGTGGTTGTTCACGAGACCCTGCAAGTCCATCGTGTAGGCCACGCGGCCGCAGCCGATGATGGCGATCTGCACCTTCTTGCTCGGCGCGTCCGCACCCAGCACCTTGGCGGGAATGATCATGGGCGCCATGCCGGCAGCGAGAACGCCCTGGAGAAATCCTCTTCGATTGGTGTTCATGACAAATCCTTTTTACTTCGCGGCCGACCACAGCGCGGCCTGATACAGATGCTCGAGGAACTCGGGCTTCGCGAAATCGCCGGGGTTGTGCCCGAGCGCCGAATAATAGACCTTGCCCTGACCATAGGGCTTGGTCCATTCCATCACGTGTACGCCATTGTCCGACGAAACGCCGCGCTTCTTGAGCCACGCCTGCATCTCGGCCGGCATCTTGTCGGCACGGAAGGTCAGCACCGGCTTGACGGCGCCGGGCACGAGCTGGTTCACGTAGATTTCCTCATCGGCCCACACATAGTCGGCCGGCAGGCACGCGATTGCGGGATGCGTACAGTCGGCGCAGCCGGCAAACGGAATCGGAAAGTGCTTCGGGTAGTGGAACAGGAACGTGCCGCCCAGGAAGTCACGCCAGTCGGCGCGGCCGATGTCGTTGTTGCTCGCGGAATGGAGCACGAGCGAACCGCCGCCCTTCTTCGCCCAGGCGTAGAAGGCATTGCGCTGGAGGTCGTTTTCGAACTGTTCCTCGTTCGCGCAGGCGAAGACCGTGATCGGGCAACGCTTGAACGCGTCGGTGAGGAACACGTCGGGGTCGTCGGTCACCTTGACCTTGCGGCCCTTCGCCGCGAAGTAGGCAGCCACGTGGCCCGCGCCGACTTCGGTCGACATGTGATGGAACGACCCCTTCGGCGCCACTTCGCCCGTCTTCGGATTGCGGTGCCATTTCCAACGGGTGTAAAGGAGCACGTCGAACGACTCCGGCGTGGGCCGCGGCATCAGGTCGACGAGGTTGAGCAGCATCTTGCGGCACCCCGGGTCCTTCAAGTTGGTGAGGCACGGGCCGAAGAACGTGATCACACCCTTCCCGATCTTGTACTGCGCGACGGACGTCGCGATCTGGCAGTTGTCGGCATCGGCAACGCCCATCAGGCAGGTGGCGCCCGAGAGATACATGCCGTGGCGGGCCGTGCCCACAAACGAAAACGCCCCGTCAAGCCGACCTTCGGGGAAGCCGCGGAAGAGCCGCGGGCAGTTGCCGAAGAGGACGCCATTGCGGCTGGGGCCGGGCGCGGTCAGAACGCCTTGATAGGTGAAGTACCCCATGTTCGCCAAGGCCTCGCACCACTTGTCGGTGTTGAGGAGCGTGACCACATGGACGCCTGCGGCCGCGGCCGAGAGGAACATCTCGCGATCGCCCTTGCAGAGGCCGGGCGCCATGACGGAGAAGATGACGTCGGGCAATTCGCCGCGCGTCATCGCGTCAGGATCGAGTTCGTCGGCATCGAGGCCCATCTGCTTGAAAACGGCGAGATGCTCCAGCGCCCCCCACACGCGCACCTTGCGCGCCTTCTGTTCGGCAGTGGGCGTGGCGTCGATCGGCTGCGTCTTCGCCGGCGAGGCGACGAGCCGGCAGAAGTCGGCGTATGTCTCGAGGCCCGCGACCTGGTGCGAGCGCAGATAGTTTTCAACCACATTCGCAAACGAACGCGACACGTCCGGCGCCGCCGCAACGGACAAGATCGCGCCGAGCATGGAAACCAGCAATAGTTTTTTCATGACATTTCCTTCTTTACGCATTCCAACGGTCTTCGACGAACTTCGCGCTCTTGCGCAGAAGCTCGGCGTTGCCGCCGATTTCGAGCGTCGAATACTTGATGTTCTTGTTGTCCTTCAGTACCTCGATCACGCCCGCCACATCGATGCAGCCCGTGCCGAGTTCGATCGTGGAGAAGCCGCAGCCGAAGATCGTACCGCGCTTCGGGAGCCATTCCGGCCCGAGATCCTTCCAGTGGATGTGGTAGATCTTGTCGTGGTACTTCTTCGCGAGATCCACGGGGTTCGTGCCGCCGAGCCAGCTGTTGCCGGTGTCGAGGTTCACACCGAGCGAATCGGGATTGCCGAGGCGGTCCATGATGTCGCCGATGCCGTCGATCGTATCGGTGAGCGGACCATGCTGCTCGAGGCAGAGCTTGATGCCGTAGTCCGCCGCCATCTTGCACGGATTGTAGAGCTTTTCGGCTGCGACAAACACCTTCTCCTTGTAGGTGAGCGACTTCGCCCACTCGCTCTTCGCGAAGGTTTCGGTGGTGATCACGTACTCGATGCCCGCGCCGGCGGCGAACTTGATCGCCTTCATGATTTCGGCCGTCGCGTAGTTGGCCGGCGAGCTCGGCTCCAG
>JAZLJP010000129.1:0-32294 GCA_045617985.1 Kiritimatiellia bacterium
TTCACCCAGCTTTGCGGCGCGGCTGGAATCCGCGCCCTACCCTGTACGACACCATTGAGAACGTTGGTTCCTCCCTCGACTTGAGAGACATCATTGGTCGAAGTTTTCGTTCCGGCACCATCGGTCCCCACGACCACCATGCCGCCGACGAGAATCGCCCCAACGAGAGAAACGGCTGCGAGTTTTCGCGCGTTCCTTGCAAACAACTTGGATCCACGCACAACACCATACGAGACAACGGCAATCCCCACCCCAACCGCGCAAGCATAGGCCGTGTCTATACAAAGTGCCTGAAGATTTTCAATCATTCGATTCGCCTTCTACTTCTTCAAAAAACCGTAGGCGTAGACCTTCGGCTCGATCTGCTTCGCCAACTTCTTCATCGCCGATTTCAGCGCGGCCAGTAAGTCATTATACTTCACATCGTCGCTCGTCGCGTTCATCTGCTCCTTGCCCGAGGCCGTCTTTTTCATCCCCTGGAAATGCCGGCGGATGTCGTAGTACGAGGCGTTCGGATTCACGCCGGGCTACGCATGGTAGTACCGCCAGAGCTCGCGCCCCGCGTCAAGAACGGCACGAGATGCCGGGGAGAGTTGAGTCCACGGATTACACGGATTGCACGGATTGGGGGAAGTACGGCCTCGCGCCATTTGCGGTAGATGTGGGTGAAGTTGTTCTTGTCGACCTGGATGCGCGAGACGTCCGTGCGCCCGGTCTTGAAATTCGCCTTGATGAAACGACGCAGTTCGGTCTCGTCGCGCACGAAATCGAAGAGCGGCGCCTGGTCGGCGATGGTCTTTTCGGCGTCGAACGCGCCGAGGAAGAGCGGGGGACGTTCCGTGTCGAACGTGCGGGCGCGGCCGATGGTGAGGATCAGCTGGACGAAGCTCTCGTGGATGTCCTTCCGGATGCCCGCCTTGGCCTCGGCCCAAAGCGCGTTCTCCACCTCGTAGAGGCCAAGTTCCGTCGCGGGGACGGCAACGCAGAAATCGACCTTGCCGATGATGCGCGTCGTATCGTAGGCAGCGAACCAGTCTGCCGCGACCTTGTTCTTCAGCTCCTCCTCCAGGAGTCCTGTCGGGTATTTCGCCATTCCTCTCTCCATTGCCTTCGTCTGCAACGGATAGTATAGCAAATGTGTGCCGCGATTTCACGCAGGAATTGGACAATGACTCCCACTTGGAATCAGACGGGGAACCAGCGATAGCCGAGATCGGCGTAGACTTCGACGACCGCCGTTTCGACGGCGTGGTTCCAGCCGGGACGCGCCGGCAGGGACGCGCGGTAGCGTTCCGCCTGCGCGACGGTCTCGGCGTCGGGGACGCGGTTTTCATCGGCGAAAAGACGCGCCGCGCCGTCCTTCTTCGTGAAGTACTTGAACTCGACCAGCATCGCATCCCTCGCAAGGCCCGGCTTCGGCACGGCGAGGAAGTCGCAGCGGCCCGCCGGGGTGTTGTACTCGATCTCGATCGTGTAGAACATCGGCAGCGCGTCCCACGTGCGCGAGGCGAATGTCGTGCGGAAGAAGTTCTCGTTCATCTTGTCATACGCCTGCGCGGGGATGCGCGCCTTCACGTAATGCTGCCAGAACTGCTCGAAGACGTTCTTCCAGGTGCCGCCATTCTTGACGAGATCCCGGGCCGCGCCGATGAAGTGGCGCCGCGCCACGTCCTCGTTCGTGAACGCGGAGAGTTCGTCGTAGTAGTCTACGAACATGTTGCGGATCGTAAGGTTCGGAATCATCAACGAGAAATCGTCTTCGAATGTCAAAAGTCCCAGGTAGTAGAGCGCATAGGGGAAGAAGTCCTGCGAGAAGAATTTCACGCGGCCGAACTTCGCGGCGAGCCCGCTCACCGATGCGGACTCGCCCTCTCCGCGCTCGACATAGGCCTGTACCCGCGCAAGCGCGTTCGCCACCGATCCCGCCAGTCGCCGCAACCAACCGACGTCCGTTCGGATGTTCGCGTCGATCACGGTGCGCGGAATCTCACCGCCATCCGCGACGAAGCACTGAAGGTACCAGTTGCAGATCGTCGAGTTGTAGAGCGGTTCCGCGCCGGGTATGAAATGGTAGCCGTCGTAGAACGCCTTGAGATCCGACAGAACGGACGATTTGAGCGACGGGTCGAAACCGTAGTCCGCAAAAATGCGGTCCACATACTTTTCGACTTGCGCCTGCGTGAATCCCACCATGCCCAGCAGGTTCTTGCGCAGACTCACCACCGTGCCCACGTTGAAGCCGCTCGAGAGGTCGTCGAGCGTAATCGGCAGAACGCCCGTGAAGTACGTGCGCCCCACGTTGCCTTCCTCCAGCCCCGCCTTGAAGGACTTGAAGAACGCCTTGAAGAAGGAATCGCGCGGCAGCCCGCCCGCGTTGTCGTGGCCGCAGATCGCGTCGTATTCGGCATCGCGGCGGGAGACGACGAGTTCGTTCGTGAAGTTGTCGTACTCGTCGATGATCACGTAGATCGGCGGCAGACCGTTCTTTTGGACGACGCCTCTGACAGCATCGATCATGTCCGCCGGATTCTGCGCCGCAAAGACACAGGACCAATCCGCCAGTGCCTCGTATTTCTTGACGAAGTACCCCACGCTGCGTTTGACATGTTCGAAGAAGTTCCGTTCGATCTCCACGAGCGTCCCCACCTCGATTGTGGAGAAGTTGAAGCGCAGCACGAGAAACGAGTTCGCGAGCGGCGTCGGATTCTTTCCAATGTCGGTCTCGCCGAAGAGCTCCTGGAAACGGTCCTTCAGATTGATGTCGTAGTAGTGCGCGAGCATTGAACACCAGACGGACTTGCCGAAACGCTTGGGGCGCAGGAACACCGGCGTCTCAACGTTCTCCAACTCGCGGATGTAGGCCGTGTTGTCCACGAAATAGCATTCGCGGACCAGCTTCTCGTAGTTCATCACCCCGTAGGGTATCTTCCGTCTCGTGTTCATGCCAAGTATTATAGCAAATCCCGCGCACGATTGCCAACAGGCCGAATCGGGCTGTCCTTTGACGCCTAGATGATCAGCGCAGAAGGATGACGCTGGCCTTCTCGGGCACTGGACACCAGACGAGCGCGTAGTTGCGCGCGAGCACCTTGCCGGCTGCGTCGGTTGAAATGAGCGAGACGCAGTTCGGTTCGCCCGGATTCGCCGTGAACGCCTCGGGTGGCACTTCCCCCGCCGCACGGCCGCGTACCACCGACCACGGTGCCCCCCGTTCGCGCCCATTGACAAACACGCGAACCGCCACCGTCGCGGCCGCATAAGCCTGGACCTCAAGCGCCAGCGCCCACCCTTTCCACAACCGGTTCTCCGGCGCATTGACGAGCGTCATCGCAAGCGCGTATGTCGCCTTTTCGTACGGGGCGGACGACGGCGTGCCGCGCGTTCCCTGCCGCAGCGAGGTCATCAAGCCCGGCACGTTCTGGAACTGCCGGTCGAGCCAGGTCCGGCGCCGCTTCAAGTAGCGCCGAAGCGTCTGAACCGCCGGTTCAAACGTTTCCTTGCCCACCCGATCGCCCTGTCCGGACCACTTGCGGTCATTGGCCAATCCCGCCTCGCGCAACAGGCGATACGCCTCGCCGATGAGACCATCGTCCTCAGCACCACCTTCGATGAGCGCCGAGAGCTCGGCCCGCGCCGCCGGATAGCGCGTCCAGAGGAGCGTGCAGAACCACGGATCGTCCGCCCATTCGCGCAAGAACGAGTACGGCCCGAAATTCGCCGTCCAGGTTTCCGGATCGCGGTCGCCCGCCGGACGGAAATCGCCGCCGACATCCGCATCGTAGTCCCAGAGCGGACCGAACTTCAACAAGCCGCTCCGCTCTTTGTACCCGTAACGGCTCCGATACGCCGCATCCCAGTTGCCGCACATTTCGGCCACAAGAAAATACGCCACCATCGACTCGACATCGGCATAGTCCGAATAATGCCGTCCTTCCGTACTGTACCCGTCCACGGAGGTGATCGCCTTCACATAATTCCCGATGAACGTCTGGTTGAAATCAAACATCCGCGCATTCGTGTAGAGGAATTCCGGACGGTTCACCATCGTCTGCAAGGTCAGGTTGCCCGAGGTGTGGGTGAACTTCGACTTCTCGTCGTAATACGTGTCGAATTCATACAGGCACCCGCCCGTGATGTCGTTGGTGACGGACACAAAATCGGCCACGTAGTCGCCAAGCGCATACGTTGTGCCCTTGTACGCAACCATGCCCGAACTCACCCATCCCAGGTTTTCCTCCAACGCCTTCTCAAGGGCGTCCTGGTCCGCCGCCGACAACCCGGGCGTTCCCTTCACAATCGCCTTCGCCGCGTCTTCCCCCGCCTCTTCCCAGTCAAAGACGTCAATGCGGTTCTTCGCCACGCGGATATGCTCGCACAACAGATAGAGTCCCTGCCATTCGCCGTTGAGCACACAGTCCACCCACGTGGACCTCATCCCGAGCGAACCAATGCGATTGGCGAAATCGAACACGAGCTTGTTGCGCATCCCCGTCGCATCCGGATAGTTCGCGAGCAGCACCCAATGCTTCGAGGACGGCATGCCGAACAACTTCGACTTTTCGTCGAGCTTGAGCTTCCACGGTTTCTTCGCACGCCCCGAACTATAGTTGCCGCGCACGTTGATGGTCATCTTGCCGTCGTACGGACTCTTCCACTCGTCGTTACCCTGCATCCGAACCCGCCCCGCATGTTCCTCTTTCGACGCGCTCGGCGTCTTCCCGTCGTCGGTGGTGAGATAGCACACGGGCAGCCGCGAGAAGAAGAACCGCTCGCTCAACCACTGTCCGTCCGTCGTCGTCGCCTGCACCTGCACCCAATGTTCGTAGTCGGCTTCGGACGGCACCCAGCTCGGCTGTTGCGAGACCGGTTCGTCTTCAAACACGCCGAAGATGTCGCCCCGCGTCCATCGGCAGCGGCCAACCGCAGGCACGATACCGCCAAACGGAGCGGACGACACCGTCAGGGCCCGTCCCGCCCGGGGACGCGACACGTCGAGCGTGAGATGCGTCTCCAGCGCCCCCGCCAGTGTTTCAAGGCCTCCAGACGCTTCCACGCGAAAGACGGCATCGTGCACGGTCGCGGTCTCGCTTCCGCGCGTCAGCGCCACATCTCCCGCCAGATACACGGTCTCGCCCACGGCCGGTACGCGCGTCGTCGTCTGTCCCGTCGCCGCGTCCACCCAATTCGCCGGCGCGTTCCAGTCACCCGCGTCCCCGCCGACCCAGCGCCAGTCAACCGACTGCGCCGGCTCGTCGCCCGCACCGCCCGCGAGCTCGGCGATCTGTCCGCCATTCCCCCGGTACGCCACTTCCGCGAAATCGCCCGCCGCCCCTTCCAAGCGGAACCACATCGCTCCCAAGCTGTTCGCCAGACGCCGATACCGGCCCGCAACTTTCACGGCATACGCCACATAGGCGACGCCATCCCAAGTGCAGGTTTCAACTCGCACGTCGTACCAGCGGTCCAGTTCCGCCACGACCGCTGTGGCCGAAAGTTCCTGCCATCGACCACGCGCGAGCCCGAGGAAAGCGAGTCCGCCTTGGCAGCCCATCCCCAGCGTGAGCGCCGCACGGGCATCCGTCGGCACGGGCAAGGCGGAAGCCGCCACCACGGACGAATCGAACCGCATCTTCGACTCACAGCACACCGGCGTTTCCGCCACGCGCACGGCGAGATCGAACGTCAATTCATCCGTCGCCGAAGCGAGTTCGCAGGCGGGGACCTCGTCCACCACCACTGCGGACGCGGCACTGCCGGGCGCCAACACCCAGCGGCCACCCGCCGTGCCTTTTTCACTCACGGTCTCGCCCGCGTCGTAGTCGGCGAAAGTGGCGGAAAACTCAGCTGCACGCACCCCGCAAATCAGCGCGAGTGCGGCCAACGCTGTCAGCACGCCCTGCATTTTCAGCGCAGGATGAGCATCAATCCCCGCTGCGCGTAAAGGCCGTCCGGTGCCGTAATGACAGCGAAGTCGCTACCGGGCGCCTTGACGAACGTGACCCCTTCGGGCGGCGCATCCCAATAGACGAGACGACACGGATTGCCCTTTCCGAACACCCCGGCGCACACATTGACGGTGATCGGCGCTTCCGCGTAGGCGAGAGTGGCGCCGTCGAGTTCCTGTCCGCGCGCGCGCAACGAGAAGTCCAACGTCGAACCATTCATCAACACGATGTTGCACGCCGCATCCGTCGCCGGCGTATAGGCGCCCTGCACCCGGATCTGGCCGTTGCCCGTCGAGACTCGCGCGGAATCGGTGCGCACGATCCAGTCGTGGACGTCGATCGTCACGCTCTGCGTGAGCGCACAGTCGAGGTCGAAGTCGGTCGCGGCGGCGCGTACGGACGTCTTGTCCAACCGCAGGGTTCCACCGCCCGAGAGGACGACCTGCCCCGCCGTGATGTCGGCGTTGTAGAGGTAGAACGTCTTGTTCTGCGGCACATTCACGGTGAGGCGATGTCCGCCGAGGTCGATCAAGGTTTTGTCGTATCCATAGCAGATGAACCCGAAGTTCGACGAAACATCGATGGTCGAATCGGCCTCCAGCACGACCTGCCCCACGCACATGTTGCCGTTCGACGTATCTCCCCCGTAGTTCGCCAAGGTACCGCCCGCCAGGGTAAACACCACTTCCGACGACGCACAGTCCTGGCTCGCCGCGCCATTGATGTCGAACACCGCACCCGACTCGACCCGCACCGTGCCGACAACCGCATACGTGTCACGACGCGCCGACAACCGTCCTTCGCGAACAACCGTGCCGCCCGCGTAGTCTCCGCCGGTTTTCGCGAACGTCAACGCGCCCGCGCCTTCCTTGATGAATTTCATCCGCCCCGTCAAGGCGACCGTAGAATCGACTTCCGCCTTGCCTTCGGGCACAATGACATGCAACTCGCCGCCCGCGTCGCCCGGCAAAGTCAGCATCGGCCCCGCCACGAACGCCCCCGTGCCGCCATTCGTCAGGAACGTCTGCGTGACCTGATCGAGCAACCCCACCGCACCATCGCTGCGGCGCCGCGCCGGCACGTAATCGTGCACGAGCTGCCCGCCTTCCCAAAGACGCGTCGAATACATTCGAATCGAAGCGCACGTATCCCCGCAAATCGTCACATCAGTCGAATTACCCGAATTGTTGTAGGCAAGGAGCGTCAAGAGACCTACGCCCTCGCCGAGCGTCCCATCAAGGCCGGCCGGCGTCAATTTCGTCTCACCCCAGGTCACGGATCCGGCAGCACAGGTCACGAGCAGCCGTTCGCGGAATGGAAACGTCGAGGTCCCCGCCTTCTTGCCCGAAAGATAGAAATACGGTGCCGCCGTCGAGGCGTTTCCGCAAACCGGCTGGAAATAGAAGCCGCCGCGGGTCGTCCCGTGCAACGAGGTGCCACCGAACAGGCAGGCGTACTTCTGGTTGTTCTGCTGAGGTTTCTGAACCCACACGTCCATCTCGATGCGCGTATTGGAGCGATGCAGATACCCCGTGTTGATCCACTGCGTGCCCGTGGATTCGATGTACTGAAGCCGGTCGTAGTCGCCGCCCACAGTGTCCGTGATCGTCGCCTCGCCGAGCAAATGCGAAAGCGTGAGCGAGTGCCCCCGCAAGTCGATCACGCCCGAGAGCGGCACGCGCAGACCGCGCCAATCGCAGTCGGCGCAGAGCGTCGCCGGGAATACGACGGTCTTGCAGACGAGCTGCGACATTTCGGTGCAGTTGAAAGCCTTGTCCTCCGGCAACACCACGGTGGTCTGGCTCATCGGAACCGCATCCGGCACCGTCGCGCCAGCCGTCGTGCAGGACCAGTTGGCCGGATCGGAAAGATCGTTCGCGCGCCCATCGCCCGTCCAGACCGCCTGTGCCACGATCACCCCTTCGCCGATGCAGAGGAGGAATTCGCCGTTGCTCACCGCAAGGCGGCAGGCGGCCGTGATGTCGGCGCCGGCACCATCCGTCACCTGCAGCGCAATGCCCTCCACCGTCGTCAGGCCCAACACCGGCCCCAGCTTGAGATAGCGCTTTTCCGTCGTGCTGCCAGTGTAGACGACCTCCACCCGTTTGAGTCCGTTCCAGAGCCGCGCGTCCGTCACCGCGTCGAAATCCACCTTCTCCGTGAAGCCCGTCTCGTCCGCACGCAGGTTCCAGCACGTCCCCTCGCCGGCGAAGTACACCTGCGGCCCGCTGAACCGTCCCGAGCCGTTCAGGCGGCCGGCGAGCTCGAGCGGCGCCGCCGCCCCTGCGGTCGCAATCTCGCCGTTGTTCGTCACGGCCCCCTGCCAGGTGAGGGCGGTTTTCAGCGGCGCGTTCACCGTCACGCCGGGTCGCACCCAGAGATTGCCCAGAACCGTCGACGCGCTCTCGCATTCAAGCCGTGCCGTTCCCTCTTCAAACGTGTAGTCGGCCTGGGGATTCCCCGTGGCCGGCACGCCATAGAAATGGAGTGTGGAGCCGTTGTAGCAATGGATGCCATTCGTAATGACGCCGCTCATCGAGTATGCCAGCAGCAGGTTGCCCTCGTCGTGCGTGCGGTTGTCGATGCGGGCCACCTCAAACCGGTTGTCCACGAGTGAAAAGGTTGTGCGCCCCTGCGCAGTCAGCGTATAGGGGCCTTCCAACAGCCGATCCAGATTGGCGCTACCGTAGAGCGTTCGCAAATCCATGCGCGAGGCCGTTTCACTGCCCACCGCGACATCCCTCAGGAGTTGAACATGGCCCAAAGCCGGCCCCCACGACGCATTGGCCAGATCGTTGACGAGCGCGCCCGCCACGCGCAGCGTCTTGCCGTGGGTGACCTCCTGGTAGAGCAGCGACGTTTCGTTGCCCGGCAACGCCACGTTGATGTCCAACGTCGCCTCCGGGGCGATGTAGATTTCGCCGCCGTTCGACAATGTCGTCTGCTTGCCATGCGCAAGACGCAACGTGCCCGCCAGCACGTCCACAGCATTGGCCTGCGCGACTGCCGTATCCTGCGCGACAAACGTACCGGCGCCTTCCTTCACCAACTTCACCGCGCCGCCGAGTTGCACGGTCTCCAATCCCGGTATCGCCACCGGCGCGTTCTCAGGCGTCACAATGTGAACCTCGCCGCGCGGTCGCGTCGCCGACGCCACCACAGGACCCGCGAGAAAAGCACCGCTCGTTCCCGCGTTCCCATAGAACACCTCCCCTTGCGCGAGGTCGACGAGGCCCACCGCGCCATCCGACACTCGACGCGCCGGCACGAAGTCGCGCATCGCCGTCCCCTTTTCCGTGATCCGGAAGTTGTAGAGGCGCATGCGCGCCGGATTGCCCATCGCGCCGGCGAGCGTATGACCGTCGAAGATGGCCAGCGTCTGCTGGCACACGGGGAAGTCGTTCGTCGACGCCTGCATACCCGTCACGCCGCCACCGCTCCACGAGATCGTCTTCGCGGGATTGGAAAAGGCGAGCGACGTGCGCACGTTCATCGGGAACGCCCCCACGGCTCCCTGCTGGCTATTGTCGTAGACTTTGTACTCGAAGACCGGACAATACTTCTTGTCATAGTAGAAGAAGAAACAGAGCGACGTATTACCTACCATGTGGGGTTCGGGACGCGAACCGAACACGCACGACCAATTCGTCTGCTGCGCCGAATTGAACGCGACCAGTTCACAGGCGATTTCCGTGTCGTTATTGAACGAGTAGCCCGTGTCGATCCATTCGCGCGCGCTCGTCGACTCGATGAATTCAAGGCGCTGGTAGGTCTCACCCTGCGTGTCGACGATCGTCGCCGTACCGTCGAGGTCGGCAAGCGTGAGTTTGTGTCCGAGCAGATCGATGTGCCCCGACGGACGAATCGAAAGTCCGCTCCAATCGCTGTCGCCGCCCAAGGTCGCCGGGAAACGGACATCCTTCGCGGCGAGCGTGCTGCCCTTCGGGCACTTGAACGTGCAGCCGTCCGGGAGAATGACCGTGCAGCTGTCTGTGGGCAACGCCCCGGCCTCGGCCGCGATCGCCTCGCCGAGCGCATTGGTGCAGCACCAGTTCGCCGGATCCGCCAGTTCGAAACTCGCGGGCGCGCGCGTATCGCCGATCCACGTCGCCGTCAGCGGCAGATTCACCAGCGAATACATGATCAGCTGGCCGTTCACGACCTTGAACCTGAACGGGTTGAAGCCCTTCGCCACGATATAATCCACCTCGCCTTCCGACAACGCGACGCCAGTCGAAATCAACGTCATTTCCTCGGCGATGCGCGTCACGTCCGCCGCCTTGGTGATGTTGACGTAGACGGGATTCTCCGCCGTGGCATTCTGAAACACCACACCATACGCCGTATGCAGGGTATCGCACCCGTCCGAAGTCAAATCGATGGCAAGGTGCGTGCCGCCTCTCAAGGTGATGATGCCTGTGAAGTCATGGGCGCGGGCCGTGCCATCCTGCAGCGAGAAAGTGCCCTGGGCGAGGCTAAACGCCGGATAGCGCTCCACCGCGCCACCCGCGAGCGTATAACGCCCGTCCTTGACGACCTCCAAGTTCGCGCCCAGCATTCCCTCCTCCAACGTGCCCTCGAAAATGCGCAACGTCGAATTGGCTTCCTCGCGATACGCGATGCCGCCCCACGGAAAATAGAAGTCGTTAAAGGTAAGAGGGTTGTATCCCGGTTCCTCCGAATGGTCGGCATGGTCGATCAGCACGACCGCGCCATCCGCGCAACGTTCGAGATACCAGTCGCGCACGCGAACCAATCCCCCGGCACCGTTGTTCTCGTCGATGCAGCACCGCGTAAGCCGCATGGGCTGGGCCTGATAGAGCTTTCCATTGTTATTGGCCGCAAACAGGTAGAAGTTGCCCGTGTAGCGCGCAACGTCGCTCGGAGTCGTGACCTTTTGGAAGGTCTGTCCCTGCTTGGAGGCGTAGGTCATCAATCCGGCTTCCAATTCCACATGGAGATCCTGGTTCGCCCAAGTCTGCCCCGTCTTCCAGTCGCCTTCCGTGTTGAAGAACCACGTGCGGAGATCATCGGTACCATCGTAGTAGGTCAGAAGGATGCCGGCCTTGCTGCCAGTACCATTGAAAGCCCCGCAGAACGCACCCCAATTCACCTTACGCGCAAGCGGACGAAAATCAAGTTCCAGCCGCGCCGTGTTGGCGTTGAGCGCATAGCCCGTGTTGAGGTACTGCGTTCCGTCGGACTGCAGATAGCTCACCCGCGCAGTGAGATCGTCCCCCGGCTGGTAGAAATGGCCGATTCCGCGATTTCGGTAGAAGACACCCGAAACACGATCCCAAAGCCCCAGTTCCTCCTCGTCCGTCCGACACGGCACGAAGTCGCGCACGAGCACATCTTCACCACCCTCGCGATCATAGATCTTGAACGAGTAGCAGCGCATGGCCTGAGGCCCGTAGAGCCCGCCATTCCGGTTGGCGGCAAAGAGGTAGACCGCGCCGGCATATCGACCGGCCGTGGAAGGCGTGAGCACCCGTTCAAAGGAATCCTCGCTCGACGAAAACGCGCATTTTCCGACTTCCACCACGGCTTCCACCACCTGCCCGCGCCAGGAAAGCCCGGTATTCCAGTCACCCTCGCCGTTGTAGAACCAGGTTCGGATATCCCCCGAGTTCCCGGAATAGGTCAGCAGCCAACCGGCCGCACTTCCCGAACTGAACGACCCGCAGAAGGCGCCCCAATTGATGTTGTTCGTCAGCGGCATGAACCGCAGTTCAAATCGCTGCGTCTTGGTACTCGGCAGGTACCCCGTGTCGATCCACTGGTTGCCGTCCGAGGAAATCCACTCCAGCGCCGTGTAATTTGCCGGCAACGGCTGCTCGGCCAGGCAAACCCCCGCCAACAACAGCATGCCACTCATCAACCATCTCAAAGGTGTTTTCATCGTCGATCCTTTCATGGAATCACTTTCACAGGAAGATAATTGATTCGTAGTCTAGCAGACTCGCGCATGAATGTCCATCGAAAAATTACAGCGGTCTTCTCACCGATGTCGTTTCAAGATCAATCAGTCGCCCTGGCACACCTCGCGGAAGTCGACGTGGTTGCGCAGATCGAGGAGCGGACGCACCTTGAGGATTTCATCCATCAGACGCTTGTAGTCGGGATCCTCCGGACCCGAGAAGATGCCGCGTTCCACACCGCGCACGAACCATGCGTTCCGTTCCGGCCGGTCGTAGCGCACGTAGAACTGATACGGCAGCGGCACGCCTTTCTTCTTTTCGATGTCACGCTTGACCGCATCCAACCGGGCCGGATAGACACGGCGGCAGCCGCGCAATTTCGGCTGGCGCGACTGCGAGGTGCCGTAGAACGGCACGTTGAGGTCGATCCACAGATGGATGCGCAGCCGCTCGTCGTCCGTCAGATTCACGCGCTTCCTGCCCGTCACGTCCGGATGGCCCGCCGCGACGATCCACGAAAGCCGGCTCGCGGGACTTCCCCAGAACTTGGGGCGGATCCACAGGATGTTCTCCTCGAGGTTGTTGTAGGTGGGAATCCAACTCGTGTAGGGATTGCGACCGAACTTCGCCATGTCTGGTTCCACGTCGCCGCCGCATTCCGCCCCCGTGCCCCTGCGCGCCAGGTTTTCGTAGGCGACATTGAAGTAGTCCGTGCGGTCGCCCGTGAGTTCGGGCTCGGGCGCCTCGGGTTCGCCGCTGTGGCACTTCACGCAGTGGCGGTCGAACACCGGCTGCACGACACGCACGAAGCTGAAGCCGTCCTTCGCTCCCCACGAGGGCTCCTTCAGCGGCGCCGCCGGACGCTGCGCGGCCAGCGACTTGCCGATCTGCGCGGGCGAAATGGACACATAGTTGCGGTCCGCATGGCAACCGATGCAACTCTGCTTTTCGCCCGGCATGAAATGCGTGAACGTGCGCATGCGCTGCACCGCCCGCCCTTCCGCGTCAATCGGCAGGAAATAGACGGGCTTGCCCGAGGGCACGAGGAAGTGCGCGCTGCCGTCGGACTCGACGTCGACAAAGCCCAGCACGCGTTTCGGCGCATAGGTTGCCCCGCAGCTCACCACCGGAAACTGGAAACCGAACTGACGCCGATTCACCTCGCTCCGGATGTCCTTCTCCATCTCCTGCACCACGGCGAGACGCTTCACCTCGCCCGGCGCCACGTATTTTTCGAGGCCGATGCGCACATCCTGCATCACGACTTCCGCATACGGCGCAATCTTCGGGTCTAATGTGGAGGCCCGCTTCACCGCCGGCAACGGCCGCGGCGCAAGCGGCATCGGCGAATACCAGCCCGGCCCGCAGAGTCCGCCCGCGAGTACCTTTACGACCGTAGGGGAATCACACGCCCGCAGTTCGATACTCCCATTGTGCGACACGAGATAACGATCGCGGTCGAGGGGATATGGCGTAGTGTAGGATCCAAAAATGCGTTCGCCGCGGATGCCACTGCCCACCGGCGCCACGAAGATTTCAGGCGTGAGGTTGCGGATCGCCGTCTGCGCATTGCCACCCTTCGTCATGTCGATGAGCCCCAACGCGCCATGGCAGGCGATACTCCCCCGGTAGAAGCAGCCATGCGACGTCATCACGCAGAGGTACTGGCCCGGACGCCCCGGCACGTCGTGCGCGTACATGAAGGTCGCCGGCGAGAGCACGCGATTGCCGAACACACCCGAAAGGCCCGTGCCGTCCGGCTGGACCGCCCAAAGCGACTGAATCGGAATCGCCGGACGATCCACGTATTCCCAGCGGCTGTAAAGGATGCGGCCGTCGTTCATCACGGACGGCGTGAAGTCCGTAAGATAGTTCGCCGAAAGCCGCGTCACATTCCGGCCGTCGCCGTCGGCGCGGTAAAGGACGGGCGAAGTGGATATCCAGCAATAGGCAAACGCGGGCTTGCGGTCTGACGTGAAGGCGATGCCGCCATCCGGCAACCAGCAGGCGTTCTGGTTGTTGCTCGGGCCGCCGATCACCTGAACAAGGCCCGTGCCATCGGCATTGATGCGCCAGATCGAGAACGGGGTTCCCATCGTGCGCTTCCAGCTGAAGAGGATCTGCGTGCCGTCGTAGGAGACCTGCGCATCGAGAATGACACCCTTGTCTGCATTCACGAGTTCGCGCATCTCCTGGGAGACGGGATCGTAAATGAAGAGTCCGCCGCCAGGGGACAGTCCTTCCACGTGGTAGGTGTAGACGTGGCTCGGCCGTAGCTGCGCATGGGCGACGACGACAAGGGGCCCGACACCCCGCGTCACTGGCACCTCGCTTGACCAGGGGGAGGCCGTCTGACGCGCCGCGTCGACGGCACGCACCGCATAGACGTGTTCCGCCGTACCTGCGGCATCACACCACACATTCGAGGCCACCCCCGTGGCACACGTCTCCCACGTGCCGCCCTTCGCGAGACGGCGCCGTACGTCATAGACAACGTCGCCCGTCGTGGAACCGATGCCCAGACGAACGCCCGCCCGTTCAAGCGCCGCACAATGGAGCACGGGCTGTATCGGCACGCCGCCACCGCTCTTCTCGACCACCTCCAGGCCCACGACCTGCGGATTGTCGACGACCGGCTTGAAGTCGATGGCGAGAACGCCGCCCGCACGCGGCGAAACCCCGGGGTACACATGCACGGAGGCATGGTCCTTGCCGCCGCCGGAGGCGACCGGATCGAGCCGCGGCTCCTTCACGACGCCATTCACCGAAACCGCCGTCACGCGAGACCCCGGCTTCTCGTAGAAGGCCTCCAGACAGTAGAGGCGCACATCGTAGGTCTTCTTCGGGTCAAGATGCGGCAGACGATAGTTAAGCCCCTTCGAGTGCCAGCGCCCGCTGAGGAAAACCGCCTCGGGAACAGCAGGAACGATCTTCTCGAGTCCGTACACCTTGGTGAAGCTCGGATCGCGATACGCCGCCGGCAGCCCCACATCGCGATGATCGTCAGGCGCAAAGCGCCCGTACCGCGCCCGATCAAACCCGGCATTCAGCGCATAGACCGTATAATCCCCCGCCGCAAGACGAAACGCCACGCCAAGCACCAACAGGAACGGAAAAAAACGTTTTATTTTCATCACTGCCTCCCATGGACAAGGATTGCCCCATCCCTCAGCAGCGCACCTTCACGTCTGTGATCGTTCGCTGCTCGGCGGAGAAGGAAACACCGATTTTCACGACTTTCTTTCCGCTGAAATCGTATTTGGCGGCGTAGCCGTTGCGGTCGATCTGGTCGAGGGCCTCTTCGGCCGGCCGGTCGAGCTTGAATTCGACGAGGTAGATGCCGCTCGGCGCATCGCACACCATGTCGATCCGCCCGTCGTTCGTCATCACCTCGGCCGTCACGCTCGTGCCGATGAGCTTGAGCACGACGTAGACGATGGCCTGCCACATCTGCTCGTTCTGCCGGTCGGTGAGATTGTAGGGAACATTCGCAAAGAAGCATTTCAACGCCTTGACGAATTTCTCGACGTCGCCGTCGTAGAGCGCCTCCGCCGCGGCGAACTGGTAGTTGACGAGTCCGTCGTCCGGCACGCCCGTGTAGATCGGCATCAGCGCCGTAAGGAACGAGTTCTCGACCTCGCGGTTGGGAATCACCAGGTCGTACTTGCGCATCCCCGACATCTGCCGGAACCCGCCGATCGTCAGATAGCCCGTCTGGTAGAGAAGTGTCGTCAACTGCGGATTCTCCGGCTCGTACGCTTCCAGCGTCCGCTGGTCGATACCGATCTTCGCGAAGTTGAGCGGGCGCCTCTTCAGCGCCTCCATGAGGAACGTCGTCATGGCCGTCTGCGACCAATAGTTCTGGAACTTCCCCTCCTCCGAGCAGAGTCCAAAGGAAACAGGATTGATCACCTTCTCGGCGTTCTCCTCAAACCGATACCCGTCGTACCACGAAACCACCTCGTTGAACGCCCACGCGGCGTCCTGGCCGTTCGCCTCGCCGATGTGCGCGAGAAGCCCCGGAAAATACGTCTTCAGCTCCGCGTGGGTATAGCCGAGAAGCGTCGCCTCGCTCGCCGTCATCGTGCGGTCCTTGAGGTTGTTGAGGTCCGAGAAAATCGAAACCTTCGAGAATTTCGAGATGCCGGTGATGAAGGTGAAGCGCTGCGCGGCCTCCACCGTCTTGATGACGGAATAGAACTCCTTCAGGGCGTCGCGGAACGCCGTGACGTCGGGCCGCGAGAGGTGCCCCAGAAGCGGCTTGTCGTATTCGTCGACGAGCAGTACGACCTGCTCGACCGCCGCCGCGGGGTCGGCCGCCTTCGCCCGGCGGTCCGCCGCCGCGGCGACGTCACCGATCAGAAACATGAACTGGTTCGCCGCAGACGTCTTCTCGCGAAGCGCAACCCCATGCCGCTCCGCCTCCATCTGGAGCATGCCGCGGATCTTGTCCCACAGGCCCTCCACCGTCTCGGCCTGGCAGCTGCCGAGGTCGAGATGGATGACGGGCCACGTCTTCGACCAATCCCACTTCGGCTCGATGGCGAGCCCCCGGAAAAGCTCGCGCTTGCCTTCGAACAGCGCCCGCAAGGTGGAGATGAGAAGCGACTTCCCGAACCGACGCGGCCGCGCGATGAAGAACTGCCGCCCGATCGTATCGTTGCAAAGCGGCCACAGGATAGCCGTCTTGTCGACGTAGGTATACCCCGCCTTGCGGAGTTCCTCAAACGTGTAGATGTCTGTCGCGATCTTTTCCATGCCCGATATTATAGCAAATCCCGCGCGCGATTGACAACAGACCGAAGCGGGCGGGCCGTTGCCTATCGGAAGATCAGCGCGAGTCCTCGCCGGAGGTAGATGCCGTCGTCGCAGACTTCAAGCCGTCCCTGCGTATTCTTCGACGGCTTGAAGGTGACGGTATCGATATCCGCAGGCTTCTCCGCCCACGCGACGATCCGCCCCTTGTCACCCGCATCTTTGCGTTTGCCGAGGTCGATGGTGATCGTTGCGCCCTTCGCGAACGTCACCGTCTTCGTCGGGCACGCACCCGTACTGGTCGTGTTCCATGCGCCAGTCTGCGCCGAGAGGTCGAGCGTCGCGCCGTCCTGAAGCGTGCAGCCGTAGAAGAAGGTGTTGAAGGGCTTGAAGGTACCGTAGACATTCAACGCCCCCGTGCCCGTATTATCCGCCGTGCCCGTGCCAAGCGGCGCGCGCGCGATGTAGTCCTTCACGCTCAGGCTCTTCGAGAGATTGAACTCCGCCTTGAGCATGTCGAAGTTCACGGTGCGCATGTCGAGGTCGGCCGCGTCAACGTAAATCTGGCCGAACTGGCTGGAGGAGCCGCCCTGCACGCAAATCGTTCCGTTCACACACGTCTGACCGCCGCGCAGGAAAACGAACTTGTTGCCATAGCCGGCGAAATCGATCGTCAACGTATTGCCGCCGAGATCGACCTGCCCCTTTTCAAAGACGAACTGCCGGGGTGCGAGGAGCGTCGAATCATCCGTAAGCGTGACGGCGCCGAACCCGGGATTGGAGCTCAACGACGAGTTGTCAAGCAGCATGACCTGTCCGTCCAAGTTTTCGTTCGCGAGCGTGCCGCCGTTCAGCGTGAAGTTGTAGAACCTGAGCCCGAACGTGCCGGCGACATTCACCTTGGCGCCCGCGTCGATCGCAAGCGTCGAGCCGCCAGCGCCAAGGAGCTGCTTGTCGGCCGTGTAGGTGCCGTAGCTGTCGGACGCCAACTTGACATTGTAGAACTCGAGAAAGCCGCCCTTCACCTCCGTACCGCCATAGTAGGTCTGCCCCTGCTTCTGCGCCCTGAATGTGCCCTCGCCCTCCTTGACGAACTTGAGCGAGCCCGTGAACGCGACATCGGCGTTGACGACCGTGCCCGAGGGAACATCGAGGTGGAGTTCGCCGCGCGTCGCGCCGACGTAGAGGTAGTTCGTCGCAGCTCCCATCGTGAACTCGCCCCCGTTGGCATCGGTATAGAACTCGAGATCGCTCGCCGTGGCCTTGCCGAAATGCGCCATATCGAGAAGCCCGGTCTTGCCGTCCGAAATCCGCTGCGCCGGCACGTAGTCGCGCCGGAGCGTCGCGCCCTCGCCGAGCTTCAAACTATAGAGCCGCATCTTCGCGTACGCGGAACTGCCGGTATTCGCCTTGAAAACCCACAACTCCCTGGAATTCGCAGGTGTACGCCCGCTCGTGCCCGATTCGACGACCTCGCCGTTTTTATAGAGCGCGTAGACATCGCCCTCGCCCCAGGTCAGGCGATAGGTGTCGGCGCCACCCAGCGGCTGTCCCGAGATCCGAATCGTCGTTTGCCCCCAGATTTTGAGTTCGTTGCCCTGGAGCATGAACATATAGGCCGAGGGGCCCCAGTCGCCGTTGCCGAAGATCACCGAGTTGCCGACGTTCTGGAGATGGCTGAGCGTAATGTCGCTCGTCGTGTTCCCATTGGGTTTCAATCCGGTTTTGACGACCTGCGAACCGGTGGACTGGATGTAGTCCAGCAACCGGTACCCCGAGCCGGCCGAGTCCGTAACCGTCTCCATGCCGTCGAGATTGGAGACGTAGAGCTTGTGGCCGCAGAGGTCGATCGGGCCGGTGGAGGAGACCACGTCCGCCTGAAGGCCGCGCCAGTCGCAGTCCGCCCCCAGCGACGGCGGCAGCACCACGCCGGCGCACACGAGCGGATTCTCCGCCGGGCAAGTGAACGTGCTGCCCGCCGTGAGGACGATGGTCGAGTAGTTCGCGGGCAGACCATTTGCAACGGGTTGGCCGACGAAACTCGTACAACTCCAGTTCCGGGGATCCTGCAGATTGCCGGCCGTGCCAAGGCCCGTCCACTCCGCAAACTCGACGGCCGCCGCCGAAATGACGTAGAGGCCGTCTTCGCGCGCCTCAAGGCCGCCAACAAGATCATCCTTCAACCGGAACAGGACGCCCGCCGGCTTCGCCGCCCATGCGACAAGCTTCTCTTCGCCCGTAAACGTGCGCGTACCGAAATCCACGACGATCGTCGAATTCGCCGTGAACGAAACATCCTTCTCCGTGATGTCGAAGATTCCGGTCTGGCCCGAAAGGTCGAGCGCCGCGCCGTTCGTGAGCACGTAATGCGTGACGTCATTGCCGATCGGCCTATATGTGCCATGGATGGTGACCGTGCCGTCGCCCGAAACCACCGTATTCGCGCCCACGATCCAGTCACGCACCTCGCCGTTGACCGCCACCGTCACCGTGCCGCAGCCGAGATCGAAGTCGGCCGCCGCCGCGCGCAGACCCGTCTTATCGATTACGAGCGAGCCCGCGCCCGCTAGCGTGATCTTGCCCGCCGTCACATCGGCATTGTCCAACCAAAGGCTCTTACCCTCGGCGATGCCAATTGCCAATTCGTGCCCGCCGAGGTCGATCGGCAACGCCACGTATTGGCTGGCGATCAGGCCAAGCGAACAGGCCAGATTCATTGCCGAATCGGCCCTGAGCCGCACAGACACGAACTGCGCCTTGGTGTTGTCGATATCGGCAACCGTGTTCTGGAGCGTGCCGCCCGCGAGAACGAACGCATGGGCCGGAAGATCGGCGGCTCCCGCCAGTTCGAACACCGCGTTCGTATTGACCGTGATTTCGGATCCCGCAAGGCCAACGCAAACGCCCGCCGCCGGGCGCACTATTCCACCATTGACGACCGTACCGCCGCCGTAGGTCTGGTTCGCCTTGGCCGCCGTAAACGCGCCCGCGCCGTCCTTCACGAGTTTCACCGACTTGGCAATCGTCACCGACGTATTCTCCACCGTCTCGCCGGCCGGCACGTTGACGTGCAGTTCGCCACAACGCAGCACGTTCGTCACCGCGCCCGCCGTGAAGTCGCCCCCGTTGGCATCGGCATAGAACTCGGGTTCGGCCTGCGTGGCCTGTGCACCGAAATGCGCCATGTCGAGAAGCCCCACCCTGCCATCCGAAAGGCGCCGCGCCGGCACGAAATCACGCTGCAGCACCCCGCCCGCCGAGGCCCAGAGCTTCATGCCGTAAAGGGCGTACTTGGACCGGTTGCCCGTTTGGTTCCACCCGAAGAGCCAGAAGTTTCCATTGGCCGCATCGGCAACCGCCGTCGTCGTCGGCTCGCCCCCCTTCGGCGTGATGGTCACGGAGGTCTTATTGATTTGGATGCGGAAATCGCCAGGGATGGCAGCCGAATACACCGTTGGCGCGGGATTGCCCCAGTATCTCATGTAGGTGGAATACAACACGATCATGTGGGCGTCGCCGCCCCACAAGGTTCCGAACATCGCCGTGTTGTCTTGGAACGTCGCCTGCCCGCAGAACGCATCCACAACGGTGTTGCCCGTGGCGGTCATCCGCGTGTTGATGGTCTGTGTGCCGGTGGATTTGACGTAGTCCAGCAGCTGATAGCCGTTGGCATCCGTCACCGTGCCCTTCCCGTTGAGGCTGGAGACGATGAGACTGTGGCCATCGAGATCGATCGTGTTGTCGGCGAGGTCGAAGGCGAGGGCCGACCAGTCCATGTTCGCCGTCAGCGTGATATCGCGTTCGAGGATGACGCCCGCCGCCTCCGCCACCCGTTCAGGAGCGGCGACCAGCGCCTGGTACTCGGCATCGTTGGAGAATGCGAGGGGCAGGCCCGCGATTCCGGTTTCGGGTATGCCGGCGCGACCATGGCTTGCCCCATAGTAGGCGTAGCCCTCGCCATCGAGCTTGGCGTAGGTCGCCACGTCCGGGCCGGTGAACACGCCCGTTCCGTTATTGGGAAGGAACGCGCAGGTGGCATCCGTGGCCAACAGGTCGTAGAGACCGCGCGTACCATCGGAATCGCGCCGGCAAGGCACGTAGTCGTGAACCACCGTCCCGTTCTCGGCAATCATGAGCGCGTAGAGGCGCATCGCCTGCTTGCGCCGGATTTCGGTTCCATTGCGCTCGCCGAAGAGGATGAGCGACCCCTGGTACGGATCGGCCGATGTCGTGATGCCCGTGCGCGCCCCGTCGATGATCATCACCCCGTCGCGGATCGCCGCCGCGACCTCGGCATCCCGGTAGGTGCCGCCCGTCGTCGCCTCGCCGTAGCTCGCGTTGCAGAAGAGGCCGTTGATCTTGTCGGTATCGTTCGAGTACCGAAGCGAAACGGCGTTCTGGGACGAGTCGTCGTTGAGGGAGCTGAAGAATGCCGCCCAGTTCTCGTTCCGCGCGCGCGGCTTGAAGAACGCCGTGACCTGGGTCGTCCGCTTCGGCACGTACTGCGTGTCGATGTACTGCGTGCCCGAGCTCTCGATCCAGTCCAGCTGGGCGTAGCCCTCGGGCAGCGTCACCGCTCGGGGCAGAACGCCCGCCGAGGCCGTGAACGCACCCGCGCCGCAGTTACCGTAGAACGTGCCTCCGACCTTGTCCCAAAGCCCCGCCTCGCCGTTCAAGTTGCGGCATGGCACGAAGTCTCTGACGGGCATAGCGCCGTCGAACATCTTAAACGAATAGAGCCGCATCGTCTGGTGGCGCCACGGCACCCCGACGCAGTTTGCGCAAAAGAGATAGATGTTCCCCGCGTAGGGCGTTCCGGTGGTGGTGATTTTGGCGACCGCGCCGTTCACCGTCATCTTGTTCGCCTCCAGGACGACCTGGACATCCGTATTCTCGGCCGTGGCGATCTGGGCCTCGCTGGACGTTCCGTTGCAGAAAAATCCGTTCAGCTTCCCCTCGTTACCGTAGTAGCGCATCAGCACGCCGTCGCTCGACCGGTCGCCGCCCGCCGTGCCGAAGAACGTGCCCCACGTCTGGGTGCGGGCGCGCGTGTTGAACGAGGCCTCGATACGCGTATTCGGCGTCGCACCTACGCCCGCGTCGATCCAGGCGTTGCCGGTCGACTCGATGTACTCGACCGGCACGTAGCCGGCCGGCAGGCGGCTATCCGCATAGGGCCCGATGAACGGACTTCCCGAACTCTTGTAGAACTTGCCCTCGACCAAGTCGTACAGGCCGACCTCGTTCAACTTGTTGCGGCACGGCACATAGTCGCGCTTGGGCGTCGTACCCTCGCCGATCTTCAAACTGTAGAGCCGCATCTTCGCGTACTGGGCGCTGCCGGTGTTCGCCTTGAAAATCCACAGCTCCTTGGAATTTGCGGGTTTTCGCCCGCTCGTACCCGAAGCGACCTCCTCGCCGTTTTTGTAAAGCGTGTAGACCTCGCCCGCGCCCCAGGTCAGGCGATAGGTATCCGTTCCGCCCAGCGGCTGATCCGAGATTCGAGCCGTCGTCTGCCCCCAGATTTTCAATTGAGGGCTCTGCCACATGAACATGTAGGCCGAAGGGCCCCAGTCGCCATTGCCGAAGACGACCGAGTTGTTGACATCTTGGAGATGGCTGATCGTAATGTCGATCGTGGTATTCGCCCCGGCGTTCAACCCCGTTCGGATGTATTGCGCACCGTCGGACTGGACGTATTCGATCGGCGTATAGTCGCTCGGCAGCGACACCTCCGCCCTGGCGAACAACATGCCTAGAGTCGTCGCCATTACGGCAATGCAGAATCTCATCATGTTCATCTTATCTCCTCATTGTTGAAACGACACACGATTTCTACAACCATCTAGAAAAACGATACTACGAGTATATCCTTTCCCGTCTTTTTCGTCAATTCCATTTTCCAATTTTTCAATTTTTTCAATATCGGGCCAACGAACGGGTGAGCGAAGAAGCTCCGAAGCTGTCGCCGCGCGAAACGATGCCATTTTGTTCTGATCGCCCCTTCACCTTTTCTCGGTTGCGAGGGCCCGTTCATGTTTCCGTTCGGCGGCTTGCCACTTCTTTTCCTCTTCCGGCGTCCAGACGGCAGCCTCGTGGTAGTCGCCGCAGAATGGAACGCCGAGATCCACCCAGCACGCGAGAAGACGGCGTTCCGCATCGGTGAGCGCCTTGCAATGCCCCTGATCAAGACGTTGCGTGAACCAGCGGCTCACGATCGAGCCCGCCGTGCACGGCTTGAGGAGCGGCGGCGCGGAGGCCGAGTCGATCCAGCTCAAATCGAGATGATCGGGCTTCCCCCGCACGCCCCACGAATCGGCCTTCCACGGCCAGACGATTTCCATTCTCCCGTGCGTGAGCGAAAGGTAGGACGTCGTCCATTGGCGCTTCGCGAGTCTATCGCGGACCGGACGCGCAACCAAATCGAGGCAGGTGGGATTCTTCGCCGCGTCATGGCACATGACGCACCGGCGATCGAGAATCGGCTGGACGTCCTTGAGGAAGCTGATGCCGCGCGCCGGGCGCTTGAGCACGCCCTTCCGCGCCCGCCCCACGACGTCGCCCACAACGGGCGGCGCGCTGTTCGCCGATTCGTGGCATCCCACGCACGAGGCCACCTCGCCCGGCTGCAGAAGCGTCCAGCTCCGCATCGTCTGCACCACATGCCCCGCACCGTCGAGAAGCTGGAAGTAGAACGGCACGCGCGCCGGCGCTTCGAAGGCCACGCTACCATCGGCTTCCACGGGCACTTCGCCCCATACCTTCTTGACGTCCCAGGAGCCATGCCCCAGGGCGGGTGGCGTGGAACAAAGCGCAAGGCCACCCGGCCCCCAGTGTTCGACATGGCCGATACCCACGCGGCGATAGTCGATCTCCACAACGCGCATCTGCTTCACGGTGCCGCGCGCAACGCCGGCCATCGCCTCGCCCGCATAGACGTCGCTCACATAGACGTAGCCCGTTTTCAACGTTTCATCCGCCCGCCGGGAGGGGCGCGGCGTCACCGTGCGCGCACACACGGGCACGGGGCGCCCGCACGGCACCGCCCGCGCGCGCCGGCTCACGAGCAGCTCGCGCGCGCCGTCGACATCCGTCCAATAGAGGCCAAACGGTGCACGTGCATCGCGATAGTTCGCCCGCCCCTTCACGCGCGACCACCCTTCCGGCAGGAAGGAGAGCACGACCCCGCGCTCATTCACCGGATACGGATACATGGCCATGCGAGCGCCAACGCGGAACGCGTCCTCCTTCACGCGCGTCGCCTTGCGGAACGGCTCGCACTCATACACCCCCGCGCCCTCTTCACGCCCCTCGCGCGGATCGATGCGCAAAAGTTCGCCCGGCTGATACGTGTGATGGCCGGTGCCGATGGCGAAAATGCAAGGGCCGTTCTCGACGAGGCGGGCATGGATGAGCGTGGTCGGATACCAGGAATTCGCGCCGTAGACGGCCCGCTGCCCCGTGCCGTCGGGCGACATGCGGAAGAGCGGCTGCACGAACATCTGGGATCGGTCGTTGTATTCCCAGCGCGTGTAGAAGACGGTGCCGTCCGCATTCAGAACGGGATAGTTGTCATGCACCTGGTCGAACGTCAGGCGCCAGAGATTGCCCCCGTCGGCATCGCAGCGATAGAGGTTGCTGACCTCGGTCCAATAGCAATCCACGATCTGGCTGCAGCGCGAGGAATTGAAGAGGATGCAGCCGTCGGGCAGATAGCAGCCCTCGTAGTCGGCAAACCCGAGAGCGTGGGTGAGCGGGCGCGTCCGCCGCGTTTCAAGATCCATTTCATAGAGATGGAAATCGTCCTTCAGGCGATTGGCCTTGAAAGCGTAGAGCAGGCGCTTGGCGTCGGACGAAACATCGACATCCCGGAAACAGCCCTCCTTCGTTTCAAGGAGAGGCACCTCGCGCCAAAGGCCGTCCGCCGTGAACTCGCCCAGATAGAGCCCGCTCCCCAGCTCATGGAAGGTACTTTCGGCCACATGATCGGAGAGCGCCTCCGTGTAGGCGTAGTGCGAGCCGCCCATCACGTAGTGCCGCGCATAGACCCACGTTTTCGCCTTGGCGACGACAGGCTTGAGGCGCGAGGCGCGCCGCTTCAGGCACCACGCGCGATAGGCGCCAAGCGAAGAGGCGCCCGGCGGAAGCGCCGCCTTCGCAAACGCCCGTGCGCACACGCCTTCCGGATCCGTGTGCCACACGGTCTCGCCCGGCTTCACGCCCGCATCCTGCAACACCCAATCAAAGAGCAGCTCGTCCGCCGCAACGCGGTCAGTCCACGGCTCTGCGCGCGCGAGCGCGGCCAGCGCCGAAACCATTCCCACGCAGATCCTTTTCTGCCAAAGAGAGACGAACTGCATCATGGCATTCTCCTATTCGTTGATGAATTTCGGTATAGATCAGAAAAGACCGCCAAGGCCGCAGAGCCAGGCAACGTAATCGCCGTAGACCTTGTCGGCATCAAAGCGTTCGGCCAGATGGGCCGCCCCCTCTTGGAGCGCCGCGCGATCACGAACACGAAGACGTTCGACAGCCTGAACGAAGGAGGCGACGGCCCCCGCCCGATAGGTTTCGCCGGCGGCCGTTTCCGCAACGAGCTTCGCCGTTTCGCCCTCGAGTGAATTGAGGATCGGGAGGGCGGCCGCCGCATAGTCGGCGAGCTTGTAGGGCACTCCCACGCACGAATCCGGGAACATCGGCACCACCCCAGCATCGGCCGATGCAAAGAGCGCCTTCAGGGGCGCTTCGGCGAGGTAGCCGTGGAAGCGGATGCGCGGGCAATCGGCCGCGCGCGCCCGAAGGGCCGCCTCGCGCGGGCCCGATCCGGCCAGCTCCAACACGACGCCCTCCATCGCCTTCACGGCCTCAATGACCGTGCCAAGATCGTAGGAGGCCCCCATGTTACCCGCATAGACAAGCGTAAACGGCGAAGCGGGCGCCTTTTCGTGCACCGCTTCAGCGGCCGCCGTGCGCTCGATACCATGATAGAAGAGCCGCGCGGGAGCTTTCGCGCCGTAGTCGCGCACAAGATCGAGATAGCGCGCCGCCACCGCGGTGATCGCCCGGGCGGCACGATAGTTCGCACGAGCCGTCTTTCGAAGCGATGAAAGGAGGAAGCGCGGCACCACGCGCTCGAAGGTCTCCGGCCAGGCATCCATCACATCGACGACAAAGGGAAGCCGATGCGCCGCGCAATAATCGCGCGCCGCCGCACAGAGCCCGAGCGGCGGCGACGAAGCGATCACAAGCTCAGGCGTCGGCTCGCCCTGTACTCGCGCCGCCCAACGGCGCGCGAGGAGACGATGCGACCAAATGCGGCGAAAGGAAATGTTGCGCCGATAGGCGAGCGTGGGCAGAAGAACCGTGCGGAAACCATCGGCCCGCCAGGCATCCGCGCCATCCGCACCTGCGCCGCGCGCGGCAAGGGCTTCGGAGGTGAAGACGCGTTTCGCCTTATGCGCATGGGAGAAGTCGCTCGTCCAAAGGGTCACCTCGCATCCCGCCCGGGCGAACGCGCGCGCCATCAGCCAATACCGCTGCGGGCGATTCCCCTCGAGCGGCAGATTGTCAAACGGATTGACGATCCACACCCTCATGCCTTCGCCTCCGAACGCGGCGCCAAAACGGCCGCCCCCACCATTGCCGTGAACGGCGCCACCAAAACGAGCGAGAAGCTCCCGATGAGCGTTTTCACGACCTCGGCCGAGACGAGCGTCGAATTGAGAAAATCGATCGGCGGCGTTCCCTGCGCGGCAAAGGCCATGAGGAGCGTGATGTAGCCGCCCGAGTAGGCGAGGAGGAGGGTCGTCGTCATCGTGCCCACCACGCTGCGGCCGATGCGAAGCCCCGAAAGGAGCAGCTCGCGGCGAGGAAGCGAGGGATTGTGATGCGCCACTTCTTCGATGCCGCTTGCGACATCCATCGCGAGATCCATCACCGCGCCGGAACTTGCGAGAATCATCGCGCCGATGAAAATGTCCTGCAAGTCGAGATGCTCGTAGCCCGAATAGAGGAGCGTTTGCACGTAGGGCATCGTGGCGCCGTTGATGTTCATGAGGCGGCCGAAGAGATGCGCCGTGACAAGCCCGGCGAAGACGCCGAGAGCCGAACCGAGGAACGCCGCCCAGCCCTTGCGCGTCCACCCCGCGACAAGGTACATGATGACGGCCGTGAGGAAGCAGACGGCGGCGAACGCCACCCAGCTCGCCGGCCACCCGCGCAAGGCAAGCGGAATAACGCCCTTCCAGATGACGAGGCAGCTGAAGAGGAAACTGAAAAGCGCCTTCGCGCCCGTCCAGCCGCCGAAGAGGCAGAGGAGCGCACAAAAGCCGAGAAAGAGCGCCGCCCCCCAGCCAAGGCGCCAATGATCCCGCGCAACGAGCGTCACCGTGCCTGGATGATCGCCTTCCTTTTCGAGAACGATCGCGTGATCGCCCGGCTGGAAAAACTTATCGAGCTCAAGCTGGGCCCGCACTTCGTTGACGGCGCGGAACGTCTTACCCTTGTGAGGGCCCTCCAGCATTCCCACCGTGAGGTGCTGTGTGCCGAACTTGAGAAGGCCGTGCTCTTCAAGCGAGGAATCGTCGACCGTCAAAACGCGCGCACGCCGCGCCGTCGTTTTTTCGGCTAAAGCCGTGAGCGGCGGCGGCGCAGGGGCGAACCACAACGCCGCACTGCAGGCGGCCAGCAGGGCGACCGCAACGATGTCGCCCAACCATTTCATTCGAAGAATGCCTTGAGACGGCGGGAGATTTCGGTGTTATCCAAAAGCCCGGTGAAGGCATCGGCCCCCACGCCCGTACTCGTGGTCAACACAGGGAGCGCCGTGTGCGACCCCGAGGTCCAGCCCACGCCGGCATGCGCGCTCATGACGCGGATGGCGGCGGTGCCGCTCTGGAAACGCGGCCGCTTCGGCGGCTTGCGGAGCATATCCACATCCCGCCTGAAGGCATCCCGGAGAGCGTCCACATCAGCCTTCGTAAGATAGATGGCGTCCATATCGGTCGTCGTATTCTTCTCCGCGAACTTCGTTCCGGCCTTCGCGTCACGGGCTGCCGCGGCGGCATCGGCCTTCGTAAAGTCGAAGCCGAACCAGGTTTCGAGCAGGGGGCGCATATCCTGCGTGAAGTCCGGCTTCCGGCCGGCCTTCATCGCCTCTTCGATCGCCACGCGCACCTTCTTCGGGAACTCCTCGTAGGAACACTTCTGCGCGGCGAGACGACGCGGATAAAGCGCGTAGCCCGTGCCGGCAAAGCCCATCGCCATACCGCCCGTCTCGTGATCGCCCGTCACGATGATGAGCGTCTCTTCGGCATGCTTCTTTTGGAAATCCACCGCCACGCGCACCGCCGCATCAAGGGAGAGCGCTTC
This sequence comes from Kiritimatiellia bacterium, assembly GCA_045617985.1. Taxonomy (GTDB): domain Bacteria; phylum Verrucomicrobiota; class Kiritimatiellia; order RFP12; family UBA1067; genus RUG572. The sequence goes on from JAZLJP010000129.1 coordinate 27,992, forward strand.
GCGGAGATTCGTCGCGGCATCGTTCGCGTGGCCGGCATGGTCGAGCTTTCCGCCTTCGACCATCATGAAGAAGCCGGCGGGGTTGTCGAGAAGCTCCACGCCCTTCTGCGTCAATTCGGCAAGCGTCGGCTCCGTGCCGTCCGCATCGATCGTGAACTGCAGCTCGCCGTCAGCCCCGCGGTAGAAGGCCCGCGCACCCGGCTTGAGGGCACGGAACTGCGGCGTATTCGTGGCCACCACATAGCCATTCTGCGCCGCGAGCTCGAGAAGGTCGCCCTTGTAGAACGGATCCTTCTTGTCGTCCTGACGGCCGGCGAAACCGCCGCCCGCGAAATAGTCGAAGCCCGTGTTGACGATATCGAGGCCGATCTGGTAGAGGAGGCCGCGATGCTTGCGATGGGCGCAGAACCCGGCCGGCGTCGCGTGGTTGATCGTCACCGTGGTGACAATGCCCACCTTGCGGCCCTTCCGATGCGCGACTTCCGCCACGCTCTCGAGCCGGTTGAGATCCTTATCCACGCCCACCGAACCATTCTGCGTTTTCGTACCGCACGCGAGCGCCGTCGCCGCCGCTGCGGAATCCGTCACGAGCGACGACGCGGAACACGTGCGAAGGGACGCCTGGTTTTTGAAATGGTTGAGCGTGAGCTCCCCGTGGCCGGTCGCGAGCGCAAATTCCTCGGCCATCATCCGCTGAGGCGTGCTCATACCGTCTCCGATAAAGAGAAACACGTACTTGGGCGACGCCGCACCAACCGCAGCCGCCACCAGAATAGCCCCCACCGCACATGCGAAACGAAACATCCTATCTCTCCTCCTGATAACACGAAACCCGCGCTCTCACGCGGGTTCGCTTGTTAATGGAGGTGGGAAGCGGAGTTGAACCGCTGTAGGAGGATTTGCAGTCCTCTGCCTAACCGCTCGGTCATCCCACCTTGAAATCGAAGTGCCTTACTTGGCCTTCTTCGCCTCGAGGAGCCGAGCGTTGACGCGCTTTGCGTACGCCTTCCGCCGATTCCTCTTGGCACGCTGTCTAAGTTGTTGTCCCATGGCGAGTAGTATATCAAAACTTCCCGAGAGGTGCAAGCGGTAATTTCAGGAAAAAATCACCTTCCCCCGATCGGCGTACCGATCCTGTCGGAAATTTCCCCGGTCGGCAGCGAGACCTCGACTTTGAAGAACCTGTCTTTGGCGGCAGCCGGCCACTTCCAGCCGCCTTCGCCAAGCTCCTGCCGTCCCCAGACCTTGTAAAGCCGCAGGTTCTCCGTATCGTCGTTCAGGTTCGGCGTCCAGCCAACATACACCTCATCGTCCCGAATCGCAATGTCGGCGCGGAGGACGCTATCGGAGTCCATCGGATCCGTTCCCGCGATGTAGTCCTGCCAAACGAGGAGGTCGCGCCCCGCCGCATCCCGCTTGCCCGTCGGCATGAGCGCGGCGGTCTGCCAATGGGTTCCGAACCGTGCGGCGAACATTGCGGGGTCGAACACGCGCCGCGCCCCGATCTTCCCCGTCTCGAACCAGGATGTCGGGATCTTCATCGTCTTACCGTCCTCGACGACAACGATAACGTCCGACGCCGTCTGACGAAACCGCGCCTCGTCTATCGCCCGGTTGTGCGCAAGCTCCGCCTCAGTGAGCGGGCGATTGTAGAGGCGGATCGCGTGGTAGGTTCCAACGGCATACCGCGTGCTCCATTTGTCCGTATTCGCGCCGCCGCCGAACGCCCATTGCGCCGTTGCATGGTCGCAGGCGAACCGAACGCCCTTCGCGTTCTGATAGGTGGTTCCGCTCGTCAGATAGGCGTTCGTCGATGTCAGAACGGCAACGAGGTAGTCACCGGCCCAATTGGCCAACTTCGGCCGATTGTCCCTCTCATCGCCGGTCCATCCGTCACTCTTCCACTCCAGCGTCGTACGGGCCCCGACACGGGTGAAGATTCCGTAATCGGCATGGCCATCCACCCAGTTCGGATAGGTCGCGGCGTTCGCATTCGGATCTGCCGTGAGCACAACCTCGATGGTAAAGGCGTTCCCCAACGCCACGGCGTTCGTCATCTGTGCGAAGGACGCCCCCGTGAAGGCGTAACCGTTCGGCGTCCAGCTCCCCGACGCGGGATTCGAACCGCCGAAAGCAAGGGTATTGGACGGCGAGGCCAGGTTCTCCCAGTATTGCGCCGTACCATCGTGCGGCAGCGTCGCACCGACATTACGGATGCCATCGTACTGGGCGACAAGGCCATCCTGCACGTAATCCCCAACGTCATACGGGGCGGGCGGTTCAAGCCAGATGTCGAACGGGTGCGCGTAGTCTTCCTGCACGACAACGCGGAACATCCGCTTCTCGATATCGTAGGTCGTATTATGCACCGTGAGCCACACGCCCGTGTTGCACTTGCGATATTTTTCCTTTTCGGCGAGATAGGTGCGCTCATCCCTCATAATGTTCTCCTCGAGGTACCAATCCGCGAAGTCCCTGTAAGCAGGTTCGTACAACGCGTAGATGTTGGCCATCGCCACTCCCGTCTCCTCAAACGGCTGATCAGCCTCGATGCTGCAGCGGTCGGAATACCAGAACGGCTGCGTCTCGAAGGAGGCGTATTGCGAGAACTGCACCCGCCTCATCAGCGCGACCATGCCGTCGAAGGTTGCCCCCTCGTCGTAGTTGTCACGCAGGCGCATGAACCGTTCAACGCCTTCCGCGTGCGGCGCGTAGTAGCCTTTCAGCGCTTCGCTGCTCCCCGTTTGGGCAACGAGCTCCACAGGGGCCGGATAGTCGGCCGCCAACCAACCGCTCGAATTCGAATCGTCGATCGCGCACTGTTTTCCGTTGTTCCAGTTCAGGCAGAAGTTCGTCATGATCTTCATGTGCCGCGCCACCACGGTATTGGTGATGATCTCGACAACGTAGGTCTCGCGCGGGTCTGACACCATATAGTGCAGAATGTCGCCGCTCACGCTGATTCCATAAAGGTTGCGCGAACGAATCAATTCGACCGCATGTGCGGCGTTCGTAGCGTGATCAAGCACAAAACGCGGCACGAAAGAGATGTTCAACGGTTCACCGGAAGGATTCGTCCCCGTGAATTCGCGACCGGGCCCGGCCACCACCTCCTTGTCGTACGCCACCACGTTCTCATTGATCGCAACGCCCTTCTCGTTGATACCGTCAAGCGTACGGTTGGGGATGAGATCGTAGGAGGCCGTGTACAGTCCGTTCATCACACCGTCCTCGCTGAAACCCGTGTGCGTGGCCATGGCGATGGAGGCCAGGCGTCCTTTCGTTGGATCCGCGGCAACATGAACAACGAACTCCGGCCTGTCGTTCAGGAAGAAGTCGAAGTTGCGCCCGATGAAATTCCCATTACGCACCGACGAGCAGGAAAAACGCGGCGAATTGGACAGCGTCTCTCCTCCCCGGTCGAAGGTGTAGTCGTCGTACCAGATCTCATGCAGGAACGGTGCGAGCCGCCTGAGCCCGTGATAGCAAACCGGCCGGGCCTCGAACTTCGCCGCGCACGCAGACCATGCCGGGGCAGCCCGAAACTTCGCGATTGCATCCTTGCGAACGCTGATCCGTTCGACGCCCGAGAGGTCGTTGCCCGCACCGAGCGCAGGCGGATTGCCGCGTAGCGTCAGCGCCTTAAGCGCCGTACAACCCGCAAGGGCGTTCGCGCCGATGTTCGTAACGTTCGCGTCGACCACGGCCTCCGTTACAACGTCACCCGCCCACGGCGCGGCACCTGTGAAATCCATCATCGCGCCGTCACCCTCAACGACAAGTCGCCCGGTTGCATTCGTCCAGGCGGTCACATCGCCGGGGGTTCCCTTGCCGATGAGCCAGGGGGCCTCCTCCGTTCCCTTGGCGTCCCCCACCCCACCGGTTATCCCGTCACGGCCATAACCCGCCCCGAACGACACCCCGCCCAACGAACCCATCGGTCGATCCGCCGTGAAACAGGCCTTACCAAGAACATCGGCCGGCGCCGCAAACACGAAGGCGGCACTCAACATGAAAACCTCCAACAACTTCATTCCTCGCATTTCACTCCTCCTTTTTCCCGTCACCCGATCGCTCTTCATCAAGTTGACGAACGACTGGCAGATATTGTAGCAAATTTCCAACCCGAACTCACCTACAAAACACACCCGGGTGTACCGAGAAATTTATGCGCGCAGCCGCAATTTTTCGCTTTACTTTCGTATACACATATATTATAATATATGTCTATGAAAAACAACCCTGCCGAAACGGCCCGTTCGCGCGCCGAAATCCTCGCCGAAATCGCCAGCCTGCCCCCGTC
>JAZLJP010000130.1:0-13040 GCA_045617985.1 Kiritimatiellia bacterium
CCAAGCACCGCGTCCAAGCACCGCGTCCAAGCACCGCGTCCAAGCACCGGGTACCAAGCACCGGGTACCAAGCATCGGGTCCAAGCACCGGGTACCAAGCACCGGGTCCAAGCACCGGGTACCAAGTACCGGGTACCAAGCACCGGGTCCACGCACCACGCACCAACTTTTTCGCCTCCGCCGATAAGAATTTCGTCCGTTCGCCGTTATTTTTGGTATAATGTTCCTGTGGACAGGATAGAAGGAGAAAATCGAATATGGCAGAGAAGAAGGAAAAGGCGGCCGAAGCGGCGGCCGTAAAAGAAGTTGAAGCGCCGAAGAAAGCGAACCCGGCGCTGGATGCGGTGTTGAGTCAGATCAAGAAGGAATTCGGCGAGCTTTCCATCATGCGTCTCGGGGGCCAGGAGCACGCGAACATTCCTGTCATTTCAACGGGTGCGCTTTCGCTCGACCTTGCGCTGGGCGTGGGCGGTTTGCCGCGCGGGCGCATCGTCGAATGCTACGGGCAGGAGTCTTCGGGCAAGACGACGCTCGCCCTGCACGTTGTCGCCAATGCCCAGAAGGCGGGCGGTGTTGCGGCGTTCATCGATGCCGAGCATGCGCTTGATCCGGGGTACGCGAAGAAGATCGGCGTGAATCTGGACGATCTGCTCGTGGCGCAGCCGAACAGCGGCGAAGAGGCGCTTTCGATCTGCGAGCAGCTGTGCAAGTCGGGCGCGCTCGACGTGATTGTGGTGGATTCCGTGGCGGCCCTCACGCCGCAGGCGGAAATCGACGGCAACATGGGCGACAGCCACATGGGCCTGCAGGCGCGGCTCATGAGCCAGGCGATGCGCAAGCTCACGGGCGTTCTCGCGCAAACGAAGACGCTCTGCATTTTCACGAACCAGGTGCGCGAGAAGATCGGCGTGATGTTCGGCAATCCCGAAACGACGCCCGGCGGCAAGGCGCTCAAGTTCTACGCGAGCTGCCGGTTGCAGGTGCAGCGCATCGGTGCGATCAAGGATCCCGCGGGGAGCGTGATCGGCAACCGCACGCGCGTGAAGGTGGTGAAGAACAAAGTGGCGCCGCCGTTCACGGAGGCGGAGTTCGACATCCTCTACACCTGCGGCATTTCGTGGGAGGGGTCGATCCTCGATGCGGCGCTCGCGCGCGGCGTCGTTGAGAAGCGCGGCAGCTGGATCGCCTACGGCACGAGCCAGCTCGGCCAGGGATCGATGGCCACGATCCAGTACCTCAGGGACCATCCGGAGGTGGCGGCGGAAATCGTCGAAAAGGTGAAGACGGCGCCGGTGACGGCGAGTAAGAAGAAGTAAGCCCGGGAAGGGGCAGGTAGAACAAGATGACACTGGAAGAGCAGATCAAGATCGTCGTCCAGGCGCTTGAGGATAAGAAGGCCAAGGACGTGCGCACGTACGACGTGCGCGGCGTCTCGGGCCTGTGCGACGCCTTTGTGGTGGCGACGGGCATTGCCGCGCCCCACCTCAAAGGCATCGCCTCGGGCGTGCAGGGGGCGATGAAAGAGGCGGGCGTCAATTCGTTCCGCACAAGCGGCGACCCGGAAAGCGGGTGGATCGTGGTGGACTACGTGGATATCGTGCTCCACATCTTCTCGCCCGAGGCGCGTGCCTACTACGCGCTTGAAAAGCTGTGGGAAAAAGCGAAACCGCTCGTTTGATTTAACGATGCGGTTCGATTTCAGTTTGCCCGACGGCTTTGATTGTGGTATAATTCAATTCAATTTTTCTGCAACAGCGGAAACTAAGGAGTAAAAAAGAGATGGACATCAACTTCGGCGGCGTTGTCGAAAACATCGTGACGCGCAAGGAATTCACGCTCAAGAAGGCCCAGAAGGTCCTCAAGGGCAAGACGATTGCGGTTTTGGGCTATGGCATCCAGGGCCCGGGGCAGGCGCTCAACATGCGCGACAATGGGTTCAACGTGATCGTTGGCCAGCGCAAGAACACGAAGGCGAATTCGAGCTGGTCGCGTGCGAAGAAGGACGGCTGGGTTGAGGGCAAGACGCTCTTCTCGCTCGAGGAGGCCGCTGAAAAGGGCGACATCGTGATGATGCTCGTTTCGGATGGTTCCGTGCCGCAGGTTTGGAAGCAGATCGAAAAGTACGTGACGCCGGGCAAGTTCCTCTACTTCTCGCATGGTTTCGGCTATGTGTACAACAAGCTGACGGGCATCAAGCCGCAGGAAGGCGTGGGCATCGTGATGGTGGCCCCGAAGGGGTCGGGCACGTCCGTCAGGCGCAACTTCCTGAGCGGTGCGGGCATCAACAGCTCCTATGCGTTCGAGCCGAACGGCATGAAGGCGGAAACGGTCGAAGAAGTGACGAAGGCCATCGGCATCGCCGTCGGCTCGGGCTACCTCTTCCCCACCACGTTCAAGAACGAAGTGACGAGCGACCTCGTGGGCGAGCGCGGCATTCTCATGGGCGCCCTGTGCGGCGTCATGGAAGCGCAGTACTACACCCTCCGTGCGAACGGCCACACGCCGAGCGAAGCGTTCAACGAAACGTGCGAAGAGCTCACGCAGTCGCTCATCCGCCTCGTGGATGAAAACGGCATGGACTGGATGTACTCCAACTGCTCGCAGACGGCGCAGCACGGCGCGCTCAAGTGGCGCCCCCTCTTCCGCAAGGCGTGCGAGCCGGTGTTCAAGAAGCTCTACGCTTCGACGAAGGCGATGAAGGAGGCGAAGGAAGTCATTCGCGACACGGGCCGTGCGGACTACAAGGAATTCATGGCCGCGAAGCTCCAGGCGATGCACGACAGCGAAATGTGGCAGGCCGGCGCGGCCGTGCGGTCGCTCCGTCCGCACGAGAAGGCGAAGGCGAATGCCGCCACCGCCGCGGGCGTGAAGGGCCGTAAGATCATCACGAAGTAAGCGTGATGGGCCCGAGGCGCGTTCGCGCGCCGGATGAAGCGCCGTTCCTCCCCTTGGAGGGGCGGCGTTTCCGCTTTCGGGGGGACTTGACTATGCAACCGACCATTGATCATGCCGTCTACGTGCTTCATGTGAAGCCGCGCACCGAGAAGAAGGTGTTCGCCTATCTTGCGAGCTACGGGTGCGCGCGCTTTCTGCCGCTCTATGTAAAGGTGACGAAAGTACAGCGGCGCAAGGTGAAGCGCGAACTGCCGCTTTTCCCGGGCTACGTGTTTGCGAGCTTGCCGGGCGAGTGGCGGCGGAAGATGCTGGAGACGAACCTCCTCGTGCGGCTCATCCCCGTTCTGAACGCGCGCGAGCTTGTGCACCAGCTCCGGCAGGTGAATCGCCTCGCGAAGCGTGCGCCGGATCTCAAGGTGACGAACCCGTTCAAGACGGGCGATCGGGTGCGGGTGAAGACGGGGCCGTTCACCGGCCTAGAGGGCCATGTGCGGCGGGAAGGGGCGAAAGCGACGATTGTCGTTACAATCGACATCCTCGGCCAGGCGGTCGAATCCTCCATTTCGCCGGCGGATTGCGAGTTGGCCGAAAAGACATGATGGACTGAAATTTGTTCAATCAAGGAGAGACTCGAATGAAAAGGAAAACGATTTTTGCAGTTGCGTGCGCGGCGGCGGCCATGGCGCAGGCGGGCACGGTGCATCTGGCCGATCTGGAAATCGAGAAGATGTCCACGGGCTGGGGCGCGGCCCAGCGCGGGAAGTCGATCGTGGGCGAACCGCTCAAGATCGGCGGCTGTTCGTTCAAAGAGGGCGTGGGCTCGCATGCGCCGAGCTCGTTCGCACTGAATCTCGAGGGCAAGGCGAAGTCGTTTTCCGCCGTTGTGGGCGTAGATGACGACAATGGCAGGAACGGCATCGGCGCGTTGCGCTTTCTCGTTTACGCCGACGGCCGCGTGGTGGCCGATTCGGGCGAGATGAAAAGCGGCGACAAGGCCCGTACGCTCCGGGCGGACCTCACGGGCGCGCGTACGATGCTCCTTTTCATCGACGATCTGGGGAGCGACCAATACGACCACGGCGATTGGTGCAACGCGGTCTTCGAAATGGAGGGCGATGCGAAGCCCACGCCTTTGACGACGGAAAAGCAGCAGCTCGGCATCCTCACGCCGAAGCCGGGCCCCGCGCCGCGTTTCACCGGGCCGAAAATCTTCGGCGTGCGGCCCGGCCACCCCGTTCTCTTCAAGGTGACGGCGACGGGGGAAAAGCCGCTTCGTTTCGCCGCGAAGGGCCTCCCCGCAGGCGTGACGCTCGATCCCGCCACGGGCCAGCTCTCGGGCGCGGCAGCCCGGCCGGGACGCTATCGCGTGGCGCTCACGGCCACGAACGCGCGCGGCAGCGCCACGCGCACCTTCACGCTCGCCGTCGGCTCGCAGATCTGCCTCACGCCGCCGATGGGCTGGAACTCGTGGTACGTCTATTTCGGCGGCGTGCGCGACCAGGACATGCGCGACGCGGCGGACGGCATGGTTTCGAGCGGCCTCATCGACCATGGCTGGAGTTACGTGAATGTGGACGACTTCTGGGAAAACCGGGCCGACGAGAAGAAGGACGCGACGCTGATGGGCCCGCTCCGCAACCCCGATGGCACCGTGGCGCTCAACAAGCGTTTCCCCGACATGAAGGCGCTCACGGACTACATCCACGCCAAGGGCCTCAAGGCCGGGCTCTACTCCTCGCCGGGGCCGCTCACCTGCGGCCGCTGCGCGGGCAGCTGGCTGTACGAGGAAAAGGACGCGAAAACCTACGCGGCGTGGGGCTTCGACTTCCTGAAATACGACCGCTGCTCCTATTCGAAGAAAGTTCTCGGCGTCCACCACCAGCGCGAAATCGTACCGTTCCAGTACATGGGGCGGCTCCTTGAAGAGCAGGATCGCGACATCGTCTATTCGCTTTGCCAGTACGGGTTCGACTTCGTTTCGGCGTGGGGCAGCCGCGTGGGCGCGCACCTTTGGCGCACGACGGGCGATAGCGGCAACGGATGGGGCGTGGTGCGGAGCATCCTTTCGCAGCAGGTGGGGCTTGAGCTCTTCACGGGCCCCGGGCAGTACAACGATCCCGACATGCTGTTCGTCGGTCAGGTGGGTGCAAGCTACATGGACCGCCGGCTTGTGCCAACGAAGCTTACGCCGAACGAACAGTATTCGCAGGTGTCGCTCTGGAGCCTTCTTGCCGCGCCGCTGCTCATCAGCTGCGATATGACGCAAATGGACGAGTTCACGGTGTCGCTCTTGACGAACGACGAAATCCTCGAGATCAATCAGGACGAACTGTGCGCCGGCGCGGGGCTCGTTCAGGCAACGGACGGCACCGAGGTGTGGGCGCGGCCGATGGCGGATGGCAGCGTGGCGGCGGGCCTCTTCAATCCGCAGCCGATCACGCGCGAGATCGTGTTCGATCTCGATGCCGCGGGAATGGCCGGCACCTGGCAGGCGCGCGACGCGTGGCGCCAGCGCGACGAAGGCCCCGCCATGCGTACCTACCGCGCCGTGGTGATGCCGCACGCAACGCATGTCGTGCGCCTTACGCCGCAGGCCGGCGCGGGGATGAAGCCCGGCTTCAAGGATGTGCGCGATGCCGCGTGGCGGCGCCTCTTCCGCGACCGCCCGGAGGCGAAGCGCATGCAAGCCGAGGCGCTCGATTGCCCCGAGTGCCAGGTGAAGTTCAAATGATCACGCGTCCCTTTCAAATCGATTATGGAATAGTAACGCTATGAAAACGAAAATCCTTCAGTTCGGGGAGGGGAACTTCCTGCGGTGTTTTATCGATTGGATGGTCCAGCGGATGAACGAGCGCGTCGGGTTCGACGGCGCCGTGCAGATCATCCAGCCCATCGGAGAAGAGCTCAGCGCGCCTTCGAAGATTCTGAATCTGCGGGGCGGCCGCTACCATACCTGCCTCCGCGGCATCATCGATGGTCAGACGGTCGAGGAACTCGGGGAAGTGACATGCGTAAAGGGCGTCGATCTTTGGATGGACGTCGAGCGGTATGCCGGCGAACCCGATTTGCGTTTCGTCTTTTCCAACACGACCGAGGCCGGCATCCAGTACGTGAAGGGCGAGAATACATTCCCCTTCAAGGTCTATCGCCTCCTGAAGGCGCGTCATGCCGCCGGGCTCGGGGGCCTCGTGTTCATTCCCTGCGAACTCATCGAACACAACGGCGATACGCTCAAGGCGTGCGTTCTGAAGTACGTGGCGGATGCGGGCGAGACGGAACTCGGCGACTGGATTACGCGCGACTGCGTGTTCTGTTCAACGCTTGTCGACCGCATTGTCGCGGGCCGGCCCGATCCCGAGTCGGCCGCGCGTTATGCCGAGCGCCTGGGCGAGCGCGACGAGGCGCTCGTGTGCGGCGAACCATTCCATTTCTTCGTCATTGAAACGCCGGCCGGGTTCGATCTCGAGCGCGAGCTGCCTCTGAAGGCGGCGGGCGTGAACGTGGTCTACACGCCCGACATGCAGCCCTATCGCACGCGGAAGGTGCGTTTCCTCAATGCAACGCACACCACGCTCGTCTATCTCGGCATGGAGAAGGGCTTTACGGAAGTGGCGCAGTGCATCGAAGATCCCGAATTCAACGCGTTCGTGCGCCGGGTCGTCTTCGATGAAATCTTCCCCACGGTGGCGCTGCCGGATGAAGAGAAGCGCGCATACGCCGCCTCGGTGCTGGAACGTTTTGCAAATCCCTTCGCCCACCATAAGCTCGCGTCGATCGCGCTCAACACGATCGCCAAATGGAAGGCCCGTTGCCTGCCCGTCGTGTGCGACTATCAGGCGAAGTTCGGCAAGTTGCCGGAAAACATGATGCTCGGCTATGACGCCATTGCGCGCCATTACGATTCGGTGCGCTGAGCATGGGCGGGTACGTCGATCTGCAGGTGAACGGCTATGGCGGGGTGGACTTCAACGGCCCGGGCCTCACCGTCGAAGCCGTTCGGGCGGCGACCGAACGCCTGGAACGCGATGGCACGGTGGGGTATCTCCCAACGCTCGTGACAGGCGATCCGGAGGTGGTGGTGCATACGCTCCGAACCGTTGTGGCGGCGCGGAAGCGTTTCGCCTGCTGCGCGCGGAACATCCTTGGTTTTTTCCTCGAAGGGCCGTTCATCTCCGATCGGCCGGGCGCCGTTGGCACGCATCCCGTCGAATGGGTGCACCCGCCCGATCTCGCGCTTTTCGACCGGTTCCAGGACGCGGCGGAAGGCCTTATTAAAATGGTCAACGTGGCGGCCGAGGTGCCCGGCATGCCGGCCTTCGTGAAGGCGCTCGCCGCGCGCGGCCTCGTCGTTTCGCTCGGCCACCAGCTCGCCACGAGCCCCGCCGCGATCGAACCCTGCCTCGCGGCGGGTGCACGGGCGTTCACCCATCTCGGGAACGGAATCCCCAATGAGATCGACCGCCATGACAATCTCATTGCGACGGCGCTGGTGGAAGATCGTGCCTCCGTGATGTTCATCCCCGACGGCCACCATCTCCCCGATACGCTTTTGAAGCTCTACCATCGCGCCGTGCCGCTCAAGCGCCTCATCGCCGTCTCCGATGCGCAGTATCCCGCCGGCATGCCGCCCGGCGAATACGACGTGTGCGGCGCCCATGCGCGGCTCGAACCTTCGGGCCTCCTTTGGAATCCGGCGCGCCGCTGCCTTGTGGGCGCGACCACCCCCATGGCCGCGATGATGCGCCTCCTGCGCGAGCGCATCGGCTTTACCGAAGATGAATGCCGCGCGGTGGGATACGAGAATCCCCTCGCGCTGATTGCCGCGCAGAAATCGTGAAAGGTGCCTTATGAACGAACAGAAGAAGCCGCCGCGGGTTCTCAACTACAACATTCTGATGGGCTTTTCCGCCACGCAATGCGGCGTGAAGTACCGGGACTTCGTTTCCGACTACCGCGTGATGTGCGAGTGCGGCCTTGCCTGTGCCGAACGGTTCGGGCTCGATATCGTCACGGTGATGTCGGACCCCATGCGCGAGACGGAAGGCTACGGGGCGGAGATCGTCATCCCCGAGGACTCTGTGCCGTATAGCCCCCGGCCGCTCATCACGGACATCACGCGGTGGAAGGACGTCATCCGCCGTTTCAACCCGCACGCGGGCCACCGCTGCGAGGAGAACATCAAGGCCGTTGAATACTATCGCAAGCAGGGTACGGGCTCTCGCCTCATCGCCGGCTGGGTGGAAGGCGCCGTGGCCGAATGCTGCGACTTGCGCGGCTTCGGCGATTTCCTCGCCGACCTCGCGAGCGAGGATCGTTCGCTCCTCCATGACCTCCTCTCCACGATCTGCGAGCAGGCGAAGGATTACGCCCGCGCGCAGATCGAAGCGGGGGCGGACGTCATCGGCATCGGCGATGCGGCGAGTTCGCAGATTTCGCCGCGGATGTTCCGCGAATTCGCCTTCCCCTACCAGAAGGCGATCGTCGAGGCCGTCCATGCGGCCGGCGCGAAAACGAAACTGCACATCTGCGGCGATACGACGCGCGTCTTCGACCAGATGATCGAGACGGGTACGGACATCATCGACGTCGATTGGATGGTGGACCTCAAACGCTGCAAGGAGCTCGTGGGCGAGCGCAAGACGATTCTCTGCGGCAACTACGATCCCGTGGCGGTGATGCTCCAGGGAACGCCCGAGACGATTCGCGCGGCGGTCAACGCCTGTTGCGATCTTTTCCCCGACGGCCAATACATCTCCGCCGCCGGCTGCGAAGTTCCTCGCGACACCCCACCCGAAAATCTGAAGGCCGTCCAAGAAGCCTTAGAAGCGCGATAGCCGCCCAGGCGCCGCATTCCAGAAAACAACTCTTGTCAAAGAAGTCTTCTTTTGATACAATTCTATCTCTTTTGGTAAAGACGAGAGGTTTGACGTGAAGAAGATTCTGTTTGCCATCTGTTGTTCGCTGCTGACTGCCGGTGCGGTTCTGGCGGCTGAACCCGTGCGCGTGGGCGTGTTTACGGGCAGTGGCGCGTGTTGCGTGGGGATGCTGCGGTGGATTCAGTTCGCGTGTCGATCGCCGGAGCTGGCGCCCACGTATGTCGACGGGGCGGCCGTGCGGGCGGGTGCGCTTGACAAGCTCGACGTTCTTGTGATGCCGGGCGGCTATGATGCGCGCGAATACGACGATCTCGGCCGCGAGGGCGTGGCGAAGCTCAAGGCGTTTGTGCAGAACGGCGGCGCCTACGTGGGCACCTGTGCCGGCTGCTTCCTCATCATGCAGCCCACGAAGGCGCACCCCAAGCGCATCGGCCTCATTCCGTTCGTGAACCAGGAAGGCCCCTATCGGCATGGTACGATTCTTTCAACGACCTTTCTTCCTGCGGGCGAGAAGCTGCTCGGCATCGCGCCGGGGGAGCGGCGCGTGCGCTATCATGGCGGCCCCTGCCTCGTTCCGGGGCCGGCCGTTTCGAATGCGAATATCGAAGTGATCGCCCGCTATAAGGGCGACATCAACCCGGGGAAGACCACGCCTGCGAAGACGATGACGGGCACGGGCTGTGCCGTTGCGGGCACCTACGGGAAGGGCAAGGTCGTGGCCTTTAGCGTGCATCCCGAATATTTCCCGAACTCGCTCGACCTCGTGAAGGCCGCGTTCCGCTATGTGACGGGGCGCGAGATTACGCTGCGGATGCCGCAGCGCCATCGCGGCGACTTGACGGTGGGCCTGCTCGCGAGCGATTGCGCGATTGGCGTAGCGAGCGCGAAGGCGTGCCGCGACCTCTTTGTGCGCGACGATTTCGACGTGGTGCCGCTTTCGCCCGAGCTGTGTGCGGCCGGCGAGCTGCGGCATGTGGACGTGCTCGTCATTCCCGATGCGCCGCCGAGCCCGAATACGCTGCGCCGCGAGGTGTTTTCCGCGCAGGCCCGCGCGCGCTACGAGGCGTTCATGGCCCGGCGCGGCAAGATCGTCTCGTGGGGCACGGCCGCGAAGATCTTTCCGTGCGACCGCCGCAACTTCATCGCGATTGAGAGTACGGGCCTCGTTCCCGCGCTCACGAAGCTGAAGGGCGATGCGTTCGCGCCCCTTCCGCCCCTTGCGCCCCTCCCCCCGGTGCGGGCGGCCGTGTATGCCGATCGCGGTGTGAGCTGCGCCGAGTATTGGAACGTTTCGAAGCTGATGGCCTCGTCGCCGCTCTACGATGTCACGTTCGTGAACGTGGCGGATATCGCGGGCGGGGCGCTTGCGAACTTCGACCTTCTCCTGATGGGCGGCGGCATGAGTACGACCCAGTACAAGGCGCTCGGCGAGAAGGGGCGAAAGGCGGTGGTCGATTTCGTCCGCAACGGCGGCGCCTACTACGGCATCTGCGCGGGCGCGTTTCTGGCGCTTGAAACGTCGGATCCGAAAAAGCCGCGCCTGGGGCTCATCCCGTACAAGGCGCTCGGGGGGATTCCCTACCGCGGCTGGTGCGAGACGCTCGTCGAGTTTACCGACGAGGCATCGCCTACGCTCGGCTACATGGGCGGAACGCGGCGGTTCGTCCTCTACTGGGGCGGGCCCGAAATGCTGCCGGGCGACCCGCTCCCGGAGACGGACGTCAAGGTGTTCGCCAAGTACTACGGCCACCAGATCAACACCTTTACGGGCGGGAGCGACGTGAAGCCGATGGCGGGAAACGGCGCGATCGTGGGCGGCACGTGCGGCAAGGGCCGCATCGTTGCGAGCGGGCCGCATCCCGAATGTTCGGAGGCGACGCAGGATATCGTGTGCGCGATTCTCCGCTACCTCACGGGGCGGCCGGCCGAGCCCGTGTATCCGAATCGCGTGAAAGGGGCGGTGAGCGTGGCGTTCTACGTCTCCGGCGCGACGAAGGAAGGCATGAGCTTCGGCATGGAGCTCATGAAGGATCCGCGCTTCGACGTGCAGCCGAACACCGGCTACGAAACGGGCCACGGGTGGCTCGACCATGCGGACGTTCTGTTCTTCCCCTGGCCGATTACGGGAAATTACATGAAGCTCGTTCATGAGTTCCTCGCCAAGGGCGGCATGTGCGTAGAATACGATCCCGAGGGGAAGAGCAAGATGCAGGGCGCGAACATCGTGCATGTGAAGACGTTTGACGAAGCCCGCGAGGTGATGCTCACGGGGAAGAAGGGCAAGACGAAATAAGAGGGAGAGAGTTCGACGGTGAATGGTGAAGTATCAGCGGTAGCAGTTTTCTGTGCACTTTGTTTTCTGCTTTTTTTCGGCAATGTGCTTCGTGCGCGCCTGACGATTCTGCAGCGATTGTATCTGCCGAGTTCGGTGGTGGGCGGGTTGATCGGGCTTCTCGTGGTGCAGCTCGTGGGGCCCCATCTGCCGGAATCGGCGCGGGCCACGTTCGATGCGCATGTGAAGCTCGCAAGCGACGTGCCGGGCTTTCTCATCAACGTGATTTTTGCGACCCTTTTCCTCGGCGCGGTGCTGCCGCGCATGCGCACCGTGGTGAAGCTCGCCTTCCCGCAGCTTTGCGTGGGGCAGATCATGGCCTGGGGGCAATACGTGGTGGGCCTGGGCCTTACGGGCTTCATTTTCAAGAAGGCCTTTTTCAATAATACCAAGACCTCAGAGCTTTTCGGCAACCTCCTCGAAGTGGGCTTCGAAGGCGGCCATGGTACGGTGAGCGGGCTCAAGGAAAGCTTCAGCGCGTTCGGCTGGGAAGAGGGAACGGCGCTCGGCTACACGATGGCGACGGCCGGCATGATCATCGGCATTGTCATCGGCATGCTGATGATCCAGTTCGCGGTCAAGCGGGGGGTGGTGAAGGAAGTCGTCACCTTCGATGAACGCAAGTTCTACGAGCGGCGCGGCCTCCACCTCAAGCGGCGGCGCCCGGATGCGGGCAAGCAGACCGTGATGTGCGATTCGATCGATTCGCTCGCCTGGCATATCGCCGTGGTGGGCCTTGCGATGCTGATCGGCTTCGGGATGCTCAAGGGCCTTCAGATGGCGGAAATCGCCTTCTTCCCTGATGCGAAGATGAGCCTCTTCCGCCGCGGCTTCCCGCTCTTCCCGCTCTGCATGCTCGGGGGGGTGCTTCTGCAATTCGTGACGAAGCTCATGAAGAAGGATCTGCTCATCGACCGCGGGCAGATGGAGCGCATCTCCGGCGCGACGTTGGATTTCCTCGTCGTTTCCGCCGTCTCCACGATCCAGATCAAAGTGGTGGCGGATAACTGGCAGCCGCTGAGCATCACGATCGTCGCCGGCACGATTTGGAGCGTGTGGGTGGTTCTTTGGGTGGCGCGGCGCGTGTTCCGCAAGGCGTGGTTCGAGCGCGCGATGGCGGAGTTCGGCCAGGCGACGGGCGTGACGGCGACGGGGCTCATGCTCCTCAGAACGGTCGATCCGGAGAACCGCACGCCGGCGGCGATGAGTTTCGGCTACAAGCAGCTTCTGCAGGAGCCGGTGATGAGCGGCATCTGGACGGCGCTCGGCTTTTCGCTCGTCTACAACATCGGCTGGTTCAAGGTGTGGCTCATTTCGCTCGTGATGCTCGTCATCTGGGGCGTGGTGGCCGTTTTCATCAACCGCGCGAACAAGCGGGCGAAATAAGCCGGGCTAGCGGGAACGCCCGAGGCTGCGTTCGATTTCGCGGTTCGACTTGTAGAGCATCACGGGTTTCCCGCGCGGGCACACGTAGGGCATGCGCGCGGCGGCGAGTTCGTTGACGAGCTGGATGGCCGCCTCGCGCGTGAGCTGCGGGGAGGCGCCCGCAAGGGAATGCGCGACGGACTTTGCGATGAGTTCGTCGCGCCAGCGGGTGGAGCCGCGCGAGGCGCCGCCTTCGGCGATGTCGGCGGCGATGGAGGCGAGCACCGTTTCGAGAGAGCCGCCCGCGAGCAAGTCGGGCACAGCGTCGATCTTCCAGGTGTCGCGCCCGAATTCCTCGATCTGAAAGCCGACGGCGGCAAGCTCCTTCAGGAACGAACGGATGCGTGCGGACTCGGCCGGCGGCAGCTGCACCGTTTCGGGAATGAGAAGCGGCTGCGATACGGCCTCGCGCCGGTCGATCAGTTTCTCGTAGGCGATGCGTGCGCGCGCGGCGCGCGGATCGAGAAGAACGAGCCCTGCATCCGTTTCAAGAAGAATGAGGCCCTTCGAGG
>JAZLJP010000131.1:0-32276 GCA_045617985.1 Kiritimatiellia bacterium
GGCCAACGGGCGTCCCGCCCGTTGGCGCAAGGCTCGGAAAAACTGGGACAACGGGCGTCCCGCCCGTTGAGGAGTGGGTTCCCAACGGGCAAGATGCCCGTTGTCCCAGTTTCGCCATCACCAAACATGCGACAATACCAATCCGTTTTCGTCGTATAGCGTCTTGATAAACTCGCCAAGTCGCCGCGCGGCGGCGACTCGCTTTTGCGAATCAGCCGTTTCCACACGGGACTTCAGGTCGGCGATCAAGCCATCGAAGACGGCCCGCCCTCCGGTCTTGGCTTGGGCGGTCTTGTCCGGCCCAGCCACCGCGCTCTCCTCTCCTGTTCCAGCCGGTTCACACCGGCGTTGCCATCTTCCTGCGGAATGAGCGACCCGCCGGCGAGCTTGGAACCGGTCTTGTTTTCGCCATTGACCGTACGGCGATTCAGCTTTACGCCCATCATTTCGAGGGCATCCCGAATCTCACGCTTCGTAAGCGGCGTTGAGGCCTTACCGACCTCCTTGCCATCCTGTTGGCGTGTGCCGCCCAGCAGCATGTCCACAATCTTACGGTATTGTGACATATCCCCCGACAGGCGACTCTCCGCCAACCTTGCCAACTCCAAACGCGCATGCTCCGAACGTTCTTCGAGCGACACGTACCCATCCTTGTCCTTGGACTTGCTCGCATCCGTGACACGGTACGCGGTTCCATCCGGCTTCTTAAGGGGGGGGGCAGAACACCACGATCGGTGGTCAGTCCACCGTCTTTAGTCGCGTAGACGCTCGCATCGAGGCTGATAGCCTCATCGTCGGTTTTGGCAATGGCCTTGAAGGCCCCTAAGCTAATAGAACCGAGATTGGTACCCATGACATCTCCTTAATTGATTATTGATTTCCGATTGGTTCCACGTCCCGACAGCGGGGACGTTCTATCGTGAAGAGGTCATTACAAAAACGACGGCGCGGAATCCTCGACGATGCCGAAATGCTCCTTCAACGCGGCGGCGAGGGCCGCCTCGTCGCGCAGGATGGTTTTCGTTTGCCTTCCATCGGGGGCGGTGAGCGCGAACGTTGGGGCGTACTCGCCCGTCTCGGGATCCAATTCCAGTGCAATCGAACGCGATGCGCCGTCGCATGCGCCGTCGCGCTGGGGCAGGAAAACCCACATCTTCTGGAGGAACTGGCTTTCGGGATGCGTTGCACACCACCAGTGCGCGTAGGCGAAATCGACCGATACCTGCGGCGCCGTATCGAACGAGAAGAGATTCGCCCATGTTCCATCCCGTTTCCGAACCTGCACGAGGCAGGTCAGCACCGGATCGCGCACGATGCGATAGATTTTGCCGTCGCTCGGCTGCGGCACGTCGAAGACGAGATCGAGCGGCGAGAGAACGAACGGCCTGCCAATGCCCACGTCGACGATCTTGTTGGGGCCCGTCGGCAACGCCACGCACACGACGCGATGCCGGCGTTTCGGCACGGCCATTTCCTCGCCCATCAACCAGCGCCCGAAGTACTCGCGCACGTTGTAGCCGAGCGCGCGCAGCAGCCAGGCGAAGAGGCCGTTCAGTTCGAAACAGTACCCGCCCCGGCGCCGGAGCACGATCTTCTCGTAGATCGCCTCCGTCGCGAGCGTCGTGCGCCGCCGCCGCCAAAGGTCGAGCGATTCGTAGGGCACCGAGAAGCGATGCGCCTTCGCGAGTGCGGCGAGATTCGCCGCATTCGGTTCGCATCCGCCCGTGTAGCCAATGCGCTCAAGATAAGTCTTGGCATCCGAGGTCAGCCACGCCATCTTTCGCTCAGGCGAAGATCTTCGAATAGAACGGCGCCCAATAGCTGATGACCTGCGTGGCGCCGGCGCGGAAGATCGCGTAGAGCGATTCGCGGGCCGTCGCATAGAGATCGCAGTAGCCCTTCTCGGCCGCAGCGAAGATCATCGAATATTCGCCCGACACGTTGTAGGCCATCACGGGGAGATCCGTGCGGGCGCGGACTTCCTTGATGAGATCGAGGTAGTAGAGCGCCGGCTTCACCATGAGCGCATCCGCGCCTTCCGCCTCGTCGAGACGCGACTCGCGAAGAGCCGTGAGCGCATCGCGATAGCTCGCCTGATAGCCCTGGCGGTCGCCCTTCGACGGCGCCGAGTTTTCGGCATCGCGGAACGGGCCGTACATCTGCGAGGCGAACTTGGTGGAGTACGAAATGAGGAGCGTCTTCTTGAAGCCCTCTTCGTCGAGCGCGCGGCGGATGGCGGCGATCTGGCCGTCCATCATCGCCGAAGGCGCCACGCCATCCGCACCCGCCCGCGCATGCGACACCGCAACGCGCGCGAGCATCTCGCAGGCGGCGTCGTTATCGATATCGCCTTCCGGATCGTGCGGGCCGCAATGCCCGTGGCTCGTATACGCGCAGAGGCAGACGTCCGTGAGGATGACGAGATCGGGGTAGGCCGCGCGGAGGACGGGAATCGCCCGCTGCACCGCGCCGTGCGCATCGGCGGCGGGCGTGCCGCATTCGTCCTTTCCTTCGCCCTCGTGCTGGCCAAAGAGAAGCACGCTCTTCACGCCCTGCGCCACCACGGGCGCAAGTTCCTTCACCAGCTCGTCCGCCGAAAGGCGGAACTGGCCCGGCATCGACGGAATCTCCTCGCGCCGGCCCTCGCCCGGCAACACGAAAACCGGCCAGATGAAATTCGCCGCCGGCGGCTGGGGCATCGCGAAGAGATCGCGAATCGCCGCCGTTCGGCGTAGCCGCCTGAGCCGCACCTGAGGATAACCCGAACCCGATTCGTCCATTTCCGTCTTTCCTTTCATCTTCATCTTAGAACGAGAGCGAGGGATCGAGCGGATAGCGCCCGAACTTCGCGCCATAAATCGCAAGCCCGCCCTTTTCGGCCGCAAGGCGAATCGTCACCTTGCCCTGGCCCTTGGCGACGACCTCGGCGGGGATCTCGGCCTCCACGAGCCAGCCGTAGCTGCCCGCTTCGCGCAACTGGTTGTCGCGCGGCTGCGCGAACCACGAGAGGATGCCGCGATGGTCGGCGGGATCATCCGCAAGCGCGACCGTCTTCACGAGTACGCCATTCGCATACACCTGCACCTCGCCCGGCCACTTGACCTCGCTCGTCATGGGGTAGGAATTCGGATTCTTCGAACGGTCGGCGAAGCCGCCGCCGAGCATGCAGTCGAGGTCGCGCGTGCCCTTGTCGAGGTCGGTCGAATCCTTCGCGTTGAGACGCTTCGAGGAGATTTCGGCGCGGAACGTCGCGGCCTTGCCCTGCGCGGCTTCCGGCAGCGCAAAGACGTATTCGAAGGCGCCCTTCCCCGCGCCGCAGGCCTTGAGGCCGCCCAGCACGTTCCACTGCTTCTGGCTCCACGCGGCCTTCGCGAACGCGCCGGCGGGTACGGAAACGGTATCGGCACTCGCTTCGCCCCGCGTCACGAAGCAGGCGAAGTTACGGCCGATTACGGTGTCGCCATCGCTGAGCGAGAAACAGATCACGCCGCACGCGGTTTCATCCGGCAGCTTCACCGGCACGTCGAGCACGCGGCCGTTCTGCCACGAGGCGGCCGTGAACGTGCCCGCATCCACCGGGAGACCGTCGATGAACTTGCCCTTTGCGTTGTAGGCGCGCACGCGATAGGAAACGGCGAGCTTGTGGCCGGCGTATCTATCCGTCGTGAGCGACACATCCACCGGCATCGTCCACGTCTCGCCCGCCTTGAACGCGCGGCAGAGTTCCGTATCAAGCGGGAGGTAGGCATCGGCATGCCAGTCGGTCATCTTCGAGCCCGGGAAGAGCTCGGAAATGCCCGTGTGCTTGGGCGTACGATCGAAACGCACGTAGCCGTTCCACTCGTTGATCACATCGTGATGCTCCGTGTAGAGCCAGCCCGCGCATTGGAGGTGGCGGCGGAACGCGTTGATCATCATGTGGTAGTCCCACGACCAGTCGCAGTCGCCCGTCGAGCCCTTGTAGCCCCACACGTTGCCGCACTCGCTATTGAACATCGGCGCCGTGCCCTGCACGAAACCGCCGATGTAGTTGGCTCGCGAGCCGGGGAAGGTGCACTTGCACCAATCCGAAACCGTCCGCTCCCAGTTGTAGCCCGTCGTGTAGGCGTGCCAGGTGTTGAGATCGCTCACCACGTGGTCGTGGTTGCAGGGCGAGTTGTCCTCCACCAGGCGCGTGGGATCAAGGCGCTTCGCCTTCGCGTAGGTTTGCGCCACGGCGCGGCGCACCCACGGCGCATAGCGCTGCGCGCGGTTGCTGCCCCAGTTCTCGCCATCGGCGAAAAGCCCCCAGGTTTCGTTGAAGAGCACCCATGAGAAGATGCACGGGTGGTTGAAGTCGCGCTTCACCATGCCCTCGAAGCAGAAACCATGCTCGCGGAACATCGCCTCGGAAGCGGGGCCCCAGGCACACGGCACATCGGCCATGATGAGAAGGCCGAGCTTATCGGCCCAATAGAGCTTACGCGGCACTTCCACCTTGATGTGCACGCGGTTGCCGCTCAAGGCGAGCTTCTTCGAAATGAGGATTTCATTCTTCATGAACGCGTCCGACGGGAAGGTGTAGAATCCGCCCGGGTGGTAGCTCTGGTCGAGCGTGAGCTGCAGATAGATGGGCTTGTCGTTCAAGGTGACGCAGGGGAATTCCGTGCCGGGAATCTTGCCCGTACCGATCTTACGCATGCCGAAGTAGGTTGAAACGTCGTCAAGCGAAGCGGCGCCGCCATCCTTCTCCGCGTTCTTGAGCGAACACACGACTTCATAGAGATACGGATTTTCAAGATCCCACAGCTTCACGTCGCGAAGCGAAATCTTGAGTTTCGCGCTCATCTGGCCCGGCAGGAAGGCCACTGTCGCGGACTTCGCCCGATCCTCGGGCTTGAACGCCACTTCAAACGTCAGCGGCTTCTTCGCCGGCGCCCCCAGCGTCACATCCGCCGTGACCGACCGATTCTCGATATCGGGCGTAAAGTGCACCGTTTCCAGATACTCGCTCCCGCGGGCTTCGAGATAGACGGTCTGCCAAAGGCCGCGCGCATTGCCGTAGCCCTGCTTGCCGTAGAGCCGCCAGTCGCTGCGGCTCATCTCGTTGCCGGCATCCCACACGCGCAAGGTGAGCTTCTGCTTTTCGTTCCACTTCACATGGTCGGTGAGCTCGAACTCGAACGGCGTATAGCCGCCCGAATGCTCGCCGAGGCGGCGATCGCCGAGCCACACCGTGGTGTCATGGTCGCTCGCGCCGATGACGAGGAAAACGCGCCGGCCCTTCCAGGCGGCAGGCACGGCGATGTCGCGCCGATACCAGCCGATATCCGCCTCGTCCTTCACGCCGGAGAGCTCGCTCCCCCACGGGAACGGCACCATGATCGCCTTGCCGAAGGCCGCGTCGTCCGCCGCGAACCACTTCGCGCGCACGCCCGCATCCTGTTTGTCGAAGGCGAACTTCCACGTTCCGTTGAGGTTCTGCCACGCGCTGCGCGCCCAGTCGGGCCGCGGATGCTCGGGAAGCGGAATCTCTGCGAAGGCGGCGAAGGCCACCACAACGGCGAGAACGGAGCTGGCGATTTTCATGATGTTGATCCTTTGGGGGATGAGGGGAAATTGGAAACGGGGGACAGCTTACTTGACGCGCAGGAGGAAGAAGTTCTTCTTGCCGCTGCGCAAGACGACGAGGCGCCCGTCGACGAAATCGGATTCAACGAGCACACGATCGACGCCGCACTTCGCGCCGTTCAGCGAGAGGCCGCCCTGCTGGGCCATGCGCCGCGCCTCGCCGTTCGACTTGAACATGCCCGCCTGCGCGGCCGCCATGAACGCGCTCTTGCCCACGATGTCGGCCTTCGCGAGCTCGGCGCTCTTGACGTCCTTGAAGATCGTCTCGAGCTCATCCGCGCTCTTGCCCGAGATGTCGCCGCTGAAGAGCGTCTGCGTGGCGCCGAGCGCCGTCTGGAGGCCCGCTTCGCCATGGACGAGGCGCGTGAGCTCTTCGGCGAGCGCCTTCTGCGGAATGCGCGCCTCGGGGGCGGCCTTCATCTGTTTTTCAAGCTCGTCGATTTCTTCGAGCGGCCGTAGCGAGAACACCTTCAGGTAGCGGATCACGTCCTCGTCGGCGGAACGGAGGAAGAACTGGTACCAGTCGTAGACGGACGTCTTCTCCGCGCTCATGAACATGGCGTTGCCTTCGCTCTTGCCGAACTTCTTCCCCGAGCCGTCGAGGAGAAGCGGGAACGTGAGGCCGTAGGCCGTCTTGCCGCGCATCTTGTGGACGAGGTCCGTCCCGGCGGTGGTGTTGCCCCACTGGTCCGCCCCCCCCACTTCCCTCGTGCAGCCGTAGGCGTCGAAGAGATGGAGGAAGTCGTTGCCCTGGAGAATCTGATAGCTGAACTCGGTGAACGTGAGCGCGCCCTCGCTCGCTTCAAGGCGCTTCTTCACGCTCTCCTTGGCGAGCATCTGCGGCACGCGGAAGTTGATGGCGACGTCGCGCAGGAACGCGATCGCGCTCAGGCCCGAGTACCAGTCGTAGTTATCCACCATGATCGCCGCGTTCGGGCCCTCGAAGTCGAGGATGCGCGAGAGGTTTTCGCGGATGCCCTTCTTGTTCTCGGCCACCTGCTCGAGCGTGAGCATGTTGCGTTCGGCCGACTTGCCGCTCGGGTCGCCGATGAGGCCCGTCGCCCCGCCCACGAGCGCGATCACCTTGTGGCCCGCGAGCTGCAAACGCCGCAGCATCATGATCGAAACGAGGTTGCCCGCCTGCAGCGAATTCGCGGAGGGATCGAAACCGCAATACACCGTTTGCGGCGTTTCAAGCATCTTTTCGATTTCGGGATCGGAAACGGCCTCCACAAGGCCGCGGGCGACAAGTTCCTGGAACAGGGTCATTTCTCTTCTAGCTTTCTTTTACGAATGATACAAAATCGAATCAGCGGGCGGCCTCGATGGCGGCGATGATGTCGTCCGGCTTCTGCATGCCCTCGAGGCGCTGCACCTCCTCGCCGTCCTTGAACACGATCAAAACGGGGATCGACATCACCTCGTAGCGCGCCGCAAGGCCGGGCTCGTTGCCCACGTCGACCTTGCCGAACGTCACGCCGTCGCCGACCTTCGGCAACACCTGCTGCTCGACGAGCGCACTCAAAACCTTGCAGGGCCCGCACCAGGTGGCCCAGAAATCGACGAGCGTCACGCCCGTCGCAACCGCCGCGTCAAATCCGCTCTCGGTCAATTCTATCGCTTCTGCCATTTCAAACCTCGCTTCTCTTGTTCAAATGCCGTTATTTTAACATAAAAACCCATGCCGGGGCAAGCTTTTGGTGCTTGGTTCTTGGCGTATGGGGGGGGGCGTTGCTGCGCTGGTTCTATTTACATTCTCATCCGCAGGGCTTCGTCGACGGCGAGGAGGTTTTCGGGGGGCGTGAGGCGGGGCACTTCACAACCGGCGGAGGAGATGTAGCGGTCCTTGAAGAGGTCCGCGCAGGCGTTCACGCTCGCGCGCACGCTCTCGGGCGTTCCTTGCAGCAGAACCGTCACGGGGTCGTAGTTGCCGCAGAGGATCGTGGGGCGGTCCCCCACGAGGTCGCGTGCCCGCGCGAGATCCACCATCCAGTCGATGTCGAGGATGTCCGTACCCGTGGCAATCGCCTGATCGAGAACACGCGTCGTATTCCCGCAGATGTGGAGTTTCGTCTTGCCGCCCGCCGCATGCACCGCATCGACGATGGCCTTCTGGTAGGGGAAGGCGAACTCGCGGAACATGCGCGCGGAAATGAGGGAACTGGCCGCGTCGCCGATGCCGATGATATCCGCCCCCGCCTTCACCTGTTCGACCGCGTAGATCTTCGCCTGCTCGCAGGTGAGCGCGAGAAACGCGTGGATGCGCTCCTTCTCTTCGCTCGCGAGATCGGCGAGGAAATCGTTGATGCCGCGCAAATCGCAGCACTCGGCCATGGCGCCTTCCACCCAGCCGCCCACGCAGTAGTCCGCCCCGTGCGCGCGGAAATAGGCGATCGCGTTAAGGCGGTCTTCACAGCGCTTCCCGTTGTAGGGGTTGTAGGTCTTCACCACCTGCGGCGCAAGGGCGATATCCGTGACGAGCGGCGTGGGGCTGTACGGCACGTCGTCTTCGGGCATCGTCACCGTGGCACCGAACCCTTCCGCCTCGCGCATGGGATCGGAAATCGCGGAGATCATGTCGATGCCGTACTTCTCGCTGCAGGCGAGGTCGCAATCGCAGAGCACCCGGTAGTCGCTCGCATACGCGCGATAGGTCTTGCCGAACTGGGTGGCGGCAAAGCCCATGAGGATGTTGAAGTTCGGCAGGCGATCGGGTTTCCGGCCGGCCAAAAGAGCATCGACGCGTTCACGTGAATTCATGGGAGTCTCCTTTTCATTTAAGTTGACGAATCTGCATAAAACGCCTTCCGCTCCCCACGAGCAGGACGAGAAGAAGGCCGACGAGGAGGGAGAAGAGGCCGGGCGCGCTCGAGGGCGTGGCCTCACCCTCTTCGAAATCGAATGCCTTGTTTCCCCTGAGGGCTTCGCGTTCCTTCAGCTTGAGCGCCTTCTCCTGGGTAGAGGTTTCAACGGCAATATAGGCGGCCGCCGTCGTGAGCGTACCCGTGCGCCGCGCCGCCGCAAGAAGGTCGCCCCGCGCGTCGATCGCCGGATGGAGGAACGCCTCGTTGTCGAGCGCCCAGGCCTTCGCCCCTTCCGCCCACGCGCCCCCCGTCTCCTCGGCCCCCTTGACCTTCGCGAAGACGAGCGCGTCGCGCCCCTCCCGATACGGCACCGCCACGTCGCCGCCATCGGCCGCGGGCAGAATGAACCACCCCTTGACGGACGCATCCTCAAGCGCCGTCTCTCCCGCGAGTTCACGCCGCAACGTCGCCTTCTCCGTGGCCGAGAGCGCCTTCACCGGCTTGTTCGTGGGCGAGGAAAACGCCACCTGCACCACCGGCTCGCCCGCGCGCAGTTTTGCGGGAAGGCTCTTCGCCTCGGTACGCAGCAGGCGGCGGACCGCGCGGAACGCAAGCGGGCTCGCGAGCGACAGGTCCTTCCGAACCGTCCGAACCGTTTTCAACTCCGCAAGATGCCGCTCCATCCACGCGCTCGAAACGACCGACACCTCCGCCCCGGCGGCCGTGCGGAGCACACAACGCCGATCGGCCCGGAAGTCGGGGTTCGCAAGCGCCCGCCACGCGAGCCGATCGCGGGAGGGCGGAGGCGGCGTGACCTCAACGGTTTGCCACTTGGCACCGACCTTCCGCCACTCCCTGCGAGCGGGCGGCGGCACGGCGGCGAGCGAGATCACGTTGCGCGCGCTCGTACGGTCCGGCAGACGCACCCGCAGCTCCACCTCGCGCCCCTTCTCGCCGACGGGGAACACCTTGAGCGTTCCTTCGGTGGGCGAATCGAGCGTGACAATCGAAGGATCGCGCCGCTGGGCCGTAATCATCTTGTATACCCACTCCGCCGCCTTGCGCTCGCGTACCGCCGCGGTCTTCCACGCGCCGTCGTCCATCTTGAGGCGCATGCCTTCCACCCACGCGCCGGCGGGAAGGTCGAGCGCCAAGACGAGTTCCCTTTCCCGGCTGAAGGCATTCGCCGTCACCGGGTTCATCGCATGAACGCTCACCGTATAGACCGCATCAAGCGCGTTCGTACCGGCAAAGGCCACACGCGCATCAAACGCCGTCGTCCGATCGGGAGCGGTACGATTCCCCATTCGCCCCCGCAAACGGCGCCTCGAATTAAAACCGAACAGATCGGCGGCAGGGCTCCAGGAGCTCTTCCGCTCATCGGCAGAGCCCAGAATCCGTTGATTGAGCTCATTCCGCAATTTGTCCGCAAGGCACAATCCGTCGTAGACACGAATCGTACGCCAGGCGGAAAGGAACGGAATCTCTTCGCCCAGCTGATCGGCGTTGACATGTTCCATGATGCGCCTGGCGCGTACGGCGGAAACGGGAAGCGGCTGCGCAGGTTCGCCGAAATCCTCTTGCGCATGCCATTTCAAAAGGACGCGGAGATCATGCCGCTCGCATTCGACATCCAAAAGGAAGAACGCCGGAAGCGTGAGAAGCCCCGCGAGCGCCACCGCCACGAGCGCCGCCCGCGAAAAGCGGGCCCGCAAGGCGCCCCAGGCCGAAGAGATGCGATGCGCCCAAAAGCGGAAAAGAAGAAGCGGCGCAAGAATGAGGAAGCCCGCCCCCATCATGAGAATCGCCGGAATCGCGAGCGGCAGGAACGGCAGAAAGAGGAAGAAAAAATAAAGGACGAAACTTCCCGCGACATTTTGCAGATAGTAGGCGACCAGCCCCCCGCGCGTTGCGCGCACGGGCAGCAGCAACACGAGGCCCGTAAAGAGCGTCAAGCCCCAGGCCCAGGGATTCGCAAAACTCACCGGGAAAGGGACCCGGAGATTGAGCGTCAAACCGCCAAACGGCAAAGCGAAGGCAAAGAGGAGGCAACCCACCCATTGGGAATAACGGGCCGAAAGGCGTTGCCGCAAAGCCAGGAAGAAGAGGTAATGGACAAAACGCAACACGAAGATGAAAAAGAGAAGCGTGACGATCAGGAAAAACTCCCCCGAAAAAAGAAAAGAATCAACATGAAACCGAGACCCGAGCTGAAACAACACGTAAACGAAGGCCGGCAGCAGAACGGTAAAAACGCCCGAAAGGAGGATGTTCAGGCCCTTATCCCGAACGCCCCAATTCCCCGTCGCCACACGCACGACACCCGCGAAAACAGCCGGGAGGAGCCCGCAGAGAAGCGCGAACGACGGCGACGCTCCCACCATCCATCGGTCCACCGCCGCGACCATGCGCCCTGCAACGCCAAATGAAAGGAAGAGGCAGACGCCCGCCACGACCGCAAGCACCACTTGGAGAACCATCGAAACGCGCCGCGGCCGGCAAATGGCCAGATACGCCCCTGAAACGAGCGGGATCGCCGCCACGCCCCCCAAACAGACAAAGGCCTCGGTCTTCACCGCCGCCTTAAGCTGGTCCATCGACAGCCAAAGAAGGTACACCAACGCCGCCACCGCCAAAAGCGGCAGCACCACATGCGTTGCCAAAAACGCAAACGGATGGGCAAAGAGATTCGCCTTCTCCTCCGACGACGGGAGATTTTCAGTTGTCATTCATTCACCTCGCTGATGATCGGTCGCTTCATTTCGAACGCCGTCCGGCCGCAACCGCAACACAGTATACCACAATCCCATGAGGACGGGAAGGAAAACAAAAACGCCACAGGCGAGATGGGCGGCGGGGACCTGTTCCTTCGGGAAAAGACGTTCAACCGGAACGAGCAGGATGAGGCGCAGCGTGTTTGCCAAAAGCGTCACGCACCAGGCGCTCGGGAGCGCCCCGCATGCCCAGAGAAGGCAACGGGCGGGCGACCACCGCGTGAAAAGCGCGCCGGCCGCGAGAAACGCCCAGGCGAGCGAAAAGAAATCCGTTCCGGCACAGGCGCGCGTCACCTGCAGGGCGACGCCCTTTGCCCAGAACGTGAGAGAATCCGCCGCAAACGGCGCATTCCAGTAGAGGGCCGCCCCGCGCGCCGGAAGCGCGCAGAAGACCTCGCGGATGAACGCATCGGGGAGCGCGGCGAGGGCGAACTTCAAAGCGAAGACGCCGAAAACGATCGCCACGAGAAGCCCCGGCCATTTCATGGCTGCAGCTCCGCGGGCGGCAGATAGTAGTAGCCCTTCCCCGAGGCCGTGTGCAGGAAGGCGCCGTCCTCCCCGAGCTTTTCGCGGAGACGATGGAGCGAGGTGGGGAGCGTACTTTCAGAGCCGTTGAAGTCGCCGCCCCAGAAACGCATGAACAGATAGTCGTGGGAAAAGACTTCGCCCGGATGCCGCGCGAAGAGGCGCAGCATCTCCACCTCGCGCACCGAAAGGGAAACGCGCGCGCCGCCCGCCGAAAACCACCAGGCATTCACGCCGTCAACGCGCCCCCGGCCAAACGGGAAGATGTGCCCCGCCTCCTCTTCCGCTTCCGCCGCGCGGCGGAGGGCGGCGGCAATGCGGGCGAGTTTCACGGGTTCGGGCGCCGTCTTCGAAATGTAGTCGTCGGCTCCCACGTTGAGACCGCACACCTCGTCCTGGGGCGCGTCTTTCGCCGTAAGGAAGAGAATCGGAATCACCGGGTCGAAAGCGCGCACCTGCGCGCACACGTCGTAGCCGGAAAGCCCCGGCATCATCACGTCGAGAAGAAGGAGATGGGGCCGACGCGCCCGATAGAGCGCAAGCGCCTCGGTGCCGTTCGCGGCGGCCACAACCTCATAGCCTTCGCTTTCAAGAAGGCAAACGATGCCCTCCCGCACCGCATCTTCGTCTTCTGCGAGCAGAATCAGCATGCGGCGCTCTCCCTGTTTCAGAGCGCGGCGACGGCTTCGATTTCGACTTTCACATCTTTCGGGAGGCGGGCCACCTGCACGCAGCTGCGCGCCGGTTTCGTCTCGCCGAAGAGTTCGGCGTACACCGCGTTGAGCGCGGCGAAGTCGTTCATGTCGCTGATGAAGACCGGCGTCTTCACGACCTGCGAAAGAGGGGCGCCGGCCGCTTCAAGAACGTTCTTCAGGTTCGTGATCGCCTGGCGCGTCTGGTCCTCGATCGTCGTCGCCGTCACGGCATTCACCACCGGGTCGATCGGGATCTGCCCCGAGCACCACACGAAACCGCCGGCCTTGATCGCCTGGCTGTAGGGCCCCAGCGCCTTCGGCGCCAATTCTGTAGAAACCACTTCACTCATTTTGAATCCTCCGAACGAGAACCTGATACCTAAAATCTCCACTCACCCCTGGTGACGGCGCATCTGGCGCGTTTGGGGCATTTCAACGGAATCCGGATTGATGGAACCATCGGCATTCACGCGCGGCGCGGGCGTACCGTAGCGCTTCTTGATCCACCACGCCTGCGCCACGCCGAACGCCGTCGAGAGCGCCCAGTAGAGCGAGAGCGCGCTCGGGAAATTGTAGAACATGAAGAGCATCATGAGCGGCATCATGACCATCATCATCTGCTGCTGCTTGTTGTCGCCCGACGGCGTGAAGGCGCTCTGGAGCATCGTGAGGCCCGCCATCGCGAGCGGCAGGATGTTGAGGCCGCCGAACGGGAACCAGCTCGCGAAGAGAGCTTCCGGTTCCGAAAGATCCGAAATCCAGAGGAACGGCGCATAGCGCAATTCAACGGCGGAACGGAGCACCGTAAAAAGCGCGATGAACACGGGAATCTGCACGAGCATCGGCAGGCAGCTCGAAAGCGGATTGACGTGGTTATCCTTGTAGACGCGCATCATCTCCTGCTGGAGACGCTGCGGATTATCCTTGAACTGCTTCTGGATGGCCTTCACCTTCGGCTGGATTTCCTGCATCTTGCGCATGCCGATCGTGGACTTGTGCGTGAGCGGCCAGAAAATGAGGCGCACGAGGATCGTGAGAAGGATGATCGCCACGCCATAGTTCGGGATCATCGAATTGAAGAGGTTGAGCACCCACACGAGCGGATAGCAGAGCCAGCGCCACATGCCGAATTCCATCACGTCCCTCATGCCGAGCTCCCAGAGAAGCGCCTGCTTCTTGGGGCCGAGATAGAGCGTGTAGTCGCGCTTCGCCTCCGTGCCGGGGAAGATCACCGACGCCGCCACGTTCTTCAGCACATAATTCGGCTGCCGGGCGTCGCGCGTGATCGTGGCGCGGAAACCGGCGTTCGCACACGAACTCTTCGCGAGAGCCGAAACGAAGAAGCGATTCTTCACCGCCACCCAGTTCTGGCACCCCGGATAGTCGACGCTCGAGGTGACCGGCATGCCCGCCGCGCTCTTCGAGCCGCTGCAGCCGCCCGCCATCGCCACGAGGTAGCTCTTGAGCGGCGACTCGCCATCGTCGCCGTGATGGACGACGTGCGGCTTGCGCCCGCCCAGCGTAAAGGAGTCGATCGAGAGGATGTCGTTCTTCGAGGCCCCCATCGAGACGGCGCCGAGCGAAAGCCGGTTCGCCGCCTCGGCATTGGGCTTTGCAAACGACTCTTCCACGGCGATCTGGTAGTCGGGCTTGAGGGTGATCCGGCGCGTCAGAACGTCGTTCTTGAAAACGACGAAATCCTTCCCCTCTTCCGCAAGCGCGAAATCCTCATCGCTCTCAACGCCCTCCAATCCCTCGAGGGCCAACGCCGGGGCGGCCGCGAAATCCAAGACGAGAACCGGATTCTCCTTCGAAATCGCACCGGGCTTCGTTGCATACTTGAGCATCGAAGCGCTCTTCACCACGGCACCGCGCGTGGAGAGCGTGAGCGACACCTGCTCGTTCGCAAGCGTCACGAGCTTCTCGGGCGCCTTGGGCTTTGCCGGCTTCGCCGCCGCGGGTTTCGCAGCAGGAGCCGCCTCCTGCTTCTGCGGCGTTGCAGCGCTCTTCGCGACCGGCGCGGGACGCGCCGCCTGGGCCGCCGCCTGCGCGCGCGCCTCGGCTTGCCGTACCGCGGCCTGCTTCTTCTGCTCCGCCACCGTATACCACAGCCACCCCGCAAGGGCAAGGCCAAGCAGCATCGCAATGATCTTTTCCTGCTTATTCATCTTTTCGAAATTCCTTGAAAGTCATTTATCTGAATCAACCGAATCAACTTCATCCATAAAATGGTTTTTCCAACTGCCAACCGGCGGCACGGGATCGTAACCATGGGCCCCGAACGGATGGCACCGGAGAAGCCGCCACGCCGCAAGAATCGTCCCCTTGACGGCCCCATGACGCTCCAAAGCCTCGATCGCGTAGTTCGAACAACTCGGCTCGAATCGGCAACACCCGCGGAACAAAGGCGAAAGAACAACCT
This sequence comes from Kiritimatiellia bacterium, assembly GCA_045617985.1. Taxonomy (GTDB): domain Bacteria; phylum Verrucomicrobiota; class Kiritimatiellia; order RFP12; family UBA1067; genus RUG572. Next base: position 14,831 of record JAZLJP010000131.1, read on the forward strand.
GGTACGCCCGCACGAAGAGAACAAAAACCCGCTTCACGAATGCGTCGGCTCCCCTCCGCCCGCCGCCGTGATCAGGCACCCGGCCTTGCGCGCGAGATGGCGCATCTCCGCCGCCACGTCCGCCATGCGCTTTCCGCCAAGCGTCGCACGCCCCGCGAAAACCCAATCGGCATCCGGCACAAGATCTTTCGCCACTTCCCGGAAACCGGCACGCAGAATGCGCTTGGCGCGGTTGCGGTCCACAGCATCGTGGAAACTCTTCTTTGAAACGACGACGCCGGCTTGACGGCCGGCGTCGGGTGAACGCAAAACCCACGCGGCGAAGAGACGCCCGCGAAACGAACGCCCCTCATCGAAGACGCGCTTGTACTTCGTCCCCGGGAGCCGCATGGACATGGGCTTCGACGCCCCTATTAGACCTGCGTCAAACGCTTACGGCCCTTGGCGCGACGGCTCGCGAGCACCTTACGACCGCCCTTGGTCGCCTTGCGAGCGCGAAAACCGATCTTGCGCACGCGTTTAATCTTCGAGGGCTGCCACATCATCTTCATTTTTAATCTTCCTTCCTTGGTGAAAAATTGAGCATTAATTATAGCAAAACAGAAACCCGAAATCAAGCGAACATTCTCATCGCGTTCAATTTTATTTCAGAACTTGGCACCTGATTTCCGACTTTATGGTATACTATCCGGCCATGGACAAAATCATTCTCAATTTCAAACGCGACTACGCGACAATCCATCACCATCCGTGGATCTTCTCCGGGGCCATCCATGCCGTCGAGGGCGAGCCGGCGCGCGGCGAAACCGTGGCCGTGGCGAACGCCAAGGGCGAAACGATCGGCTACGGTTCCTATTCGCCGGCAAGCCAGATCCGCGTGCGGATGCTCTCGTTCGCGGCGGGCGAGGTGCCCGATGCCGCGTTCATCGACCGGCTCGTGGCCGCCGCCGTTCAACGCCGCGCCGTGTTCTTCTCGCGCGGCGAGACGAACGCCTTCCGCCTCGTGAACGCCGAAAGCGACGGCCTTCCCGGCGTCACGGCCGACACCTACGACGGGTTCGTTGTCGTGCAGCTCGCAAGCGCCGGCGCCGAATTCTGGAAGGAGGCGATCGCCGCGGCCTTCATGAAGCACGTTCCGAACTGCCGCGGCGTCTACAACCGCAGCGACGTCGATGCGCGCGTGCGGGAGGGCCTGCGTGCCCCCGGCGAGGCGAGCGGCGCGAATGAAATCGGCCTTCTTGCAGGCGAAGAGCCGCCGGAGCTGATTCCCATCCGCGAAGGCGCCATCCGCTATCTCGTCGATGTGCGCCACGGCCACAAGACGGGCTTCTATCTCGACCAGCGCGACGCCCGCGCCGCCGTGGGCGCGCTCGCGGCGGGCACGGACACGCTCAACTGCTTCTCCTACACGGGCGGGTTCGGCCTCGCCGCTGCCGCCGCCGGCGCAAAGTCGGTCACGCATCTCGACGTTTCGGCCGACGCGCTTGCCCTCGCGCGCCGCAACACGGCGCTCTTGAACGCGACGGGCACGGCCTGCGACTTCGTGGAGGCGGACGTCTTCAAACAGCTCCGCCTCTACCGCGACCAGGGCCGCTCCTTCGACCTCATCGTGCTCGATCCCCCGAAGTTCGCCGATACGAAGGCCGGCCTCATGCGCGCCACGCGCGGCTACAAGGATATCAACCTCCTCGCGATGAAGCTCCTGCGCCCGAACGGCATCCTCGCCACCTTCTCCTGCTCGGGCGCGATGACGCCGGATCTCTTCGACAAGATCTGCGCCGAGGCGGCCTTCGATGCGAAGCGCGACTTCCAGATCATCACCCGCACGCGCCAAGCGGCCGGCGATCATCCCGTCGCGCTCGCCTTTCCCGAAGGCCTCTATCTCAAGGGCCTCATCCTGCGCCGCATCACCTGAAGATCAGGTAGAGGCCGTCGTGGAAGATCTTCACTGCGCTTGACGTGGCGTGAACGGTGTAGCCTGTGCCCTTCAGGTTGTGCCCTTTCACGCGGCCCGTAATCCGGCGGCCGGCGGACGAAGCGACCGTCCACGAAGTCACGTTTTTCAGGTTTTCCCGATCCAGCACCTCGATCGTCACATCGGCGAGGTTGAGCGCACTCTCGCACACGATCTGGTCGCCCACGTTGAGGCGGATCGTGCCGGAAAGCGTCGTGGGCGTTTCCAGGGTGAGCGTGCCCACGGCGTCTTCGCCGCCCGGCGCGAGCACGCCCGTCACTTCGAGCGTACCGTTGCAGACCGTACCCGACCCCTCGACGGCGTACTGCTTGACCGTCGCGCCCTTCAGATCCACCATCGCGCCTGCGGCCACCTCGAGAATCGGCGCACCGCCCACGCTCGCCGCCGGCGAGAGCTTCGGCAGCACGTCCGGGCCGAGCGCGAGGTTGACCTGCTGCTGCGCTTCGGAGAGCGCGGCATTCCACACGCGCACCTCGTTGTAGCTCGCGTGCGGCGTGGGATTGTTGAACCAGTTCTTGCCGAGGTAGAAGTTGTTCTGGTGGAGCTGCGCAGGCGTCCACGTGTCGCTTGTGTACGTCTGGGTGCCGATCTTCGCGCCCGTTTCCGTGTTCCAGAGCGTGGCTGTCACCGTGGACCCGTTTTCGTTCGGCGTGATCGTCATCGCGAGATAGCATTCCACGTTGAGCGGATACGTGCCCGTGCCGGTCATGTCACCGCTCCTGGCGCTAGCCCCCGCCACGCCCATCGAGGTATTGCCCGATGCGTTCTGCGTCGAGTACGTAAAGAGCAGATAGTCGCCCGAGCTCGAACCGATGGCGAACAGCTTCTCCCAGGCCTGATAGGACCTGAGCGTCGTCCAGAATTCAAGCGTCACCGGCCCCGAGGCCGGGAGCGCGTTCGCGCCGAGATCCGCCCCGTTCGCCGTGCCGCCGCCCACGAGGTCGAGCTGGCGGTTGTTGACGAGCGCCGTGGAACCGCCCAGCGTTGCCGTCAAGCCGCCCACCATGTCGTCGGCCGTGCCGTTGAAGGTCCAGCGGTGCGTAAGGTAGTTGTTCGCAAGAAGCGCCTCGGAGGGATTCTCGGGATAGAGGTTGTCACCCGCATCGGTGGTCGTGGCGAACACCTGGTCCGGCCCCGCCTCGACGTGCGCGAGCATGTCCGACTCCGAAAGCGCCGCATTCCACACGCGCACTTCGTTGTAGTTCGCCTTCGGCACCGCATCGTTCCACCAGGCCCAGCCGAGCCAGGAGCCGGTCTGCGTGATGTTCGCAACCGTTATCCCCTCGACATAACTCGTGTACGAACCCACCTTCGCGCCGGACTTCGCATGGATCACATAGGCCGTGAGGAACGTGCCCCCTTGCGCGGGATCGAAGCGCACGGCCGTGTAGTATTCCTCGTTGTCGCGGAAATAGCCCGTACCCGTCACGTCGCCCGTACCCGCATTGAGCCAGTTCACGGCCGAGGTGTTGTTGGCATTCTTCGCGCCGCACGAATACGTGAAGAGGAACCCGTTGCCCTGGCTTGTACCGACGGAGAACATCTTCTCCCACACCGTATGGCTGCGGAGCGTGGACCAGATTTCGATCGTCACCGGTCCCGAGGTGGGCAGGATGTTCGAACCAAGGCCCACGATCGCCGTGTTGTTGCCGCCCGGAAGCGAGATCGACTTTCCGTCCGAGGTATATCCGAGCGTCCCGCTCGGCGACGTCGGCGCCGTCGTGCCCGAGGGCGTATAGACCCGTGCCGCCTGGCCGCCCACCGAATCGGCGAGCGAACCGTTGAAGCTCCAGCGGTGGGTGAGCGAGGAAGCCGAAGGTTCGCCGCTGTAGGCGAGCGTACCCTGCGCCACCGTCATCTTCGCCGCTTCGGGCAGTTTCGTCATCGCAAGCGTACCCGTGCCCGTCTTCGTGATCGTGCCGGACGAAGTGCCCGCGAGCGAGAAGTCGCCCGCATCCACCCAGGAGGATCCCGTATCGAACGTCATGCCGCGCGGGCCCACCGCCACGCCGCCGCCCATGTTCCGAAAGTAGCCGCCCAGGGTCTTATCGGGCGAATAGACGCCCACCGTGCCGCCGTCCACATAGAGCGTCGCATTGTTGGTGCCAAGGCCATGGATGATCGAATCGGAAATGAGCTTCGCACCGTCCTTCACCGTGATCAAGCCATCGCCCAGAGTATCACCCTCCGCGCCCGAACCGACCTGAATCCATTTTGCAACGAAACGCGTGTTTTCACCGCTCAAATTGAGCTGGCCCTTGCCGAGTTCGCCCACAATCACACCCCATGCGTTCGTATTGTAGAATTCGCCACCCGTCATGTTGTAGACGCCCTTCGCGTCGTTCCAGCGCGCGATACTGAGCCACACCGCGACATCCAGAATGCCGCCGCTCTGTTCGAAACGGCCGTCGGAATGGACGCCAACCTGGAAGTTGAACCCGAAGGAGGCCTTGCCGTTCGAGAGGGTGAACACGCTCTCCGCCGCACGCGTCTCGTTTTTCCCAGGTGCGTCGGTCTGGCCGACCATGCTTTCAAGCGTACCGCCCACCTTCAACGTTCCCCCCGTCATGTTGAACGTGCCGCGTCCCTTCGAACCGCCCACGGTGAGACACCCCGGTTCCAACGATCCGCCGGAGAAGTTGAACGTACCCGCCGAACCGAGCGTATGCCCCACGCGCAAATAGCTGCCGGCAGGCGTCCCCAGCCAACCGTTCGACATGTAGGTGGTCGCCCCCGTGCCGCTTTCGCCCGCATAGTACGAGCCGTTGCAGAACAGCGACGCGTTGTTCGTAAGGTAGACCTTCGACGCATTCTGCTGCAAAAGGTCCGACACCTTGTTCATGGCCCCGTTGTAGTTGAAGCTCACCGTGCCCGCCTGCGGACGGATGAAGAGCCACTGGGACGTCGAACCGTTCTCTCCAACCGGACCGTTGAAATTGAGCGTTCCAGCGCCCGTCTTGGACAAGTAGCGGTTCGCCCCGGTCGCCTGGTTTGAACCCAAAAGCGTCACTGGTCCCGTGCCGTCCACTTCAATCGCGGCATCGCCCCTCTCGAGCGAAATCGGGTTCGTGAGCGTCAGCGGCTGGTCCGCGCCCGCGCCGTTGAAGACGAACGTAGTGTTTGGCGTGAGATCGCTTCCCGGAACGAGTTGCGTCCACTGCGAATCAAAGGTGAGCAGCAGCGGCTTTTCAAAAGCCGAAATGCCGGCGGCGCTCTCAGGCGTGGTGAACCAAACCTGTCCGGCCCCCGTCCCGAGCGAGAGAGTCGCCTCCTCGACGAGCGGCGCCCAGGTGCCGCCATCGATGCGGACGGATGCCGTGTCGGTGATGCCCATGCCACGCTTGGCCAGGAGGGCGCCTTCGTGAATGTAGGCATTGCCCGTAAACGTGTTCTTTGCCGTCAATCGGGCCGCATGGGAGCCGTACTTGTGCACGTCCGAATAGTTTGAACCGATTACTTCGCCGATGTTGAGGTCCGTCGAATCCGCCTGAATGTTGTAGGAAACCGTCCACTGCGTGGGCGTCAGGACGATGTAGCCGTCGCCATCCACCGACTGCACGCAGTCGAAATCGCCGAGACGGAACGGCGTGAACACCGTGGCCGCCGTGGCCGAACCGGTGAACTGAAGATCCGTCTGCACATTCACGCCCGTGCGATAGGGCACGCCGTCCCGCAGCAGCTCGGCATTGACCGTGGCCTGCAGGGTGCCGCCCGAGACGACGACTTTGCCCGTATGGGCCGGCAACGACGGGAACGCATACGTACCGCTCTCGACTTCCAGCCGCGCGAACTTTCCGGAGGAGTACGTGAACGTACCACCCGCGAGCACCGCCTTCGTGTTCGCACCGATTGCGGTGAGCGCGAGCGTCCCCTGCTGCACACGGAACGTGCCGCCGAATCCGCTTCCCGCGTTCGCGAGCGTCAACGAGCCCGTGCCGCGCTTCGTCAAAACACCGTCCGTCGCACCCGACGCCAGCCGGATCTGCGTGAGCAGCTTCGTGTTGGACGCGCCGACATCGATCACGCCGCCGTTCGCCGTCACGTCAACCCACAGATTCGGATCGACCGAATGCGCCGTGGGCAGGTCGTCGCCGAAGACGTACTCTGCCTGATTCGCAACTGGGCCGTCCTTCACGAGCGCACCGCCATCGAACACGAGGCCCGACGTGGTACTGCGTTCGCAAATGTAGGCGCAATGGAATTCACCACCCTTCTTCAAGACGATGCGTGTATTCGCGCCGCTCGCGCTCACCACCGCCCACCGGTCGACCGGCACGAAGAACGTGGCGGAGCGATTGGGGTCGCCGCTACCGACGATGAACTCCGCCTTGGCCCCGGAACCGTCGCCTACGCGCAAGTCTTCACGACACGAGAACTGACCCTCTTCCAACCAAAACCAGCCCGCACACGATTTTGCGACGGCCACGCGGAATTGGCCTTTCGTGTAATAGGTGCCGCTCTTGACATGCAAAGCCGCATTCTGGTCGCTGGCGTCGCCGACGATGATGGCCCCTCCCCCGTTCGTATGATCGATGCCGCAACTCGACGACGACGCCTGCCACACGACCGGATTCGTCACGCCCGTCGTCGGATTGTAGTATTTCCCCGGTTCGATGCTTCCGTTCCAAATGTAGTCGGTCACCGAGTAGACGCGGTCGAACGTAACCGTCTTCCCGACGGCGCCGGCGGCAAAGCGCATGCTCGCCGAAGGCACCACGCCGTTGTGCCAGTTGGCCCCGGTCGAGGCAAGCGTATTCGCGCCGCTCCCCACCCAGTCCGTCGCTTGAAGGGACACATCGCCCCAAGCCGAACCAACACCGACCACACCACCGAACGCGGCCAGCGCCGCGATCGTGTTCCGCACCAAACTCAGCCGACTCTTCATTTCGCCTTCTTTCATCTAATGCCACCCGAGGCACCGGTTAACCGATGTCCATAAAGAACCACCCCTCCTGACTCGAAACCACGGGTTCCAAGCTGAGATTATTATAGCACGCAAAACGAACGAAGAAAAGTGAAAAAAAACTTCAGTGTGAGTCGGGGCGCATCTGAGTCATTCACCGCGATCTCCTCTTGTTCAAGCTATGGCCTCGCAGGTCTCGCGGCAGCACCTCGGCGCGCGCATCCCGAATCGTCACGGTGCAGCATTGGCCGGCAATTCAACGAACTTCGTGCCGTCCCAGCGCACGCGGACGACGCGCCCGTAGCCGGCGAAGCCCTTCTTCGGGTCGGGCTTCAGGTAGACGCAGACGATGCCGTCGAAGGTGCCCTCGCCGTCCGGCTCCGACGTCGGGACGAGTACGCTCGACGCCGAGCCCTTGTACGAGCCGAAAACCGCGGAAACCGAGACCGCCCCCGACGCCGCGAACTTCAGCGTCACGCCGTCGCCGAGGTCGAACACCTTGTTCGCGAGGCCATTCCCGAGCGTCTTCCACGGCTCGGCCTTCCAGTTGCCCTGGAAGGCCTCGAAATAGCGGTTCGTCGCCACGCCGCCCAGTGCCCCCTCCGCGAAGAACAGCTCGTTCGTAAAGGCGTTCGACCCGGACTTCCCGACGACTTCCGCGACCAAGCGGCCGTTCGCGGCGTCGTACGCCGTGAACGAAGGCGCAGAGAGGGTCCACGCGGCCGTCCCCTCCGTCGCCTTCCCGCTCACCTTGCCGGACGACGAGACCGTGAACGACGCCGTCCCCACGATGTCCATGCACATCGGCGCCGGGAACGGCGAGCCGAACTCCTCCAGCGTGCCGCCGTTGAAGGTGCCCACCGCCCACGCGGGCAGCGGGTCGACCGTGAGACCAACCCGGTACTCCGCCTTCGACTTGCCGGCCGTCGTCACCGTCACCTTCACCGCCGAAGGCGTCACGTTGCCGCTCTTGTCGACCTTCGACGCCGCCGTGGGCGCGCCGTAGACCGTGTTCGCAGGCACCGTCACCCGCTTCGTCTTCGAGTCGACGACGTCCTTCGCCGTGAACTTGAGTCCGGCGGGCAGCCCCGAGACCGCCACCGTCGTCTGCGAGAGCGCGTCCGCCGCGACGGACCACTGCAGGGCGACGCCCGCCATCACGTTCGTTGCGAACGCCGCCGCCGGATCGAGCGCAACGCCGTTCACGCCCGTCGCGATCGACGCGGCATCCTCCTCGGCCGTAACAAACCTCGCCACATACGAAACATCGTTCGACGGCATCGTGAAGGCATAACTCGCCGCCTGCGTCAACAGATCTTCCCCTTCATACCACCCGCTGAACACAAAACCCTTGTTCGCGGTCGTCTTCAAGGTCACCTTCTTGCCCGCCTGGAAGACGCCCGCGCCCGTCGCCTTACCCGCGAAGTCGTCGCTCAGACCGACCGACACCGACTGGTACGGCGCCGCCTCGGAGACAGCGCGCGCCCGGGTTTCCACGGGGCTCATCCCCTCCTTGACCGTGATCTCGTACTGGCGCACGATCTGGTAGCCGCCGAGGTTCTTGACCGTCACCGTCACGACCGCTGGCTTTGCCGCCGCCTTCGTCGGGGCGCCGTAGATCGTGTTCGCCTCGACCGTGTAGGCGTCTGTTGTCGTCGTCGCCTTGACGAGTGTCTCCTTGTCGGCGAACTTCATTCCGGCGGGGAGTCCCGTCACCTTGACCGTCGGATACGACACGGACTCGACAGGCACCGCGATGCTGCAGTCCGCCCCCGGGGCGAACTCGCCCGGCAGGAAGTCCTCGCCCAGCGCAAGCGAATCCTCCTCGGGCGTGATGAACCGCGCGTACACCGTGACCGCGCCGTTGGTGTTCACATAGACGAGGGACGGATTACGGTAGTCGCCGAAGCCCGCCAGTTCGTGTCCCGCCGTGCAGGCGGCATCCGTGTACCAGCCCGCGAAGACCCAACCCTTGTTGGCTGTCGCCTTCAAGGTCACGTTCTTCCCATCGGCCGCAAGCGCCGACCCGGTCACCTTGCCACGCGTCGCGTCGTTCGCAAGCCCCCGCACGTACGCCTTCCCGGCAAACACCTTGTCGGCCTTCGCAAGCGCATCCGCCTCAGCCTTCGTCGCCGAACCCGCCGCAACCTTCGCCTTCAAATCCCCATACCCCGGGTCCCGAATCGTCACGGTGCAGGCACTGCCCTGCGTAACGACGGCGCCCTCGCCGTCGGATCCCGCGATCGTCAAATTCATCGGATTCACAAGCTGCAGCGTCAGCATCTCATCCGCCTCCACAGCCTTATCAACCAGCACCGGAATCTCAATCGTCTTCTCGCCGACCTCGCCCGCCGCCCAATTCAAGGTCACGGGGAACTTAAAGCTCTTCGGCTTTTCACCGTTCACCGTCGCGTTCTTCAAATCAAGATCCGCCGCAGCCGCGGTATTGTACGTCGCCTGTACCTGCACGCTCGACGCGAGATCGAGATTCCCGCCCTGAACGCGCACGAGAAGCTTGCCACCCTCGGCAACAGCAACCGTTTCGCCAACGAATGTCGCTACCCCATCATTGCGTCCGATAGCGAACCGACGTTCAACCGTACCCGTGAAGTTCCCTATTCCGGTTAGGATCACACGTCCTTCACCGACACCCGTATTGTCACAATACGTAATCGTGTAATCTCCATTACGCACCAAGGGTTTTCCATTCCACCTGACAACGACTTCCGGTTCCACAGCCGAGCCGAAATAGTTCTGCTCGGGAATCTGATCGATCATCTCATCAGTCAGCGTCGCCGGAACGATCGAAAACACAGCCATTGTGAACAACTCATCCGAACCCTTCCACGCATACCGCGCAGGGTCCTTTAGGATGAAGATGATTTCGTGATCCCCAACGTCCGTCCAGTTCCCGGTACCAACAACGCTGAAGAGCGTACCAGCGTCAACGTCCGCACTTAATGCCGCACCCGTGTAAGACTTGGGCGTGAGTACCGGAGTCATCAGCTCCACCTTCGCGACCGTTCCCGAACCACCGCCAATCCCACCCGTGACCGACACGCCTACCGCACCCGACGTGCCGTTCTCGGACACACCGCCCGCGCCACCGGAAATCGCACCGTCGTTCGTCCCAACATCACCGACGACTCCCTCGCCGCCAGTTCCTCCTGCCGTATTGCCGTTCAGATCCGCACCACCCGCGCCACCACGGACACCGACCAAGGAACCAATGTTCACCTTCACACCGGGTTTCGCATCCAGCGCAACTTCAATGCCTACACCGCCATTACCACCAGGTGTGCCACCTCCACCCGGCCCGCCAAAGATATCATCCATCTCATCCGGTTGCGAATCCATAATCGTAAGTACAGTCGGCTCGCCATCCTCACCAGTCGAAACAACGCGAATCGCCGGCTCACCATCGCCACCTGCTGTATTCACTCCATCGCCCGTCATTCCGGGTTTGCCCACAATGTCCCGTCCCACGAGATCAATCGTCACCGGCCCCAGATTGTCGCCAATCTCAATCACTTCCGAAACATCATTCGTAAGTGTGACTTTCCAACCACCATTTCCATCTGGAACCACCTCGCCCAACCCCGCGAAATTCGCGGCAAGAGGACACCCGACCTCAAAAGCCCCACTCGCTCCCGTCACACCATCTGCGGCCAATACTCGAACGGGACGCACAGACTGTCCGTTGCAACGGTAGTAAGTGTAGTTCCGACAGAAAGCACCCAACCAGACGTATAGTCCCCAAGCAAAACTATCATTGCCCGAATACGGAGTCGAAGTCCAATAATGGCCCTCCGGACTCCAATAACAGTCACCGGGAAAATATATGCAAGTATCGCCACAATATCCGGCAGCAGGGAGGAAAATACTTCTCATGGCATAATCCCCCTTACCCGTTATCAATTGGCCTGGTACACCATTAGTCGTTATCCATTCCGCTGTGCAATTGTTTACCAACTCTAAAACTTCCGCATCCGTCGGCATGCGCCACGGCGCTCCGAGGTGCGCAGTCGCCGCATCGTATGCAGCCACGAGATTACCCGTTGCATCAATATAACCATCTGCCAAAAGCCCCACAGACGAGTGCTGGTCGGTGATTTTATTGAAGGTCGGACATGCTGACTCCGTAAATGGGCTATCAGTCATACGGACGCCCCTGCTTGACACCCAGGTCACATCTGAATAACCAGTATCACTCAAATCCCCACCGTCTCGCACATATCCCACCGTGTCGCCCCACCCAAAATAATAGCCGAACTCTTCCGGCTTCGTCGCGCCAACGTTGCTCTCTGCCCAAATGGGTCCATCCTTCCAAAGACGTACACCTCCCAACGATATTTTTCCTTCCACCACTACGTTTGTCAATATCGTTTTCTCGCCCAAATCCGATGACGCATCCCAAACCCAGTTGTAATTTCCCAACAAAAGCTGTTCCCTAGCCACATTCGCCGCATCGCCATTCTCCTTGTAAATCGTTCGCATTGTGATGTTGGTGCCACCGGTGACATCCTTCGCCGTAAAAGACACTTCATATTTTGCACCGCCAATGCCATTGATGGCAAACTTAACATCAACCTTCCCATTGCACGGATTTTGTGGTGTCGCGATAATACGAATCGATTCGACAGCAATACCCCAAGTTAGCGTCCCATCATTGGTCCCTATCTCGCCAATAACGGCAGTTCCGCCTTTTCCACCATAAATGCCATTGAGTTCCTCACCTCCTGCACCACCACATACCCCCACCGATTTGCCGATGTTGATCTTTACTCCATTCCGTGACTCCTGAGCGACCTCAATACCCGCGCCACCATTCCCTCCTGGTGTCCCACATCCACCCGCGCCACCAATGATGTCATCAGAGGAGTCTGGCCGCGAGTCCAAAATTGTAAGCACCGTCGGCTCGCCATCCTCACCAGTCGCAACAATGCGAATCGCCGGCGTACCATCGCCACCGGAAACACCTACATTACCAACCATATTGTGACCATTCAAGTCAATCGTGACCGGCCCCAAGTTGTCATTCAAGGTAATCCCTCCGACCACTTCGTTTACAATCGTAATCCGCCAGCCAGTACCTTCGTCAAACTCAACAACACCAATATTCCTCAAGGTCTCTTCGATTAAAACATCAGCACGACAATCCAACGCCAGATGTGTCGTCGCGACAGAATCTTCCGCTAATCCACGGAGAGGACGAACCATCCGCCCAATGTATCGACTATAGTCGAACCGAGGACAATCCGTCCGTTCAATGTCTCGACTATAGACATACCGACCGAAATAAGTCGAATCGAAGTAAATGCTCCATGCACTGTAGGAATTGCCCGAATCCGACGTTGCCAACCAATAGTAACCTTCACGAGCAGGGTTGTCGAAGTTTAAATCATAGCCGAGACCGGCAGCGGGAAAAAAGATACTCTTTGATTCATATGCACCCACGCCTGTCACGAGACGCCCATACACACCATTACGCATCGTCCATGTCGTCGTACAGTTACTAACGAGTGCGTCGAATTCCGCAACCGTCGGTATCCGCCACGACCTGCCGAGGTGTGCCGTCGCCGCATCGTATGCTGCCACAAGGTTACACGTTGAGTCAATGTATCCCTGTGACAACAAGGTGGAATCATCTTTGCCGCACGTGGTGCTGTTGCCAACGGAAAATGAGAACGATGTCCCGTTCGCAGCCGAAACCCAACCATCATCACTTGCGTTCCGCATGTATCCCACCGTGTCACCCCACCAGAAATAGTAGCCAAACTCCTCAGGCTTGGTTGCCCCCACGTTACATTCCGCCCAGTAGGGTCCATTCTCCCATAATTGCACCCCACCTAAAGAAAGTCCAACGGTGAGCATAACGTCATCAATCTTTACCATGCCCACATCGGCGGCGGCGTCCCAAACGAATCGACGTTGCCATATCATACCGCTATCGGTGGCACTAGCACCATCAATAGCGGTTATGTGTGCGACATTCAACGCTGTATGTGTCGCACTGTTGGTTGCAACGAAAATGCACATTGCATTCGCAACATCGTTCGACACACCGTCAAACGAGATGGTGATATCAACCTTCCCATTCCATGGGTATCGTTGCTGGGCCGTCACAGCCGTAACATGTACGCTACAGTCAACAGGAAAATGCGTTATTGCAGCAGATACAAATTCTCGGAGAGGACGCACAGTGAGCCCGTAGCAACGGCCATTGAAACTCCGATAAATACCTCCTGAATTGAAGGTCACCCCCCACGCATCGTCGGAAATGTCCAAATGCGGTGTAGAAGACCAGTAGGCACCATACGAGTCGGGGATGTCGAGCCTGGAATCGTTACCGTAACCAGCCGCGGGGAAAAAGACACTCTTCGACAAATACGCCCCCTTACCTGTTACGAGCCGTCCGTATACGCCATTGCGCGTCATCCATGTTATCGTACAATTATTGATGAGCTCAACAAATTCGGCATTCGTCGGTATCCGCCACGGTCTACCGAGGTGTACCGTCGCCGCGTCGCATGCAGCCACAAGGTTGCCCGTTAAGTCTATGTATCCCTGCGACAATAAAGAGGAATTGTCTCTACCATACGTCGGGCAGTTGCCACTCGAAAACGTGAACGATACGCCATTCGCAACTGAAGCCCAACCATCATTACTCGCGTTCCGTTCATACCCCACCACATCACCCCACCCAAAATAATAGCCATACTCCTCCGGCTTGCTAGCACCCACGTTATATTCCGCCCAATAAGGGCCACCTCTCCACAATTGTACGCCTCCAAGTGACACTTCGACGGCAAGTACAACATCCTCGATCTTTACCCCACCTACATCAGTAACAGCATCCCAAACGAATCGCCGTTGCCACGTTGTACCACCACCGACGGCACCATCAATGGCAGTAATGTGTACGACATCCAGCGCCGCTCGGGTCGCGCTATTGTTCGCAGCAAACTCACAAATCGCGTTCACAACGTCGTTCGACGCACCGGCAAACGAAACGGTGATATCAACCTTGCCATCCCACGGATACCGTTGTTGGGCTGAGACAGCCGTCACATGTACGCTACAATCCACCGAGAAATGCGTGGTCACGGCAGATACGAACCCTCGGAGAGGACGTACAGACTGCCCATAGTAGCGGGAATTTTCACTCCCACCGAAACAATGGCCAGTATCAAAATACAAACCACGTGCATTTTCAGAGGAAGTAGGAAGTGGCGTGGAGGACCAGTAATTACCACACGAACCATCGGGACAACAGAGGGTGGAATTGTTACCGTAACCGGCAGCTGGCAGGAAGATACTCTTTGAGGCATATGCCCCCTTTCCGCTCACGAGTCGACCCAACACACCGTTATGCGTCGTCCAAGTAGTTTCACAGTTACTGATAAGTGCATCGATTTCCGTATCCATCGGCATCCGCCACGGCACGCCGAGATACACAGTCGCCGCATCGTGTGCGGCAACAAGATTACCCGTTGAATCAATATAACCCGCCGTCTGAAGTTGTGAAGGGTGCTTGTAGAAGGTCGAGCAAGTGGACGAACTGAACGGGCTGTTATCCATCAGTATCCCCGTAATCGACGTCCATTTCACGCCATCCCAATAATCTTTCCATGTTGCGTTGTTCGTATTCGCGCTATATCCCACCGTGTCGCCCCACCAAAAATAATAGCCGTATTCTTCCGGCTTGGTAGCACCCACATTGCATTCCGCCCAATAGGGGCCGTTCTCCCATAATTGAACCCCTCCTAGAAGTACTTCGACGGCAAGTGTAACATCTTCGATTTTCACCGCACCAACATCAGAAACGGCATCCCAGACGAATTGCCGTTGCCACGTTATACCGCTACCAATGGCACCATCAATAACGGTCATGTGTGCGACATTCAACGCAGTATGTGTCGAACTGTTGGTTGCGACAAAATTGCAGACCGCATTCACCACGTCATTCGACGTACCAGTAAACGTGACGGTGATATCCACCTTCCCGTTCCACGGATGCCGCTGCTGGGCCGTCACTGCTGTCGCCGTCACATCGGCAGCAACACACGTTACACTCGCAGACATCAACGCCATCAGTATTGCCGTTCGAACTACGGTCATGATTTTCTTCGCGTTCATATCGTTTTATACTTTCTCGAAAGTCAAGAAGGAACATCACTCAAAGCGCCATCCATGATGGGGAGAACCTCCCACCACCCGCCCTTGGCAGGTCCTTCATGGCGCAACACGCCCTCATGCTTCAACTTCTCAAACCAATAAGCCAACGTATTGCGGTTCAAAGCCAATCGGTCAGCCATCGCCCGTTGAGTAAGCGATGATTTTTCCCGAATCTGCGCTAAAATCGCTTCAACGACCGTCTCGCGGTTTCTGGTTGAAACACCACCGTTTTCTGGTTGAATTTTGCCGTTTCTGGTTGAATCACAATCATTTTCTGGTTGAAAATCACCATTGCACGGGTGTTTTTGTACGGATATTGTATGGTTTCTGGTTGAATCCGACTGCTCGCCTTCCTTCTGCAATTACGCTTCAATTATCACAGACCCCTCTTTCAGTCTCATTAGACACACCATCAATTTCCCGCCGGCGCGACGCGGGCGATGGGAAGGCGGACATACTTGACTCCATTTGCCTCATCGCGTCGCTGCGCTTCGCGAGCTGCCGCGAAAATACGATGAATGTCATGTCCATACCGTTCGGAGATCTTTCGGCGAATGGCATATACTGCCTCTATGGGATCGACGTACAAGATGTCATCGTTCATAATCCGAACTCCTCTCTTCTTTCAATGAAATCAACAGGGGTGATAACCACCGGACAGGTGTACCCATTCTTCGAAATGATCGTCGCTGTTTTTGGTAAGCTTACAGGGTTCGCCATGTGCCGACAATTCCATGTCAGCAACACATCCATACCATAGACGGCAGCCGTTGCAATATGGGCGGCATCGGTTGCCTCGGTGGCAGGTATCGCATGACCGTTCATCAATTCAACTGCCAGATTTTCAGCATCAGGAACGAATGCGTCAAGCACCATCGCAGAAGCCATTGATTCGGTTCTCCTCAATGCAAATGAAGAATCACCGTCAAC
The DNA here is from genome assembly GCA_045617985.1 of Kiritimatiellia bacterium. GTDB lineage: Bacteria > Verrucomicrobiota > Kiritimatiellia > RFP12 > UBA1067 > RUG572. The sequence continues at coordinate 30,817 of JAZLJP010000131.1, forward strand.
AGACTCGTCAAGGACATGCTGCGAAATGTAGATCTCGCACTTCGGTGCGAGATCCTGCCACCACTGTAGTGTCGCCGCTTGTTTGATGGCGATATGCTGCAATGGCGTGGGGCGTCCGTTCAGATAGCTCCAAAAGGACGTCTCGCAGTAGATTCTCAGTCTTCGTTCGGCCATTGCCCGCCTCGCTTTCCATTCAGGTTCTCCGCTCTTCGAAGAACGCCGTACATTATACCAAATTTTCCGCCCCTGTTCGCGATGATTTTTGGATTTTTGGATGGAGGCGGATTTGCGGGCTAGGCGATTCAGGGCCCCGTTTCACCACCTTGCGCCTTTGCACAGAGTTCGGCGGCCAGGTCGTTCATCTTGAGGCAGTTCTAATGTTACAGCGCCGCTCAAAGCGCGCCAAACCGGCCGAAGGCACGGGGGCAAGCCCCCGCACCCCCATCGCCCGCACCCGTTCACGGGCGAACCGCCGCACCTCGGCCTTGTCCACCCCCTGCGCTTCCAATGCCGCCATCTCGCGAGCAACCAGCCGAGCGGCGAGCAGGGCCTCGCCCAATATGTCACCTGATTTCGACGAACGCGCCGGCGCAGGAGGGCAGCGAGAATGCGTACACGCCCTTCTCGAGGCGCTTCACGGGGATCGGGCCCTGACCGCCTTGCACGGACACCTTCGCCTTCGGCGCGGGGACGAAACAGATCTCAACCGTGCCCGGCTTGTCGTCGCGCGGATCGCCCGCGGCCGTCACAAAGAACGCACGCGCCCCCTTCGCCGACGCCAGGCGCGGTTCCATCACGCCCACGAGCAGCGCCGAACCGTCCGCCGCATGCAGCCCCTTCACGCCCCCGGCCGTCAACTGCGCGACTTTCGGACACGGCTGCAGCGGATTGCGCGGCGAGTTTTCGGGGAAGCCCACAAAGTACGTCTCAACGGACCGATACTTCATATAGGCCGGCCCCAGCCGCTTCAACTCGGCGTTCATCGTCTGCAGCTTCGCGTACTGCGGCGTCGGGCGCCCCGCCTTGTCGATGACATTGTTGGTCCACCAGCCGGCGCACCAGCAGGCCCACGTGATCGCCTCGGCACCGCGATCTCCTCGCCCGGCGCCGCCGCCGCAGGCCCGCTCACCGAGAGAACCGCCAGATCCGGCGTCGGCACCATCGCCGTACCAGGCACCTCGTAGATACCGATATCCGGGCACACGCCATCCGCGTTCGCAACGCCCGTATTCTTCACCCGCTTCACATCCATTCGCGGCTGGCCGTAGTAGTCGAATCCCGGCGCGACCGTCCCATCGCCCGCATCCACGCACAGCGAAGCGGGCGAATGCCGCCTCGTCGCCCCACGCGGACAATCCCGCCGCGAGCGCCATCACGATCATCAGAAGTTTCTTCATCGTTTCGTTCCTTTCAAAAATTTGAAATCACGTCCTTGACGGCGCATACAGAATTTTGTACAA
>JAZLJP010000132.1:0-10676 GCA_045617985.1 Kiritimatiellia bacterium
CCGCCCGCCTCGTACCACCCCGCAAACACAAACCCCTTGTTGGCGGTCGCCTTCAAGGTCACCGCCTTCCCCGCGGCCACAAGCGCCGAACCGGCCACCTTGCCGCGCGTCGCGTCGTTCGCAAACCCGCGCACGTACGCCTTCCCGGCAAACACCTTCTCCGCCTTCGCGAGCGCATCCACCTCGGCCTTCGTCGCCACCCCGCTCGCCACCTTCGCCTTCAAATCCCCATACCCCCGGTCGCGAATCATCACGGTGCAAGCACGGACTCCGGCCGCGCCGCCCCCCGCCGCCGGTAGGGCGCGATCACCGAGCGCGCCGCCCTCCCCCGCAATCGCCAAATTCATCGGATTGGCAAGTTGCAGCGTCAGCATCTCATCCGCCTCCACAACCTTGTCGACCGCGACAGGAATCTCGATCACCTTCTCGCCGATCTCGCCCGCCGCCCAGTTCAAGGTCACGGGGAACTTGAACGACTTCACGGCCACCCCATCAACGAGAGCCCCCTTCAAATCCAAATCCGCCGCCGCAGCGGTGTTGTAGGCTACGACCACCTGCACGCTCGAAGGAAGATCGGCATTACCACCGACCACGGAAACGGTCAGCTTCTGTCCTTCATCAACGACCATTTCAGTTGCAGAGAACGAAACACCTCCCGAACACCCCACGGTATTCCACCACGCCGGATCCGTCTCGATCATCGGATTCGTATCAAAGACGATCTGCGCAGAAGCTCGAATCGTGGTCTGCAACGGCGCATCTTCTTTCACTCTCACACGATACCGCAGATGCCCCTCGCCGCGCCCGGACGCATCATTCGGTGGCAGGAAGCCGTCCGCGGCATCCTCGGGGAAATGGTCTAGAGTCTGCGACACCCAGCTGCGCAAATACCATTTGACCTCGGTCTCGCTCACCGTCACCTTCGTCAGGACCTGCGCCGTGGCATTCGGAATCGCATATGTCGATTCGCCCTGCGTCTTCCCGTTCAAGCCCAGATCGACGTTTTCGCCAAACACGACCTCGCCAAGCTCGAGTGTGGACCAATCCAGATTTTCATCCTTCGGCAAGGTCACGAAAATCTCCTGTGCGCTTGCCGTGGCATTGGACACATTCTCGAAATAGATCGTGTAGTCCATCCACTGGCCTGGCCTCACATAACGGCTCACGCCAACGCCCTCTGGTCCACGCATCTCGTTTGGATCGCATGACTGAAGGGTCTCCAGATCGATTGTCACCATGTCCGAGCAGTCCGGCCCCTTGCAGGCCTCAGCGCCCCACAAAGCGGTCATACCACCGCACACCATCATCATCGCCATCAGTTTCTTCATTTTCCATTTCCTTTCCGCATGACGCGTATCGGGATTTCAAAATTCTCCATTTCCGGACAATCGGTCCGAACCTCCAAATAAGGACGCTTCGAGAATTGCGCGAGTTCACGCGGGTCGATGCCCGTAATCCGAATCATCCACCCGTTCAACGGACGCTTCTCCACCACCACATCGCCCCACTTCCGCGGCATCGTTCTCGCGTCCTGCACCTTGAATGCCCGCCGGTCATCACGTCGAATCGTCACGACCCGAGATACCGGTAGGGCGGTCGCCCCGCGACCGCCGCCATCCACCGTCAACACGCTGGGCGAAACCGAAATCCCATCCGCGAACTGCGCGCTCACGACAAATGGAATCTTCGGAACCTCGGCATCCGTCGTCTCCAGGTTCCAAGTCTCGACCACAAGACCCACCGTACGACGGTCCGCGCGGTTATCCACCGGCGAAGCCGCCGCGAAGCGGTCGCTAGAGTGGTGCGCGGACCCTACCACCACGCCCAACCCATCAGCGGCCACACGCACGTCAAACTTCGGATTTTCCGGCGAAACGAGGCCAACAATTCTCGCCCCGCCGTTCGTCACCGCACACCCGACCAGCCGCATTTCGCGGTAGGGCGGTAGCCCCGCAACCGCCGCACCCTGTACCCGTACCACCCCGAACGCCGCATCCGACGGCGACAACGCCAACCGCGTGCGAACATCCAACTCCACCGTCATCGTCTCCACCGTCCCGTCGTCGAACGTCACACTCACCGTCTTTGCAATCCGTCCTTCCAACCCCGTCGGATTCAGCGTCAGTTCAAACGGAATCACGCCACCCGGTAGGGCGGTCGCCTCGCGACCGCCACCATCCACCGCCTTCGCCGTCAAACACACACACGAAGTCGTCACCTTCGTCACCGTCCGCATCGCCGCCGTCCGGTTCGTCACCGCCATGTGCATGACATACGGCTGATGCGCCCACACCGTCGGAACAACCGCACCTGGTAGGGCGCGATCACCGAGCGCGCCGCCTCCTCCCGCCGGTAGGGTCACGCGTCCCGCGTGACCGCCGTCGGCCCAGACAGACGTCGCCAGAACGAAACCCATCAGCCACGCTCCAACGATTCCCAAATGTCCAATCCACCTTCTCACTTGCCGTTCCGTCCTTTCAGGCCTAACGGAGCCGGTCCCTGCTCTTTTGGCGCTTCCAGGAGCCAGGTCACGATATCGACGATACGCACCGTCTGGTCGCCGCGCTTCTCTTCGCCGCTCTCGTGGTCGGTGATCAGCAGAAGGTCCGTACAGTCGAGCTTCGCGCCCACCGCGAAAAGCGCCGCGAGTTCCCGTTCGCGCGTCTTCGGATTGGAGATGTCGTACGACACCTGGATGAGCCGCTTGATCCGCCCTCCGCCTTCCAGCAGGAAATCCACCTCATGTCGGTCTTCTTTCGAATAGTAAATCGAATAGTCGAGACGCTCGCGCAGGTTGCGCAGCTGCTGATAGACGAGGTTTTCCAATCGCCGTCCGCGATGATCGTCTCCGGGATTCGATCCATTGAAGAATGTGGCGAGCGCAACGTCGACGGCGTAGATCTTGCCGATCCGCGTACGCTCCCATGCCTTGCGTCCATACAGCGGCACCAGCGCCACGAGGAAGCACTCCTCAAGGTAGCCGAGATAGTTCTGCACGACATGGACGCTGGACACTTCAAGCTGCCGCGCCAGTTTTGCACACGAGACCTCAGTCGCGAAATTCTCCATCGCCACCTTGGTGACATTGGAGAGGAGCCGCGGCGTACGGACGTTCTTGCGCTGGACGATGTCGCGACGAACGATCATGTCGTAAAGCGCCTTGAAATAGAACCGCACGTCCGCCTGCTGATAAACCTCCGGAAAACCACCAAAGGTCAGGTAGTCCTCATAGTCGGATCGCGCCAAAGCGAAATCGCGCGTCGTCTTCGGATCGGACCGCCTGCGATACCGGCGAAACTCCTCGAAGGTGAATGGTGTCAGTTCGATGGGGATGTGACGTCCGGTGAGATGCGTCGCCAGCTCCGAGGACAGCATGTGCGAGTTGGAACCGGTGATCACCAGATGCATGCCGCTCTTCAGCAGACGATTGACAAACAGCGGCCAACTCGGTGCATCCTGCACTTCGTCAAGGAACAGGTGGTCAAACTGTCCGTACACGACATAAGCGGCCTGAAGGATGTCATTCAGATCGTCCGACGAAATGCCCTCCAGCTTTTCATCGTCAAAATCCACGTAGCCGAACCTGACCTTGCTTCCCTTCAACGCCAAATGACAAAGGGATGACTTGCCGCATCGCCGAATGCCCGTAATAATCTGGGCACAGGGATTGTCAACGTCAATCCGCGCCACCTGAGCCCGGTCAACATAGTCACGTTCCAGGTATTTATTGAGGACTTCCCTCTGGTCTTCAAGTATTTTAACGAAATCTCGCTTCATGATAATGCTCCTTTCAGCAAATAGTATACCACATTATTGCTGTATGGAGCAAAGTGTTTGCATGAATTTTTGCCGTATGGAGCATTAATTACAATCCCTCGTCTCACCTATGCCCCCTTTCCGCGCCCGATTCACGGTCAAACGCAATGACCGACCGCCATTCGCGAGCCGTCGCGCACAATCTCTTCCGTACGGGATTGTTGCAGATGTAACGAAACTTCTCGCCATAATGCGCCTCATCGCGCAAGCGCGTGTCCCAGAAGTTCGCCTGAAAGGCAATGCCATATTTTGCCGTCAGCCAATGTTTCCAATTGGCGATCACCCGCGGTAGGGCGGGCGCGCCGCGCACGCCGTCCCCGACATTTGGCACATGCACAATAAAATGCAAATGATCGGGCATCACCAAAAACAATGAAATTTTCCATTTTCCCATTTGATGGTATTCGCGGGCATGTTGTAAAATCACATCGGCAATTTCATCAAATGATGGCGCGGGGGATTGCGGCGTGCGCGGCGCGCCCGCCCTACCATCGTCTCCCTCCGATCGCCCAACATCATTCCCCGGCCATTTCGTCGCCACCCACGGCTTATGCCCTTCAGCGCAAATCGTGATGAAATACCATGCCCCCGTCACGTCAATCGATACCGAACCCCGATGATCAAGCCGTTTCCGCACCGGTAGGGTCGGCGTTCCGCGCACCTCACACCTATCATTCTGTTGTTTCAATGAACATCGTCGAACCATCTTCATTCCCTCTTATGCTAAATTCTTCCTCATGATTATCGTCTGTACCTTAAATTCACTTAACTCCTGGCGCTGGACATGAGTAAGCTGGACATGAATTCACCATTGAATCATAAACCCTTTGCGCATATCCTTGACAATTTCCATCATTCCATCCCTGAGAAAAGTCCAAATTCGTTCCATTAGTTTTCAATTTATACCAACCCGCATCAGGCACGGTAAACGTCTTCTCATCAAATTCAGCATTGCCACATTGCACCACATGTTGATATGAATCATATTTTGCTGGTTCCTCGTGAAATGTTGCACCAGGTCCATCACTAGATCCCTTAACAGCCGGTCCTTTCCCAAAGTCATAAATTCTTTGACCATTCTCGTACACAAATATATGTTCATGCTCCAATACTGTATTTCCTCCCATTCTATAACCATATTTTGAGACAGGATTATCCAAAGGTCGAGCCTCAATACATATAGTAACCGTTCGCAATCCGGATAAATCAAAATTATTAATCGGCTCATTTTTGCAATATCTCAACCAATTTACATCATGACCGCACAACCCAATCGGATCGCGTTGGATGAACCGTCCCATCTTCGCATCATAGTAGCGATTGCGCATGAACAGCAACCCTGTCGCGTCGCGCTCGACGCCGAGGGTGCCGACGTAGCCATCGGCGATGGCCGTGCCGGTCGCTGTGCGGATGTCGCCGAAGGCCTTGTAGGATGCCGTCGAGACGATTGCACCCCTCCTGTCGGTGACGAGGCGCGTCGAGGCGAGACCGTCAGCATGGTAGTAACGCGCTTCGCCCGCCGTTTCGTCGGCGATGCGCACAGCTCCGGAGAGGATGTGACGGGTCGTGAGCGTTCCGTTCACATATTCCGCCGCGACGCTTGGAAGCGACCCCTGGATGTAGAGTTTTTCGGTCGTGACGCCCTTGTCGGTCACGCGCACACGGTTACCGAAGACGTCATACTCACAACTCCAGGCGATGTTCTTCGTCGAGTTGGTGACGGCGATGAGACGGTTCTCGCAGTCGTAGGCGTAGGTCGTTGTGCCAGTCGAGTCGGTTTTGCTGATCAGGTTGCCGTCGAGGTCGTAGGCGAGTTCCGTGCGGTCCGCGCGGCGCGCGGACCCTACCGAGGTGTACTGGTTGAGGGCATTGACGGTGTAGGTCTCGTCGGCGGTCGCGAGGCGGTTGCCGACGGCATCGTAGGTGAAGCTCTCCTCGGTACCGTCGGGATAAGTGACGCCGATGACCTGTCCGGCCGCATCGTAGGTGTAGCGCTCCACGCCCTCTTTCGTCGTGAGCGAAATGCGCTGGCCGTCTTCATTGTAGGCATAGGCGAAACTCTCAAGCACCGTACCATCTGCCTTGCGGTGGGTGATGGAAACAATGCGATCAAGAAGATCGTAGGCGTTCGAGACGACGGTACCGTTGCCGTAGGTCTGGAGGATGAGGTTGCCCGTCACGGGATCGTAGGTGTTCGCGACATACGTCTTTCCCTTGCCGTCCGTCATCTTCGCGAGACGCCCGAAGGCATCGTACTCGTACTTCTGCGCGGCGCCGTCGAGCGAAGTCCGCGCCGTCACGCGCCCGTATGCGTCGTAGGCGTAGGTGAAACCGCGGTTCCCCGGATAAACAATGCGCGTCAACTGTTCCTTATCGTCGTATTCCATCGTCACCGTGCCCGTCACGCTGTCGGAGGCCCGCGTGCAGTTGCCCTTCGCGTCGTAGGTCCACGCAAAGGTACGGCCGTTCGGCCACGTCGCCGACACCTTGTTGCCCTCCTTGTCGTAGGCGTAGACGATGCACTCGCCCTTTGCGTTGACGGCGTTCGTGACGTCGCCGTTCGCCGCGTAGGCAAGGCGGCTCGCAGTCTCGTCCGGATACGCCACCGACTCGCTGCGGCCCAGTTTGTCGTAACCGTAGGTGATCGCATTCTGCCGCGCGTCGGTCACGCTCTTCAACGAACCGAAGTCCTCCGTATAGGAGAAGCTTGTCGCCGCGCCTGCGGCATCCATCGACTTCACCGCCTGTCCGTTGGTGTCATAGAAGATCTTGCTGCGCTTGCCCGTCGGCGAAACGACCGACTCGAGCAGGGTGTCGGCCGTATACGTGCGCGTCACCTTCTGTCCGATGGCGTCCACCGTCGAAAGCGCCCCACCCCTTGCGCCGACCGCCACCCCGGTGACCCCGCCGTTCGGCGCGACGATCGCATAGCTCCCCAGTTCGCCGCGCACGATTTCGCTCGTGAAATGCGTCCCGTTGCGGGATGCGGTGGCGATACGTCCCGCCTCGTCGTAGGTGAAGTCCTTTGTCTGTCCGTCGGGGGCGACAATCTGCCGTAGGGCGCGACTTGTCGCCGTCTCGTCCGCCGGCAGGTAGTTGTACCGCACCTTGCGTCCGTTGAACGCCGTCACCTCCGTCAGCATCTCGCCCGTGTAAGCATAAGTGGCCGTGCGACCCCGATCGTCTGCGGCGGACACGAGCAGCCCGCCCGCATAAGTGAACCGAAGCCACTGCCCGTCCGTGTGCTTGACCTCGGTGACGTTGCCGCTCGCATCGTGCGTGAAGTCGATGCCGTTACCCATGTTGTCCCGCACCGAAACGAGGCGTTTCTTCGCCTTGGAGAAGCGAACGACCATACCGCTGCGTGCGGTAAGCACCCATTCGGCGGAGGTCTCCGTCATCACCGTCTTGTCCCGCGCGTCTTCCGGCGCCCATGTGCCCGTCACCTTGGTGAAAGCGTAGGAGGCGCCGTTGCCGCTCTGGATTACAAACCGCGTGTCATTCTCCTGCAGTTCGCACGAGACAGAAAGATTGTCGTTCCAGCCGTAGCCGAGAACGCCCTTCCGAAGCCGCTGGTGCATCCCCGAGCCGTAGCTGCGCGTGAACGAGAGCCCGAAGCCGCGTCCGCTCCGCGCGAGGTCGGCACCACCCGCGAGCACGCCCACGGCGTGGTCGACGCCGAGCGCCTCGTTGACCTCCATCTGCCAGAGGCGGTCAAAGCGTCGCTCGGGCGTGCCGATCTTCATCAAGTGGTCGACATCCGCGTTCATCCGGTCGAAGCAGTCGTTCCAGGTCGCCCCCACGTTCCGCTTCAATGTGGCGAACGCCCGGCTCCAGATCTCGTCCGTCGCCCAGCTTGGACGCATGTAGTTGCCGTTCGTCTCCCAGGGGAAGTCCTTCGGATCGTCCGCCGCGCTCGCCACCTGGATCGAAACGCCGCTTCCTGTCGTCTGATAGTAGAACGTCACGCGCACCTCTTCGCCGGGCTTGAGCCGGCTCGCGGGATAGCTCTCGCTCGTCGCCATCAGTTCCAGCGAATCCGTCCAGGCGTCGGCCGTCGAGAACCGGATCTGCGTGCCGTTCTTCGACGTCACGTGCACATACGGGGCCGCCATCGCCGTGTCGCCCGTGTTGGCGTAGACGATCGCGCCCGTGTAGACGCGCCCTGCGCGGACCGACGAGGCCGCGTCGATCCGGCACTCCAATTTGGGCCCCATCGCCGTCGCCGACAAATCCACCCGTTCGCACCTCACCGTGCGCCCGCCCTTCGTGACGACCAGCGTCCAGACGCCGCTCGCCGCCCCCGTCACGTCGAAGACGGCCGTCGCTTCGACCGCCGACTTCACGGAAAGATCGCCCGATGCGATCTGCCGCCCGTCCTTTTCAAGTCTCACCGCCATCGTCTCGTCGAAGCCGTTCCCGTAAAACGGCACCGTTACGACGCCCGCGTTCGACGCCGCAAGAACGCCGCCGTCGAACAGCAGGAGATCGCCCGCAAGCGCACTCACCTCTGCCGTCGTCTCGCGTCCGGACGGCGTTGCAAACGTCGCGTACGCCGTTTCGCCGCCGGCGGGAATGCGGAGAATCCACACGCCGTCCGCCGCCTTCACCGCCTCCGCCGCAAAGATGTCCGCCGTCGGCATCATCCCCTTCCCAAGCCGCGCCTCGATCGCCCCGGCCGACCGCACCACAAGAAGTCCGCCCGCCGCAAAGCCGCTCGGCAGCACAAAGCCCACCGTTCCCTCTTCGGGCAGCGTCACCTCGCAGGAGGCGCCCCCCGCCACGGCAAGCGCGGGATAGGCAACCGTCGTCATCCCCTCCGCCTCGGCGGCATTGTTCGTCGTAATCGTCTCGTAGATGTTGCGGTCTGCATTCACCACCACCCGCACACGTCCCTTGAGCGGCAGGGCCGACACCGTAAACGTCGCCGTCCGCACCACCGCATTCGACGCCGCGAGAGGCCCATAGTCCTCAAATGCCGCAAGCGTCACGGCCGCCCCGTTGTCGCCCACGAACTCAAGACGATCCTGCCAGACGCCATCCGCCGCGACCGCGCCGCGGTTCTCCACGCGCCAGGAGATTTCCGCTTCCGCACCCACCGTCAGCGCCGCCGGCACCGTCACCTGATCCGCAGCCAGATCGGGCGTCGTCTTGTCCGTCACGCCGTCAACTTCGTAGATGCCGATGTCGGGGTACTGTCCGTCAGCATCCGCCACGCCCGCCTTCGCACGGCGCGGCACATTCATGCGCGGCCGATTCCAGTAGTCCACCTCCGGCGCGACCATGCCGTCGCCCGCATCCACGCACGGCGAATTCGCCGCAATGCGGAAGTCGCCGTTGTCAGGATCGAGGAAGAGCGGATCGGCATAAAAGCATCCGTCAATTTCATCCTTCGAGCAACTCTTTTTCGAATATCCGGAAGGATTGAAGAAACAACAGTAACGAACCTTTGAATGCGATTGAAATTCCAAAGACGAAGAATTGGTGTCGCTCCATCCATTCCCGCATCCATAGAAAATGCAATTATTAAACGAACCGCCAACCCAGCCCGACCAGTCCATGAAACCGTAGTTTCCAAATGCCATCACGCAATTCGCACATTCAGTCGTACCGCGATAGGGACAGACCGCATTTCCACAATCAACGAACGTTGAATTGAAAATCTTCAACGTTCCTCCCCAGTTCCATGCACCATCGTATTTTGAATGAGCAACAAGGCAACAGTTCATCTCAAGCGTTCCACCACTCGCCGCTTCAAGAATACCCGTTTCATTACTGGGTGCCCCGTAATAAGCCTCGCAATAATTGAGGTTCGCCGTACCCGAGACGTAGACATATTGCCAATCGCCACCGACAGGTCGCGTGTTATCACCATCCTCGTTCGAATCTCCGCCATGTTCATCGTCCTTTAGGGAGGTGAAGACAACAGGGGCCATTCGCGTTCCATCCACCTTCAATGTCGCACCACTACTGACGGTCATGCGGCATCCACTTGCGAACTTGAAGATCACGCCCGGCGGAACGGTGAGCGTGGCGCCGGAGGCGATGGTCGTACTCGTCGTCACCTTATAGACAGTATGGCCCTTGAGGCGCATGTTCGACGTGACGGAGGAGGCAAGCACCACGGGTTTCATGTAGCGGTACTGCGTGTCGTCATCTTCCCAGAACTGTCCGTTGTAGATGAGATCGTAGCCGTCCACCACCGGCTTCGCCGCGTCGCCATCCATGAGCGTGTCACCGCCCACCGTATCGTCGTTGATGTGCGTGAAAATGACGCCACGCGCATAGCAGATGCCGCCCGAACCAATGGTGAGCGTTGTCCCCGTCATGAACTTGACGACCGCGCCGGGCGCGATCGTGAGCGTCTTTCCCGAGGGCACCGTGACGTCGGCCGTGACGAGATGCACCGTGTTGCTCGCCCAGGTTTCGCTTGCCGCGAGCGCCCCCGCGTGCTGCTTTACGTCGTCGCCCAGCACCGTGAATTGCGCCGTGTAGGCGACGCTGCCCGCCGTGTGCGTGAGCGTGTGTGCGCCAGTCGAATCGGGCGACCACGCGACCTCGCCTTCGGCGCTCGCCGTCTTCAGCGTCGCGCCGTCGGCCGAGACGGTGCAACTCGCCGCGGCGCCCCACTTCGGCGAATAGGCGATGGTCTCGCTCGCGCCCTTCGCCGCGATGCGCGTACCCGTGCGCGTGTCGAGCCGCATCTTCGCGCCGCCCGCGCGGGCGAATGCCGCCTCGTCGCCCCACGCGGACAATCCCGCCGCGAGCGCCATCACGATCATCAGAAGTTTCTTCATCGTTTCGTTCCTTTCAAAAATTTGAAATCACGTCCTTGACGGCGCATACAGAATTTTGTACAA
>JAZLJP010000133.1:0-28100 GCA_045617985.1 Kiritimatiellia bacterium
AAAGGTTGAAATTGGGGATATTCCACATTTACGGTGTCCTTGACGCCGTTCGCCGTCGCATGCGGGCATGGGTAAAACACCGGGCTTCCAATGGGTCTTTTTCCGCGCAAATTTCTCGACGCAATCCCGAAAGGTGTGCTAAGATACTGTTGATTCTCTTACCGCGGTTTTCCGCAATCGCCAGACGGGAACGCCATAGCCCGCGCGGATGTCCGACCCGGGTATTGACTTATTGCGTTTACACAAACACCACATTCACGGGGGAAACATGACTATCAAGTTAAAGCTGGAACTGAAATGGACGAAGATCAAGCGCGTGGTTACGGTGCCATTTGGATTGGATCTCGTGGCTCTCAACGACATCATCCAGGCGATGTTCGGGTTCGGGCACGATCATCTCTAAGGCGCGTGAGGAACGAGCTGCTGAAGCCGAAAAGGAGAAGATGTTCAAGAACGTCGGGCGCAACGATCCGTGTCCCTGCGGAAGTGGCAAGAAGTTCAAGAAGTGTTGCGGTGCGAGCGCTGTCGTTACTGGGGTTAGGACAATCCATGCCAGGACTCCAGTTCGATTTCACCTTGTTCACCTTCGGGCGATTTGTTATAATAGACGGTATGTCGAGGTGGTTTAACATAGGCGGGCCGTGTAATTCGGCAGATCATTACATGCTTGCGGCGGTGGAACGGCTGCCGGAGGTGGTGTCGCTCATTCGCAAGAAACAGTACTTCGTCGTTCATGCGCCGCGGCAGTGCGGCAAGACGACGGCGTTCCAGGCGTTGGCGGACGAAATCAACGCCAAGGGCGAAATGGTGGCGCTCTACTGTTCGGTCGAAAACGCCCAGGGGCTCGATGATCCGGCGCGGGGACTCCCCAGCGTCGTCGGCCAGGTGCGGGCCGCCGTCGACGCGGATCCTGCGATTTTCGGGAACGTGACCACCCACGAACTGGTGGAAGCCGTCAAGGACGTCGAATTGTCGTATCCCGACGCGCGCCCCGGCGTTGGGCTGCCGCCTTCCGATCACTATCCGGTGGCCGCGACGATTGAACTCTAATTGGAGGAACGGACAATGAAAAAATCGTGTCAATTTCTGGTGGTTGGTGTTTTGGGGGCGGCGCTTTGCCTGCCCGGCTTTGGCGTTACCTACACGGGCGGCGACTGTCCTGCGGAGAACTTGCTTCACCGCTGGAGCTTCAACGGCGACGCGAGGGATTCGGTTGGCGGCTCCACCGCCTCGCTGGGTGCCGCAGTCACGCAAGGCGACCAGATGGTTACCATCACAATCGGCACCGCAGGCACGGGTTTTGTCGATCTCGGCGCCAACATGCTGCCGACGGACGGTAGCCCGGTGACGATCGAAATCTGGGCGACGCCGCATTCGTTCACCACGTGGAGTCGAGTGTTCCAAATCGGTCAGAATGCAAGTGACTGCCTGCTTCTTGCCTGGACGAGGGATAGAGACTCCACGGACCGCATTCAAATCACGAAGGGCGGCTCGAAAATGTGGGCTGTCGAAAATGTGCTTGTGGGCTACACGGCCAACACCGAGTACCATATTTCCGTCACCATCACCCCGCGGACGGATGGCAAGGCAGACCTGGCCTGGGCGCGGCGCGATGCGCGCACGGGTGCGATCCTCAAGCAGGGAAGCGGCACTACAGGCCAAGCTTGGTCGATTGCGGATATCGCCCGCGGCTCGTTCTACCTCGGTCACTCGCTCTCCCCCGGCGATGCCGATGCGCACGCCTCGTACAACGAAGTGCGCGTGTGGAAGGGCGCGCTCACGCCCGAACAACTCACGTGGAGTGCGCGTCTCGGTGCCGATACGTTGCCGACTGCCGCGGCGGCTGGCGCGGTGAACACCACCATCGCCTTTGATGCCGAATCGGGGGGCAAGGTCTCCGCCAACGGTGCCGCCGCCAGTGTCTCTGGTACTGTCACGGCAGCGAAAAACGAGTTGGTGACGCTGACAGCCGTTCCCGATGCCAATTACCACTTCTTCGCGTGGAGCGGTGATATCTGGGCGGTCCAGAGCGGTACCGCTTCGGATGCCTCCATCACCGTCTACGCGGCGAGCGCGGCTTCGTTCTCGGCTTCCTTCCACCAGAATTTGTCGACCTGGACCGGCGCAGGCGCGAATGACTTCTGGAGCACGGCGGCGAACTGGCAGGATTCGTTCCTCCCGGTCGAACACTCGCAGCTGGTGTTCAATGGCAATGTTCAGACCGCCAATCAGAACGATCGGATCGCCTCGCTCGACAAGCTCACCTTTGGCGCAGATGCGGCCTCCTATACGCTGACCGGCAACGGCGTGGCCTTGGGCGCACTGGAAAATCTCAGCGCCGCCACACAGACCGTCGACCTCGCGGTTTCGGCCGCCACCAGCACGCTGCCCATCTCCAACTCGGGCGATGTCGTCTTCAATCAGGCGGTGACCGCGCCGGCGCTCGCCTTCACGGGATCGGGCACCACCGTCTTCAACCAGCAGGTCGCCTCAAGCACGCAGACGCTCGATGCGAATGCCACGGCGGTCTTCAAGGGCGGTATCAATGCCGGCACGGCCGACAATTACTTCAAGGGCGGCGGCACAAGTTACTTGAACGGGACGACGGCCGCGAATTCCATTCGCTTGCAGACCAACGGCACGACGCTCGAGTTCGACGGGGCGGATACCGTTTGCAACCTCGCTGCGGACCTGACCGTTTCCTCTGCCACTCTCTCCGGCGAGACGACCACGGTCAATATCAATCAAGGCACGTTGACCGTTGGGAGCAACTTTCTCACCGACAACAGCGGCGGTACGGGGGGCGGTACCGCCAAAGCCGGTGGCAATGGCACGGTCAACCAGGCCGGCGGCGACGTGACGGTGGGGCGGTATTTCATTGTCGGGCGCGACCACGTGGGGACTTACAACCTCACGGGCGGTACGCTCGTCGCGACCGCGACGGGCGGGGACTACGCGTTCCTCGGCGAAGTCGGCGGTTCCGTTGGCACTTTGAATGTCGGTGGCGATAGCCGCCTCTCCGTTGGCCAGAGCTTTCTGGTCGGCCGTTACGGCACGGGTTACATGAATGTTTCCGGGGGCGAGGTCGTTGTGCCGGGGTGGCTCTCGATCGCGCAGCAGGCCACCGGCGTTGGTGCCGTAAATGTCACGGGCGGCAAGATCACGCAGACGAAGGCCGATTCCGGTCTCGTCATCGGCGATCGGGGCAAGGGCGCATTGAACGTTTCCGGTACTGGCGTAGTCGATCTCGCGGGCGTTCTGACCTTCGCCCGCAGCGCCGCCAACGTGCCGTGCGAACTCAATCTTACCGACGGAGGAACGCTCAAGACTGCGGCCATCAAGCTCGGCAATCCCTCGTCGTTCGCGTCGATGTATGTGGATGACGGGACCATCGTCGCCAAAGGTTCGGATGCGGTGCTTGACAACTTCATCAACATGCCGTATTTCTCGGTGGGCCCGAACGGCATGACGCTTGACACGCAGAACAACACGGTCATCGTCAATCGCGCATTCGGTGCCGGTTCCGCCGGGGCGACCATCACCAAGACCGGTTCAGGTACGCTGTGCATGCCGGCCTCCGCTGAAGTGCCCGTCAGGGTGCAGGAGGGGGCGCTCGCGAGCATGCCCGCGATCGCCGATGATTCCGTCAACGCCAATCTGACGGCGCATCTGCTTCATCGCTGGAGCTTCAATGGCGATTTCACTGACAGTGTGGGCGGTCTTACTGCCAGCTCGATAGGTACCACGTTCGTGGAGAACACGGTTCGTACGACGGGCGGCGGCAGTGCGGCATCGTATGTGACGCTCGATCCGGCCGCGCTGCCGAAAGACCGTCCATTCACAATCGAAATCTTCGCGACGCCCAGGAAGATCTACAGCTGGTCGCGCATCTTCAGTTTCGGCAAGGGTACGCCAGCTTCAACCCACCAGAACAATCTGTTCATGAGCTGGACGCGCGGCACGAACCAGAATCAGGAAGAAATTCGCTTCACGTACAATGGCGAGAAGGTTGTCAATGCCGATGAAACGCTCCAGCCGTTCACTCTGAACACGAAGTGGCACATCGCGCTCGCCTATGTGCCCAATGTGACGGCCGATGGCAAGGGACGATTCTTCTGGAGCAAGACCGACATGACAGGCGCCAACCACCGCGAGTCGGCCGCCTTCACCTCGATGCCGGTCGACTTCCAGACCTGGGGCGTCGACGGATTTTACCTTGGACGCTCGTTCTGGACGGCCGACGGCGATGCGGAGGCCGACTACGACGAGGTGCGCATCTGGGATGTGGCGCTCACGCCCGAACGGCTCATCGCCAACGCGAAGTCGGGTCCGGACGTCCTGCCGGCCTGCGAACTCCTCGTCCACCGCTGGAGCTTCAACGGCGATGCGAAGGACTCGATTGGCGGCACCACCGCCTCGCTGGAGGGCGCGGTCACGCAGGGCGACCAGATGGTTTCTCTCACAGGCGGCGCCACGGGGCCGGGATATGTCAATCTCGGCGCCAACATGCTGCCGACGGACGGCAGCCCGGTGACGATCGAAATTTGGGCGACGCCGCATTCGTTCCCCATTTGGAGCCGCGTGTTCGATATCGGGCCGAACCAGAACAACTGCCTTCTTCTTGCCTGGACGCAGAACACAGATGCCAAGACGGATCGGTGTCAAATCATGAAGGGCGGCACGAAGTTGATGGCTGTCAATGACAAGATCTTTGGCTACACGCTTGGCGCCGAGTACCATATCGCCGTCACCATCACCCCGATGGCGAATGGCAAGGCGTCCCTCGTGTGGGCGCGGCGCGATGCGCGTACGGGCGCGCTCATCAAACAGGGGAGTGGCACCACGAGCGCGGCCTGGTCGCTTGCGGATATCGCCGACGGTTCGTTCTACCTCGGCCACTCGCAGAGCTATCCAACCGATGCCGACGCGAACGCCTCGTACAACGAAGTGCGTGTGTGGAAGGGTGCGCTCACGGATGCACAGCTTTCGCGCAGTGCGGCGTTGGGGCCGGACGTGCTGCCCACCGAATCGGCGGAGTCGATTGCGGCGGTCGAACTTGCGGTGGGCACCACCTTCAAGGCGCAAAGCGGCGAGGTGACGGTTGGCAAGCTGAGCGGCGTCGGAACGGTTTCGGGTGCGGTGAGAGTTGTGGATACGCTTGACGTAGCGGGCGAGGAGGTTGGCACGATGACGCTCAACGGTACTCTCGCGGTGAAGGGCACGTGGCTCTTGGATCGGGATGATACGGGCTGCGATCTGCTCACGGGTTCGGGAACGCTCGACCTTTCGCAGACGACGATCATCGTACGTGACGTCACGAAGCTTCGGGAATGTCAGCTGCTGGCGACCGTCGGCGAGGTGACGGGCTATAAACAGGCGACCGTCAGCGTTAAGGGCTACAAGCTCTTCTACAACAACAATCGGCTCACGCTTGCGCGTCAAGGTCTCTGCGTTTTCATCCGCTAAACAAGGGCGCGTCTGAGTTATTCACCACTGAGCACACGGAAACCCGCTTCGCGGGGCACGGAAGGCAGTTTGAAAAATCACCCTTCGGACTAGGTACTGGCAATCTTCCCACATTGTATTGGGGCGAAGGGCCGATGGATATGCGAAGCGTATTTCTTCCAATCGCCTTCCGTGTCCGGTGGAGCCGGTTTCCGTGTTTTCTGTGGTTTGACTTCTCCCGGCCTGTGGCGACGTGTGCGGTGTTCCCTCGTTGCTGTAAGCATAAAGTAGGAGGGATTGAAGAGTTGCTTCGAGATCCGCAATCATCCTCATTTTCCATTTTCCATTCTCAATTCTCAATTTTTCAATTTGGCATCGCTGCCGCGGGCTTCTAACAGGAGGAAGGGAGGTTGGAGACAGGAGGAGGTGAAGAGTCGCTTCGCGGGCTGCGCCGCAACTCTTTTTTAACGGATGCCGTCATTGACGTCGGGAATTTTGGTACGCCGCGGCCAAAAGTAAACGCACGTTCTGAAAGTAAATGCGCGTTTGGGCCTTGGAGTGGGGACGTTGGCTGGTGCCGGAGATGATCGCAGATGTCGGTTTGCCGTCGTTTGGGGGAAGTTGAGGAGCAATGCGCGCGGGATGCGGGTGGCGCGCATGTAGTGGACATGATCGCATGGGCTTTTGGATCATTCTTGAGGACCATGCGCATATTATACCACAATTCGCAGCAAAATCGAAAAATCGACATTCCACTTGCATTTCAGTCGGATAGATGCGATAATACCTGTGTATTGTTTCTCTTGGTGTATGATGCGTCGGTGACGGGTTTCATGTCGGGCGGCATGGTCGGCGGCACCGTGTTGGAGGTTTTGGGCAATTACCTCATGATGAGAATCCTCGACCATCCCGCGATCGCGAGAATGGCGAAGTGAAAGTCGAAGTTGCATGGTTCAGAAAGAAAGGAGCAGATGATGGACATCGGGTTGAACATGAGCGGAGTAGTGTCGAACATGTGGAAGTGCCTGTTGGCAGGTGTTGCCATGTGGGGCCTCTCGGCCGGGGCGGAGCAGCATCCGCTTCCGTTGGACTTTGCGCCGATCGAGTGGGTGCAGTCGACGGGCGAGGAGTGGGTGGATACCGGCATTCCCGCGCGGTTCGGGCTCGCGTTCGATGTCGATCTCATGCCGTGCGCCTCGGTGAACAACGTGTGCGTGTGCGGCGCCTTCGATGCGGCGAATAACGACGGTAAATACCGTCTCCTCCTTCTGCACGTCTACAATGGTTGGTTCTATCGCGCGGGCGCACGTTCGGCTTCGGTGGGTGCGGCCACAAAGGACGTACGCACGACGATTCACACGGAAATCCTCCAGGGTTCCCAGAAAATCGTGATCGCCGGATCGCAGAAGAACGCCAGCACGGCCACGAGCGACTACACGAACCAGGGAACGGCGAACTTGTTCCTCTTTGCGCTCAACTACGGCAATAGCCGAGCGGAGTATTTCTCGCAAACGCGCATCTATTCCTGCAAGATTACGGATGTCGTAAATGGCAACACCGTGCTGCGCGACTTCGTGCCGTGCCGCAACGCAGGCGGCGTGGCGGGCTTGTGGGATAAGGTGAGCGGTACGTTCTTCGCGCCGAATGGCGGTAAATTGCGCGGGGCGGACGACGTTGACACCTACATCACCTGGCTCCAGACCACGGCGACGGACCGTGACCTCGGCAGTTTCGTGGACACGGGCGTGCCCGCGAAGAGTGGGCTCGTAAGCGATTTCGACATGATGTGGCTTGATACGAACAACGACCGTGCCGTCGCGGGGGCTTTCGCGAGCACGACGGACGCCAAACAGCGTTTCCTGCCGCTTCACATCTACAGCACGAAAGGCATGCAGTGGGGCTATCGCTACGGTGGCACGTTTACGAGTTCCGGCACCGCCACCACCACCGCCCGTGCGCAAATCCACACGGAAATGCTCACCGGATCGCAGTTGCTGTCCGTGAACGGCATTGTGCAGAAAGTCAGCAACTATTCGGGAGAGATCGATTTCTCTCAAACCCTCTATCTGTTCGCGCTCAACAAGGTGGGCACGGTGGATTACTGTTCGTCGATGCGCCTCTACAGTTGCACGATGAACAACGCGGAGAAAGGATACATGCGCCAGTTCCGCCCTGTGCGGCTTCTGGACGGCCGCATTGGCCTTGCCGACGCGGCGAACACGAACCAGTTCTATGCCGTTCAGAAGAAAAACCGCGTGGACAGCAAAGGCAAGGTCACGGCGACGGCTCCCGACTTCACCTACGGCGGTGTTTACTATACGCTCCGCGGAGCGGTTCTTGAAACGCACGAGGGCGTGCTTGCGGACGACTGCCTTGTGGGCTATTCGGGCATGGTCCATGTGGGGCCGTACACGCTTGATGCCACAGGGGTTGAGACGTACTCGATCCCGTTGGAGGTGGCCGGCGGACGCTTCTCGCTTCAGAACGACGCGGCGAAAACGGTGACCGTGGCGGGAACGCTTTCCCTCAAGGGACGCGCGAAGGTGGCGATCGACCTCTTGCCGAAAGGCAACGACGCGTTTGTGGTCGGTGGGCTCGATCTTGCCTCCGCCTCGGCGGAAGAGCCGGTGCTGCTGGAAGTGAACGGCGTTGGTGTTTCATCTCTGGCGGCAGGTGACGTGCGGACGCTCATTTCAGGCGCGAACGTGGCGCTTACCGACGCCGATGCGGCGAAATTCAAGGTGATGGGATTTGCGGCGCAGGCGGCCGTGCGGAATGGCGCGTTGGTGCTCATCCCCGTAGCGGCAGAGGCGGCCGTGTGGTCGGGCGCGGAAGAGGATGGCAAGTGGTCGACGGCGGGCAACTGGGCGGCGAACGCCATTCCGGCCGTCGGTGCGGGGGTGCAGTTCAATCTTGCCGCCGGCGGTACGACGACATGCGACCTCGGAAACGGGTTCGTCGTTCACGACATCCGATTCGGCGCCGGGGCGGGTTCGTTCATTCATACGGGCGATGAACTCTACGTACAGGCGGCGATCTCAAACGAGACGGCTTCGGCACAGTATTTACCGCTTCCGATGTCCTTCGGCATCACCGGGGTTCCCTTTGAATTCGCGGCGGCGGGCGATCTCACCCTCACGGGCGGCGTCAAGAGCGTCGTTTCGCCATGGCTCGTCAAAACAGGGGAGGGGACGCTCCACTTGCCGGACGAGGCGGTGGCCGGTGCGACGAACATTGAGGTGCGGGCCGGTACGCTTAAACTGGATGCGACAGGGCGCGCGGGCGAATCCGTCGCCGGCGAGATCCGCATTGCCGCCGGCGCCCGGCTCGATTTCAATGTGCAGGAAGATGGATTGTCGACCCTTGCGCGGTCGCTGGCGACACACGAAAAGACGATCTACGTGGCCGGCGACGGTCCTGACGGGCAGGGCGCGATTGTCAATTCCCCTCGGTTGAGAATCGACAATGCCTATCTCGCCCATCTGGTTCTCACGGGAGATGCGTCGATCAACGGCGGGATGATCTGTTGTGCGCCGCTTGCGGGGTTGGAGGCGACGGCTCGGGTTGAAGGGGCGCACGCGCTCACGATCTTGAGCGATTACGCGACGGGCAAGGAATATGTGAGCTTGAACGATTGCACGATTGAACTCGATCGGGTGAACGTGCGCGGCAGCCTGCAGTTCTCGTCCAGTTTGAAGGGGTGCATCACCAACGGCATTCACGCCTATCCGGGGGGCAAGCTCTTCCTCACCGGGGCGAATCTTCCGGCTACGATGCCGATTGTCGTAGATGAAGGAGCGTTGGAACTCAACGTCTGGGGAAAGGCGGCAACGAGCGCAAGCGCGATGACGATTCCGGAAGGAACCGCGATTCGCATCAACACCCATACGTCGACGGCGTCGCTCTATGCGTTCACCATATCGGGCGCGGTGACGAACAACGGCCTTCTCCGCGCCGAACAGAACAAGATGCTGACGTTGTCGGGCCGTCTTGTTGGACGTGGCGTGTTGGAGGGCGCATCGGTGCGTTTCTCGGGGGCCAATTCGTGCTGGGCGATGGAAGCGGACGACAATGGATTCACGTCGAAGATCGATGTGGCGGGCGTGACGGATCCGGCGCTGCTCGAGGGGCTCAAGAACATCGAAATCGTCTACACGGGAGCGACGGACGCGCTGAAGACGTTTGCAATCGCGTCCGCCGGCAGCTTGACGACCGCCCAGGCGCTGGAGATGACGCTGCTCGTGACGAATGCGCAGGGCGAATCGATTCCGAATTGCTGGCTCGCGTGCGAGGACGGTCAGCTCGTGGTACATCTGAACGATGCGCAGATGGTGCGCACGGCCGTGTGGCGTGGTACGGCGGGATCGTCGCTCGGCGATGTGGCGAACTGGTGCTGCTCGAACGATGTCGAGCAACTCGTCGGCGCACAGCCGATGAGGGCGACGCAGGTTCTGCTGCCGGATGGGTGCGTGGTGGCGAGCCCCGACGATTTCCCGTTCACGGTTCGAAAGGTCGTGTTGCCGGCCTTTATCGGCGGCGACTGCGACTTCCGCAGTTTTTCGCATACGGTCGATGGCACGCTTGACTTGAAGGGGCACAAGCTCTGGGTCTCCACGCTCACGGGGGCGGGCACGATTACGGATACCGTCGGTCGTGGCGAACTGCATGTCGACGTGGCGGAGTCGGCGACGGTGACGAATTCGTCCGTCGTGCTTACGGGGGGCCTCACATTCGTCAAGGAAGGTTCGGGGAAGTTCATTGCGGCGAAAAGGTCACAGTCCTATACGGGCGGCAATGTGTTCGCGGCCGGTACATTCGTTCCGGTGGGAAATGCCGATACGTACGTCTACGGCGCCCAGGGAGCGACGAACGTCGTTGCGGAAGGGGCCGTCTTCGACCTTGCCGGCACGAAGGCGCATCGCCTGGGCACGTTTGTGCTGGACGGCGGCACGATTCTGAATGCCACGACGGATGCGAGCTATCAGATGGAGGCCTCGACGTTTTTCGCGTATGTCGCGCTCACGAAGGATTCCACGTTCGCCGGTGAAAACTACGGCATCCTCGGCTTGAGCTGGTCGAAAACAAGTTTGGCGCTTGACGGACATCGAATGGCGGTCGATCTCCACCCGGATACGCGCTTCTTCATGGTCAATACCGAGGTGACGGGCGGGGGCGGCATTGTCGTGTCGAACGGCGTGCTGCGCCTCGGTTACGTGACGCAGAATACGCCGGGCGTGAATGCGCCAGACGTCACGCTCGAGCTGGTGAATTCGACGCTGTGGCTTGACGCGGACAGCACCTTCGGCACCTACATCCCTGCGGCGACGACGGCGACGAACCAGGTGGTGGAGGGCACGGTGCTCACGCTCACGCGTGGATTCACGCCGTGCGACAACGCGCAGTTCGTGCCTTGCAAGCTGCTGTCGGGCGCGGTGCTTGACTTCTCGGCCTGCACGCAGACGGTTCCGGGCGAGCGGCTGTCATTCGAGGCGGGCGCGCGAATCGACGTCGAGGTCGGTTCGCGTACATGCCGCTCGGGCGAGGTGCTGATGTCGTGGGCCGAGAAGCCGGAAGGGGTTGCCTTCAAACGCCTCGGTCGCGGTACCCCGGTTTGGGCAACGGAAGAAGGTTTGGTCGTCGGAACAGGAACAATGATCATCGTCCGCTGATGCGAACACTGATGTCGGGAATTTTGGTATAATGTTCTCTGTCATGGATAAACTGAAACAGATCATGTACGACTGTGCGAAAGGCGCGGGGCTAGCTTGTTTGTTTGGCTGGATCCTGTTGCTGGCAGGGTGTTTCGTGTTGCCGATCCCCCATTATCAAAGCCATCTGCCCGAATGTGGCGGGCTGGTAGAGGATTCGCAATCGGGAATGCCGTTGACAAATGCGGTTGTGATGGTGAAAACGCCTCGTTACGAGGGGCGTGTTGCGAGCGATTGTGAAGGACGTTTTCACATTGCCGCAACAGGCGGGTGGCATTTGATCGTATGGGCGGCTACCCCTAGCTCTGGATCGCTTCTGCCAACGCACCTCTCGCCTCAAGACGAGTGGTTGTCGGATGTTCGGGTCTATGTGGACGGCGAGTGTCGTCCGGTCGAGTGGTTTCCTCCTCTGGGGGGGACGAATATGGTTTTGAAGGTGGCGAAGTGAATGGCAAAGTGAGGTTGAGCATGTGGAAATTGGCTGGGGGAATTGCGGGCGCCTGTCTGTGCGGGTGCGCACTTGCGGGCGACTATCCCTATCGTGCGGCGGCGTTGACCGAGGTGAAGGTGACGGGCGGGTTCTGGTTGCCGCGTCTCGAGACCAATCGGCTGGTGACGGTGCGGACCGATATTCGCAAGTGCGAGGAGACGGGGCGCATCGCCAACTTCGAGAAGGCGGGCCGCCGTGAAAAGGGCGGATTCAAGGGCATTCTGTTCGACGACTCCGACGTCTACAAGGTGATCGAGGGTGTGGCCTACACGCTCGCGCAGCATCCCGACCCCGAACTGGACCGTTTCCTCGACGGCCTCATCGCGACGATTGCGAAGGCGCAGGAGCCTGACGGCTATCTCTACACCGCCCGCACGCTGGGCTTCAACTACGGCAAGCTCAAGGACGGCCGCATCAACTATGGCATGATGGGCGAGGCGCGGTTCAGCAAAAATCAATTCGCGTGCGAGCTTTACAACGTGGGGCATCTCTACGAAGCGGCGGCGGCGCATTTCGAGGTGACGGGCAAGCGCACGTTACTTGAGGTGGCGCTCAAGAACGCCGACCTCATCGACCGGGTGTTCGGTCCCGGCCCGGGACAGAATCCCGAGGTCTCCGGCCATGAGGAAATCGAGATCGGTCTCTGCCGCCTCTACCGCGCCACCGGCGAGGCGAAGTATCTGCGCCTCGCCCGGCATTTCATCGACCGGCGGGGGCGCAAGGCGTTCCGTCCCCTCTGGGGCGCCGCCTTCCAGGACCACGCGCCTGTGCTGCAGCAGACGGAGGCGCTCGGCCATGCGGTGCGCGCGGCCTATCTCTACATGGGCATGGCGGATGTGGCGACGCTGATGGACGATGCCGTCTATTCGGGAGCTCTCGACGCACTGTGGTGGAATGTGGTCAGCCGGAAACTGCATCTCACGGGCGGCATCGGCGCCCATGCGCGCGTCACCTATCGCGCCCCCGGCTTGGGACTGGCCCACGAGGCCTTCGGCGACGAGTACGATCTGCCGAACGGGGGCGCGTATCTGGAAACGTGCGCGGCCATCGGCAACATGCTCTGGAATGCGCGCATGTTCATGCTGCATGGCGACGCGAAGTATGTCGACGTGTTCGAACGGACGCTCTACAACGGCTTCCTCAGCGGCGTCTCGATTGGCGGCGACGCGTTCTTCTATCAGAATCCGCTCGCGTCGAAAGGCGGTTATGCCCGTTCGAAATGGTTCCGCTGTTCGTGCTGCCCGGTGAACGTCGTGCGGTTCATTCCGCAGCTTGGCCGTTTCGCCTACGCGACCCGCGGCGACGAGGTGTTCGTGAACCTGTTCCTCGATAGCGAGGCCACGCTGCCGCTGCGCACAGGCACGGTGAAGCTGTCGCAGCAGACGGGCTATCCGTGGGATGGCCATGTGCGGATCACCCTTGGCGGCGGACGCTTCACGCTCAATCTGCGCGTGCCCGGCTGGTGCACGGGACGGCCTGTACCGAGCGACCTCTATACCCAGACGGTGCCGGGATCGCTCGCCGACTACGCGGTGAAAGTGAATGGCAAGGCGTTTCCGTTCTCGCCCGAAAAGGGCTATTGCGCGATCACGCGCGACTGGCAGGCGGGCGATGTCGTTGAAGTCGTAATGAACATGCCCGTGCGCCGGATTCGCGCGAACGAGGCGGTGGCGCAGGACCGGGGGCGGTTCGCGGTCGAGCGGGGGCCGCTCGTGTATTGTGCGGAAGGTGTGGACAATGGCGGCAAGGCATACGACGCCGTGTTGCCGCCGGATGTCGCGCTGGCGCCTCGCCCCATCACCATTGCCGCGACGCCGATGACGGCGCTGGTGGGCGGCGGTCTCACACTGGTGCCGTATTTCGCCTGGAACCATCGGGGCGCGGGTGAACTGCAGACCTGGTTCGCGGCGGGCGAGGAGATGGGAATGACGTTGGTACGCAGTGCGCGGGTGGAGGCTTCGTACTGCAGGCCGAAACTCTCCGCCGGCATCGTCGAAATCGAGTTGAGGTGATGGACCGAAAAATGAATCCGGCATTTTCAAACGTGATTCTCTCATTGGAATGTGGTATAATGACTCAAAACCAAGGAAGCGCCTTTGAAAACGACGATAAGGAGCGACATTATGAAAAGAATGATGGTTGGGATTCTTGGATCGCTGCTTGCTGTGACCGCAAGCGGAGGCTACACTCCGCTTGCGTATCTGGAGGCGACGGGGTCGCAGTGGATCCACACGGGCTATACGCCCGATTGCACTGATCGGGTTGAAGCCAAGGTTCGCTTCACAAGTATCAGTAGCGGTTTCGTTTATTGCGCCCGCGGGAATGGCGTCAATTGCTATTCCTATTCCTGCGTGCTGCTGAGCGGCAAGTTCCGTTTGGACCATGGCGCGTCGGCTCAAACCTCGACCACGACGGCTGTTGCTGCTCAAACCGATTGCGTACTGATGGTGAACGGGGCTACGGGGGCCTCGACGCTCAACTATGTTTCCCTTGGTACGGTCTCCACGGCCGCCTACCAGCCGGCCGGTCCCTTTGCGTTGCTTGCCTCCCACGTGGACGGCGGCGATTTGAAACCCAATTCGTCGATGGCCAATTTTGTTCAGGGGCGGTTGTACTATTTCCGCGTTTACGACAAGGACGGCAATTTGGTGCGGGACTTCATTCCCGTGCGCGACGATGACGCGGGGGAAGACTCGCTGCAACGTTATGGCATGTTCGACACGGTCACCGGGGTCTTCCATCCCAACTACGGAACGCGGGCGTTTACGCCCGGGCCCGAGGTTGGGCCTGAACCCCATCGCATGCAGCGAAGGATTGCCGTCAACGAAGTGGTTGCCGAAAACGGCGCGATGAAGATGTCGCTTTCCTTTGCCAATCCAGGCTGTGCGCAGCGTCTCTTTGTGGCTCGGGGCGATGCCGATGGCGGCAACACCACCAACGGTTGGGCTCGTGTGGAAGCGCTCGACGACATCGGCATCTGGGAAATGTCGCGCACGGTCACCGTCCCCGCCGACGCCACCTATTTGCGTTTTTTCGCGCAGCCCTTGATTCCCGGGGCGAAGATGGTCGAGTCGCTCACCTCCGGCGGCGTCAACGAGTATGTGGATACCGGCTTTCAGCCCGACAGCAATTCCTGCGCCGAGTTTCGGTTCAAGATGCTCGCCATGTGGGGCGACTTTTTGTCTCCTTTCGGTTCGCGCAACGGCGGCACCAGCCAGTTCCTAACGATTGCCTCGAGCGCCAACCGTTGGCTGTTCCGCTTCGGCAATAAATCGATCGACAACGCGACCGTCGGCAATCCTGGCGTGGTGGGCGAACACTGTTTCCTGCTGGATCGCAACATGCACATCGCCGACGGTGTCGCTCGCACGGTCACGATGAATACTTTTTCAAAGGCGTACAATGTCTATGTGTTTGCGCACAACAACAACAATGCGGCAAGCATGTTCGCGCCGATCGACTTCCATTCGCTTTCCCTGTGGGACGACGGGGTGCTGGCCCGTGCCTATGTGCCATGCGTGAAGGACGACGGTACGCCCGCGCTCTACGATTCGGTGACGGGGCGGTTCGACGTCAACCAAGGCGCAACGCCGCTCACGGTTGGCGCGGAGGCGTGGAGCGTCTCCGACCTCCAGGCGGTCGGTCTGACGATTCCGGTGCGCGCCGAGTGGACCGGGCATGGCACGCCGGGCGATTTCACGGATTCCGACAACTGGACATGTTGGAATCGCCGTAACGAAGTATTGGAGAGGGTTCTGCCGAATGCCGACACCGAGATTATGGTGAAGGGCACGACGACCTTCAACTGGCCGGTCGGCCACACCCTCGTTTGCAGGTCGATCGCGTTCGACTGCGCGCTCGCCGCCGATGCCGATTGGTGTGGACTTGATTCGTCGCGTGTGGTTCCTGGAGCCAAGATCGATCTTGCGGGGCACAAGCTGCAAGTCGCCGAATTGGCTTTCGAGGGCACAATCTCCGGGAAGAAAGACCTCACGGAACCGATTGCCGCGAACGTTTCCTCATCGTCGGCGTTTGCCTATTCTTCCGCATCCTGCGCCTTTAGCGACAATTTCACCTGGAATGACGGGTCGGGCCGCATCATGGTGGCGCAGGCAAGCTTGCCGATGGAGTTGATCTACGATTTCGGCGAGGGGAACGCCAAGACCGTGAGGTACTATCGGTTGTACGGCAACGGGCCGGCGTCCGCCGGCCGCATGCCGAAAAACTGGACGATGCAGGGGTCTAACGACCGATTGAACTGGACGCTGCTCGATACGCGCACCGAGGAGACGGGGTGGACTTTCGATGACAATGTGCGTACCTATTCGTTGGACAACTCGGCGTCTTATCGGTACTACCGCATGGAGTTCACCGCCACGCAGGCGCCGGATGCCGCCTACCTTTCATTCGCGCAGCTGGAGTTCTTCGATGGTCCCATTCCCGTTTCCGAGTTGCACGTCGTGGTGTCGGAAGGTGTTGTCGCGGTCAATTCCTCCGTGAAGCTCAACGGTTCGCTCAAGCTGGTCAAGGAAGGTGCCGGCACCTTGCGCCCTGCGATGTCCCGGCAGTATTACACGGGCGGCACGGAGGTGGCGGAGGGCACGTTGCAGGCCGGAGTGGACGGAGATCCCGCCTTCGGCTACGGCGTCGTTTGGGTGTTGGCCGATGGTACGTTTGATACCAATGCCCATTCTGGCTTCCATCGGATGCATTTCATTCTTGACGGCGGCACTCTGGTCAATACGGGAGGTGGTATCAGTGTGGGCATAAGTACGTTCGGGTGGGTGACGCTTACGCGGAATTCGCAGGTGAAATCGATTGGAGGGGGAATGGGTGGATGGTGGCAGCTCTATGATGCGCCATTTCTGAATCTGAATGGATGCACCCTCGACGTTGCTCCCGAAGCGTATAATATCCAGTTCCGGGGAGCCGGCACGATCACCAATGGCACCATTCGCGTGTATGGCGGGCTCACCACCTACAATTCCACAATCGAGGCGGGCACTGTGGATTTCGAGTTCTTCAAGAACTTGAGTTTGTATACGCCCATCACCGTGCGCAATCTGATTGTGCATGACACCATCGAAAGCATCAGTCCCATCACGGGCACCGTCATGGTGAAGGGCACGTTCACGCCGGAGACCACGAAAATTCCGAAGGTGCAGCTCCTCGACGGTTCCACGTTCAACCTCAAGGCGGCGACTGAGGCCTGGCCGGCGACTGGCGACATCGCCGGGGGCCAGGTCTCCTTCGCCGAAGGAGCCCGCGTGACGCTTGACTTTGGCACACGCCCGCTTCGCAGCAGACAGAAGGTGCTGACATGGGAAGCGGAGGATAAACCAGTGAACATCGACACGGTTCGCTTCCACGTGAAGGACCGCAACTACGGTGTTAGGGTTGGCGAAGACGGACTCTATCTGTTCAACAACGCGCTGGTGATTTATATCCGGTAGGAAGGTAAAGATGAAAAGTAGACTTGTGGCGTTTGCGATGTTGTTGGCGATGGCCGTGGAGACGGCTGTTGCCGCTGATTTGAATTTTGCGCCGCCCCGGTTGGTGCCGGCGCCGCAGAAGGCGTCGTGGCGGGTGACGGACTGCGCGTCGTTGACGAACGGGGTGAAGCTTCACCTTAATCTGGCGGGTGAGCATGAGACGGTGCGCGCCTGGTATGAGAAGCATTTGAAGGAGGCCTTCGGCGTGACGGCAAATGTCCAGACGCTGACCGTGGCGCGTCCGGAAGGGGAAGGCGATGAGGGCTACCGCATCGTTCTTGGCTCGCACGCGATCGAGATCGGCGCCAAGGGGTTGGCAGGGGCGCGGTATGCGTTCCAGACGTTGCGCCAGCTGATGATTCCGCAGCGCGGGACGATGAAGGTGGAAGGGTGGATGGCGCCGGTGTGCGACATCCGCGACCGGCCGGAGTCTGCGTTCCGCGGCATCCACCTGTGCTGGTTTCCCGAAACGAAAGTCTCGTTCATCGAGCGGTGCATTCGCCTGGCCGGGTACTACAAGATGAACTACGTGGTGGTGGAAACCTGGGGAACGTTCCGAAGCGAGAAGTATCCGTGGTGGGGCTGGAAGACGGGGGCGATGACGAAGGCGGAAATCGCCCGCCTGCGGGGAATCGCCCAGGATCTGGGCGTGACGCTCATTCCGCAGTTCAACATCTTCGGCCATGCGACGATGAGCCGGGGCCAGAGCGGCAAGCATGCGGCGCTTGACGTCCATCGCGAGTACCAACCGATTTTCGAGCCGTACCGCGGCTGGAACTGGTGCTTGTCGAATCCGGTCGCCTGCACGATGATCGACGACTTGGTGTGCGAACTGCACGAGGCCTTCGGCAATCCTCCGTATTTCCACATCGGCTGCGACGAGGCGAATCGGCCGAGCTGCCCGGTCTGCCGGGCGCAGGATTATGTGGAACTCATTGCGGGCAACATCACGCGCGTCTCGAAATTGCTGGAGTCGCGGGGCGCACGGGCGATGATGTGGCATGACATGCTGTTGAAGCGGGGAATGTTTGCGCCGTTCTATGCGAACGCCGGCGCGGGAGAGGAGCGGCTGCTCGGGAAACTGCCGAAATCCGTGGTCATCTGCGACTGGTTCTATGGCGGCGTGGTGAAGGCGGGGTATCCGACGTTTGCGCATTTCCGCAAGGCCGGCTACGATTTGCTGGCCTCGCCCTGGGATCAGCCGGCGGGGACATTCGCGCAGGCCCGTGCGGCGCGCGAAGCGGGGGCGCTGGGCGTGTTGGGAACGACCTGGCACCACGTCTACAAGGATGCGCTTAGCCGCGAGTTCGTGCCGACGGCAAGCGGGGCCTGGGGCACGAGGGCGGACTGTTCGGCCTTCATCGACCACTGGCGGCAGATGGGGTGGGACATGAACGTGCAGGACTCCGACGAGACAGGTGTCGTCACGGATCAGATTCCGTCCCGTTCGAACATCGAATACAATCCCGGTTTCTAAATGACGGAGGCAATTTCAAAATCTCGGACGCGCGGAAGCGCGTCCCTCCCCTGCAATTGGATGAAGGCCGGTGCTGGGCCGTGCTGAAGCGGTGAGTTCAAGTGCAGGGGGGATTGTCGATTTTAGGTCTTTGTTTTAGTTTTTTTGAGAAAGGGGCTTTCCACGTGCGGGAAATTCGTGTATAATAGTGTCGACTTAAAGTTTAGCCTAGCCCTTGGGGCGTAATTGAAACGGCCTTGGGGCAAAAAGGAAAGGATGAAACGATGCAACGATCGATAGATTGGTGGGGTCTCGGAAAGGGACTTTTCGTGTTGGCGTTGGCGACGGGGCTCACGAGTGCGGCTCGCACGATGGACGTGACCTCAATCAACAATGGGTCGGTGACGCTGGCCTTTGGCGAGCCCGATGGCACCAACTACACGCTCTGCGTGGCCTACGGCGATGCCAGTGGCGGCGAGAACAAGTACAAGTGGGCGTCGTTCATTCGGGACGTGGCCACGATCGAGGGCAACCAGACGACTTTCACCTATCGTCTGCCGAGCGACTTTACACGGGGCATGTTTTATCGCTTCTTCCTGTTGCAGACCGAGAATCTGCCCTACGAGCGGGAGTTGATGTACATCGCCTCGACCTCAACTGCGTATGGTACCAGCCAGGGCACGCAGTTCATCGACACCGGAATCGTCGGCAAGAGCGGCACCAAGATGGACGCCAACTACGTTTGGCTCGCGGGCAATGACAGTACCATCCTGGGCGCGCGCAAGGGCAACACCCGATTCTACTTGAGTCAGATGTACTGGAATGCCGACTGGTACGTGGGGTATAACGACTGGTTGCCGGCCCGGAAGGATGCCGGCTATAAAGCCGGTGATGCCTTCCATGTCGTCTGCGAACTGAAGAAGGACTTGCAGACGCTGGTGGTCAATGATCAGCAATTGTACAGTTCGACGTCTCCGGATGTCTACGACACCACGCTGAACCTGTATGTTTTCGGGTGCAACTATGACGGGTTGCCGAAAGTGTGCATCAAGGCGCAGCTCTTTGACATGAAGATCTGGCAAAACGATGTCCTCGTGCGCGATTATTACCCGGTTGCCCTTGCGAATGGCGAAGGCGCGCTCTACGATGGAGTCACGGGCGGGGTCTTCACCAATGGCAGTTCGACGCCGTTCGTCTTGGGCGAGGCGACGGACGAGGCGAACCGCCGCGGCGTCGTCCGGGCGATGTCGCCGGTGCTCGAAGTGATGAGCGACGAAGAGTCCCGGCGGCCGGCCACCTCCTACTGGGAAGGCGGGGTGGACGGGGATCTCTGCAATGACGCCAACTGGCGTTCCTTCAACGTCCTCGGCGAGGAAATGGCATTGGCGCCGGTCAGCACCACCATTGTGCATTTCAGCGGCACGGTGAATGCGTGCTGGGCGAGCGCGTTCGGTACGCTCGGTGCGGCGAAGATCGTCTGCGACGACGTGCATCTCGCCTCCAACTGCGACTGGCGCGCATTCGGATCTGTGCCGTTCGAGGGCAATCTTGATCTGAATGGCTGGAATCTGCAGCTCGCTGGGCTTACGGGCACGGGCGCGATTACGGATCGTCCGTTTGCCGTGGACGGCTACGAGGCGCTTGCCTACATCGAGGAGACGGATGAAAAGGGCTACTTCGATTCCGGCGTGATAGGCGCCACGGGCGTCACGGTGGAAATTGACGTGATGGCGTCTGAAATGACCTACGACAAATGCGTGGTGGGTTCTCGTACGGGGGGTACGCGCTTCCTGCCGTTCTGGGGTTTGCGCAACCGCGTTTGCTTTGGCTACAGGGATTTCAAGGGAGGTGGCGTCAACTACGGCACTCATCCTAACGACGATTTCACGCAGGGCAAACGATATCTCGGCTACAATCGCATGCGCGACGGCAGCCAGAATACGTACATGAATGGCTTGCTGGCCTGGCACTACGACATTGCCGGAGAATACAATACAGGCAAGAACATGTACATATTCGCTTTGAACTACGACGGCAGTACACAGTACATCGCCAGGGGACGGTTGTATGCGGCGCGGTTCTGGACGGGCGGCGGGGCGCAGATGGTGCGCGATTTCGTGCCGGTGAAGCGGACCCAAGATGGCGCTCTCGGCCTCTACGACAAGGTGGACGGGGTGTTCCACGCCACGCTGGGTTCGGGTTCGTTCAAGGTGGGCGCGACGGTTCCCGCGTCGGGGACGTCGGGCGAGTTGTGGGTGGACGTCGCGGAGGGCGTGACGAGCGTGAACACGAATGTGGTGGTTGGGGGAAGTGCGAAGCTGGTGAAGTCCGGCAAGGGCGTCTACCGGACGATGGTTCTGAACCAGACCTACACGGGCGGTACCCGGGTTGCGGACGGCATCTTCAATCAAGGCGTCACGAGTGCCAATGATTCGATGCCGTTGGGCCAGAATGAAGTCACGGTCGTCTTCGACAGGGTTGCGGACGTCGCGTGGGAAGACGGGTACCACTTCACCTGGGAGACGCGCCCCGCGAACACCACGTTCACCTTGTCGCCGGCGATGCAATCCAAGGGGTTCGTCCTGATCGAGGAGCCGGGCGGCATCTTCATCAAGCAACTGAAATTCTACATCTTCCTCCGATAGTCGAGTGCGGGCGGGGGGCGTCGGTTGTAGAAGGGCGTCAAATGAAGACGGTGCGTTTGTTCGGTGCGATGGCGTTCTTGGTAGGGGGTGGACTTGCCGGTGCTGTAGACGTCGCATCGCTCACGGAAGCGGATATGTTTCCCTTCGTGCCGTCTTATGACGCACCTTCGACCTGGGCGGCGTGCGGCTTGCGGTGGGGGATACGAAGCTGGGGTGGGCCACGCTCTCGCTCGTTTCGCATGAGGCGACGGGGTTCGGCGCAAAAGGGCGCCCGGCGCGGATCCTGCTCACGGCCACGGGCCTTTGCCACAACGGCGGCGCGAAGTTTACCGATCACGGCCACGGGATGGTTTCATGCCGCGATGCAGCCTGGGGCAAGGGCAAGACGGTCTGCGAAGGTGTGGCGGCCACGGTGACGTTGCCCGCTCCTGCGGCGCGCACCACGTGCTATGCGCTTGATGAACGCGGCGAGCCGAAGGGCGAGGTGCGCGTGACGGCCGACAAGGATGGAAAGGCCAGTATCCAAATCGGCCCCGCCTACAAGACGGTGTGGTACGAACTCGTGGTGCGCTAGCGCACATCGGAACGCGCGCCGGATTCCCGTAAAGGTTTCAAGTTGTCAGAGGAGATGGAAAGATGAAGATGGTGGAAAATGGATGGCCGCGGCGGCTTATGACTTTGCTCGCCTCTCTTGTGTTGGGTGGAGCTGCGATTGCCGATGTGCCGTTGCCGGTCGGGTATACGGAACTTGCGTATATTCGCTCGACGGTTGATGGCAAGCAGTGCGTCAATACGGGTTATCGGTTTCTCGGAACGGAGCGTATCGCGATTCGCTTTTCGCTTGCGGCGGCGCAACCGTTGGCCTATCATTGTCCCTTCGGATGCCGGATTGCCAATGGCGGCCAGTTCTATTTGCGAACGCAGAATGGCGCCTCGCCGGATGTGCCGCGTTACCAAAAGGGTGGAAATGCAGAGGCTGTTGTGGGAACGCAACCGTTCCCTCGGGATCGGATCGTTGATTTTGTCTGTCGGGGAAATGCGTCGTCCTGGCGATGGATGGAAGGGGAGGTTGAACAGACCGACGCGCTGACGCTGCCGGGCGCGGATTCTCCGGCTTCCGGTATCGGGGCGATTGGCCTTTTTACGGAAAATGGCGTGTCGGATCTGAATGCCGCCGAAACGGCCTTTTCGCCGGATACGGGCCTTTACACGGCGATGTCGCTCTATGCGTTTCAGGTTTTTGATAGAGAGGACCAATTGCTCGTTGATTTGATTCCCTGCCGGAACCTGGAGGGGGTGGCCGGTCTTTGGGACCGGGTGGCCGGGCGCTTTCTAGGGAATGCCGGAACGGGAACTTTCCTTGGGCCCGATGACGACGCCCTGGACGGGGTGTTCCTCGGTTGGATCAAGTCCGGCCCCAAGACGTTCATCGATACGGGGTACGTTCTTGACATCAACGATCGCCTTGAATTTCGTTTGAAATACGAAGGTCTCGCGAGCCAGCCCAACAAATATCCGTGCCTTTTCGGGTGCATGGTGGCCGCTGGACGCTATGAAATGCGCATTGTAAACGGGGACAACAATACGCCTTTTTTCCGCGTGGCTTCAACGTATAATTTCGCAGCGAATGCATTCCCCGAACAGGTTGAGACGACGCTGGTGGTGGAGGGGAACGAGGCGCGATGGGAAACAGTCGATGGCGTGACCGGTTTTGTCTCCGCGCCGGGCACTCTCTCTGCCGGTGCGACAACGATGGGGCTTTTCACCTTCAACGGCGCAACGTCGGTGGGGGCGGTGGCACCAGATCAGAACATGTTTTCAACGGTGACCCTCTATTCGCTTTCGGTGACGCGTGTTCATGCCGAAACACCTGCTTGCCAATTTCTTCCTTATCGTAAAACGGATGGTGCGGTGGGGCTCATGAACGTTGTGGATGGAACATTCCATGGCAATACGGGTGCGGGCGTGAGCGGGAATTTCGCGGGCGGTGGTTGCGAATATCTGCGTTCGACCGACGGGGCGACGATTGGTTTACACAAGGGCACGTTTGCGCCGGAAAACATCGCGGGATACGCGGCTGTGGAAAAGACGGGGGGGTATCCGGTCAATGCGGCGGCCGTCACCAACTTCCCGTCCTTGCGTCTTTCCGGCGGCAGCATTTCGTTTGAGGATCGCGCGGCGCGTGAGGCGAAGGTGGTGGGGCCGTTGGCGCTGGGGGGAGGCCGTCTTGTTCTTGACGTGACGGAAGATGGGGCGGATTCGTTCACGGTGGGGGCGCTCGCGATTGATTCCGCGGTGACTGAAGCCGAACCGATTCTCGTCGAGGTGAACGATGTGGACGGTATCGCGAAACTTGGTGCAGGAGATGAGCGCTCCTTCATCACGGGCGAGGGGCTTGGGCTTACCGAGGCGGATGCGCGCAAGTTCAAAGTCATCGGTTTGATTGCGCAGGTGAAAGCCGTGAACGGAAATCTCGTCCTGACGAAAAAGGATGCCGAAGATGTGGAATGGTCGGGTGCGGCCCTGACGGACGCCAATTGGTCTACGGGGGCGAACTGGAAGAATGGCGCGAGCCCGGAGGCTGGCGCGGGCGTCCTTTTCAATACGGTTCAGGGGGGTGACATCGCGTTCGACATGCCGAATCTCATCGTGCGCGACCTCGTGTTTGGTTCAGAAGCAGGCGTCACCGTGCAAAGGGGCACGGGCGTGTTGAGCGTTCAGCGCGCGGTAACCAACCTTTCGGCGGCAGTACAGACCTTGCACATGCCGCTCACTTTGGGGGTGCCCGGTAATTCGTTCATCTTCTCGACGATTGGCGATTTGGCGATCACGAATGTCGAGAAGACGGTTCCGGCGGTGGAACTCGTCAAGGAGGGGGAGGGAACGCTTGCACTTGATGACGATGCGGTGTCGAAAGCCGAGAGCGTTCGTGTAGGGGAGGGCCGTCTCTATCTCGCCCGCACGCTGGCGGCGACGCCGGAGGCGACGCTTCCGGGTGACATCTGGGTTGAGGCCGGGGCGTCGATCGCCTTTCGGAATGAAACACTGGAACTCGCTAATTCGGATGCTCTTCATGGTAAGACGCTCCATCTTGCGGGTGATGGCGGGGATGGCCGAGGAGCAATCTACAGCATGTTGACGAATTGGTGGGGCGGTGGACTGCGGCTGGGACGAATCGTCTTGGAGGCCGATGCCAAAATCGGAAGCGGTTGCATTACCGTCTGCTCCGATGCCGCGTCGAAGATTCAGCAAGCTTCGGTGGAGGGCCCGTATGCGCTCACGGCAGCGGTTCCCATTTCACAAAATGTTGCCGTCGCATTTCACCAAACGGCGTTTGCGCTTGACCGGTTGGTTTTGGCTGGAGGCCGGATGGGCTTTTACGGCGAGGTGACGGGCACGATTACAAACGGCTTGCATTTTGCGGCTTCAGATGCGATCGTCTATTTCTCGATACCGGTCTTTCCGGAGACGATCGGCATCACGGTTGAACCGAATGTTACGAATGCCCGATTGTGGGCCGTCGCGTCATCGACGCTCGATGGACGAATCGACGTGGCCCCGGGCGCGGTTGCCGTGGTTCGAAACGACGGCAACAACTCTCTGACGTGCGCGGGAGACGTCGTCTTGAAAGGAACATTGCGAAAGGACCCCATCAACGCCGGAATGCTGTATCTGAACGGCACGCTTTCGGGGGACGGCGCGCTTGAGGGAACGAATGTCCGATTTGGGGAGAAGGCGGTCTGGCGCCTTCGCCTAGGTGATACGACACGGGAAATGGTGGATTTCAGCGGGGTCGAGGATGACGGATTCCTGACGAGCGTTCGCCATGTCGAGGTCGTTTACACGGGAAGCGTCACGCCGAAGACCGTCGTTCTTGGGCCGGCGCGGGCATTGACGACGCTTGCCGCCGGCCAGATCGAACTGACCGTGGTGAATGCGCAGGATGAAGCGGTGCCCAACTGCTGGCTTGGCGTTGCGGATGGAAATCTAGAACTTCATTTAGGCGGTGATCACGGTTCTGTGCCGTTTGTTCGGTCGGCGGTGTGGCTTGGCGGGGCGGATTCGGCGGCCGATGATTCGGCGAACTGGCTTTGTTCCAATGATGTCGCTCTCGTTGAAGGCGCCTTGCCGATGTCGGCAACAACAGTCTATCTGCCGAGGGGGTGCGCGTTCAACTGCCTTTCGCCGTTTCTCTGTAAAGAAGTGCGCCTTCCTGAGACGCTTGGCGGCTCGTGCGATTTGACGGGGCTGACGGCAGTCTATACGGGACGGGTCGATCTGTGCGGGCATTCGCTTCGGATGGCGGAATTTACGGGAAATGTCACGATTACGGATACGGCCGCGGGTTATCAGAAGTTGGACTACATCGAGTCGACGGCCGGCGGATACCAATGTATCAATACGGGGTATGCCGTGGCGGTGGGCGATGAAATTTCGATGCGCTTCAACCTCGCGGCTTCACAGAAACTCCAATGGCATTGTCCGTTTGGTAGCAAAGACGTGAATGCCGGCTGGATGTATTTCCGAACGGCGAATGGCCCCGACAATCTGCCGCGCTATCAATGGGGCGGAACGTACGCCATGGGAACTTCGGCGTTCCCGCGCGCAACGCCGATTCAGTTGGTCGCACAGGGGCGCACGGTGTCTTGGCGATGGATTGACGCCGAAGGTGAGCATGTGGACGGGTTGACCCTTACGGGGACTTTTGACCCGCGCACGGGAGCGGCGCCGCTTGCGTTGTTCACCGAGAACGGTTCGTCTGCTGTAAACGGCTTTGCTCGTGATGATGGGGTCCATGCGGCGATGAAGCTCTATGCGTGCACGATCAAGTCTGCAAACGGCACTCTCCAGCGCGATTTCGTGCCGGCACGCCGGCTTTCCGACAACGCGATCGGACTTTTCGATCGTGTGCATGGCATCTTCTACACGAATGCCGGTGCCGGAACCTTCCTTGCGGGGCCGATGCGCCCGACGGAGGGGGCGGGAGAATTCCACATTGTCGTTCCCCAAGGACATTCGTTCAACGATCGGTCGCTGGCGCTTGAGGGGACCGTGAAACTGGTCAAAGAAGGTGCGGGAACCTACGTCGCCGATCGAGGGGCGCAAGCCTACTCCGGCGGAACCGACGTCGCCGAGGGAACGTTCCTCTGCGTTACGTCCGGTGCGAATGGACGTTACGGCATGGGCGGCGAGGTGACGGTACGTGAAGGGGCCACGCTCGATTTCGACGGATGGGGCAATCAACACGAGGTGACGTTTATTCTCGATGGCGGCACGATTCGCAGCACGCAGAGTCGGGGTCAGGCTGCAAGTCCATTCATCCAGAACATGATTCTTACGGCCGATTCCCGTCTAGAGGGGGTGGACTTTGGTTTCGTGGGTTTGAATTGGGGGGCGGCCACCCTCGAGATGAACGGTCATGATCTCGTTGTGGATGCAACTGGGCGAATCTTCTTCGGCAATCTCACGGTGACGGGCGGCGGGCGGATCGTTGGAAAGACAGGTGGCACGTTCCGCTTGGGCGGCAACAACGACGAGGCCGGCGGCCGCTACGTTCATGCGCCCACGACGGCGCTTGACATCCGTGAAACGATGACCCTCACCGTCATGTCGGATGATGTGGTTTTCCGCGATTATGCGAGCACCTATCAAAACAATTGGGACAGCGGTACGAACACGCTTCATGTGGCGGGGGTGTTCGCGCCCGGATCGGCGCAATGGCATTCGACAACACTTGCGAATGGTGCGACGATCGACCTCTCCCGGCAAACGGGGCCCTGGGCGGTGCAGTGTTCCTTCCCGGGAAATCAGGCAACCGGTTCCCTGATGATGGCGGATGGGGCAACCATCTTCCTTGAATTCGGTGATCGGAAATTGCGTCAAGACGAGCCGATCATCGCCTGGAATGAAACCACCAAACCGGTCAATCTGGATTCGTTGATCTTCCAGCCGTCGCCCGACTTCAAGGCCAAAGGGCGCTTCGTCGTTCGCGAAGACGGCGTGTACTTTGAATCGGGTTTGTTCATTTTCATCCGCTGATGCTGTTGTCGAGTGCGATTTCGCTTGTTGCGTTTGGAGATATTGCTTTTGGAGAGTCCAAATGGCATGCCGATATGAAGGCGATGTCGCCTGAATACTGGGCGATTTGGTCGAATGAGGTGCGGGAGAAACAGAGTGCCGATATCGAGAAGGTGGCCCCTGTCGCGCAGACTCTGTGGATGGGACAGCTCGGGGCTCGTCCCGTCGCAGTCGCGCTTCAGCCGCGTGTTCGGCGAGTTCGCCGAACGCGGATTCACGGACGCGTGGTTCGCCGAGATGATCGTCAAATACCACGGCGCCCCCCCGTCGAGACCGTCAATTACGACTCCGCGCCCGTGGAGGTGAGGACGCGCGCGGCGAACGCGAAGCGCCGTCTCGCGCGGATCGACCCCGACCAGCCGCCGTCGCCTTCGCCAATCACCATCCAGGACGCGCGCCCGGCGGTTGTACTCGTTGATGTTGAGCCAAGCCCGTTCGGGGAAATACTTCTGCGCCCACCGGAAGGCCTTGAACGCATACGCGCCTTGAGGAAGTCGATCACGGGATCCACCGCCGGGTGCCGCCAGCGTTCCTGATCCTTCGGCTGGGGGCAGTTGTTCCAGAAAGTTCTCCGTATCCTCATACCGTTCCTCGAAACGCGGCGCATACGGATACTTCTCGAACGTACGCCAATAGGGGGCTCCGCCCGGAGTATCCGCACGAGCTCCTTCGTGTCCTTCACGTTCAGCACGGCCTTGAGGAGGAACGCCTTGAAGATCTTCAGGCGGCTGGCAGGCGGACGTCCGTTTCCCTTCCATTTCGCGTAGTCGAACTCGCCTGGCCTGA
>JAZLJP010000134.1:0-52469 GCA_045617985.1 Kiritimatiellia bacterium
GTGGCCGAGCGGGAAGAATGTAGAATGTAAAATTGAAAATGGAAAATGCGAGAGTGGAGCTGGGGCTCCGGAGCTGTACCATTTCATCGGCAAGGACATCATCCGCTTCCACTGCCTGTTCTGGCCGGCGGAGCTGGAGGCCGCGGGCTTCATGACCCCGACCAAGGTGTTCGTGCACGCCTTCCTCACCGTCAATGGCGAGAAGATGTCGAAGTCCAAGGGCACTTTCGTCAACGCCCGCACCTACCTTGACAACCTGCCGCCCTCCGCGCTGCGCTACTACTACGCGTGCAAGCTCGGCGGCACCACCGACGACATGGACCTCAACCTCCAGGATTTCGTGCAGCGCGTCAACGGTGACATGGTGGGCAAGATCACCAACCTCGCCTCGCGCGGCGCGCAGATGCTCAACAAGAACCTCGAAGGCCGCCTTGGTACGCTCGACGGGGAGGGGCGCAAGCTCGTTGAATTCGCGCAGAGCCGTGCCGAAGCGATCGCGCAGAATTACGAAGACCGTCGCTTCTCGCAGGTGCCCGTGGAAGTGGCGAAGATCGCCGATGCGGCGAACGAATACTTCGACCGCCGCGAACCCTGGAAGACGGTGAAGGATCCCGCCGGCGCGGAGACGACGCGCACGACGCTCACGGCCATCTTGAACGTGTTCCGCCTCCTCGCGATCTATCTGAAGCCGATTCTTCCCGCCTACGCGGAGAAGGCGGCTGCGCTCTTCGGCGAAAAGGCCTTCTCCTGGGCCGATGCCGCGAAGATCGTGGAGAACTTCACGATCGGCAAGTACGAGTACCTCGCCACGCGCATCGACGCGAAACAGGTGGAGGCGATGGTGGAGAAGGCGAAGGTGAAGCCCGCCGACTCCGGCGAGGTGGCGCACGAAAGCCGTGCCTCCAAGAACAAATGTAAAACGGAAAACGGAAAATGCAGAACGGAGGGGGCCGCTACGCAGGAGGCGCCGGCGCTCAAGCCGGAGGTGACGTTCGACGACTTCGAGAAGCTTGACTTGCGCATCGCGAAGGTTCTTGCCTGCGAAATCGTGGCGAAGAGCTCGAAGCTCCTGAAGTTCGACCTGGACTGCGGCGTTCTCGGCTGCCGTACGATTTTCAGCGGCATCCGCGGGGCGTATCCCGATCCGGCCGCGCTCGTGGGGAAGGAAGTTCTCTTTGTGGCGAACCTCGCGCCGCGCAAGATGAGCGTGGGCGTATCCGAGGGGATGATTCTCTATGCCGGCGAGCCCGGCAAGACCGGCGGCGTTTTGACGCCGCTTGCGGAAGCGGGGGCCGGTACGCCGGCAACGTGATCGAATGCAGAATGGAAAACGTAAAGTGTAACATGCGGAATGCGGAAAGGGAAGGATGACGATGCAGATCAGTAAGAGAGAGTTTCTGAAACGGATTGGTCTTGGCGGCGCGGCCCTCGCGGGCGCGTCGCTCGTGGCGGATCGGCCGGTTGCTTCCCGGAATCCGTTGCCCCCGGGGTCCGTTGGCGATCCCGATAATCCCTGGTTCGGCAAGGATATCTTCCCGCTCGGGCACACGATCGAAGACGGGCCGAGCTGTGCGCTTACGAACGGCAAGGTGATTTGCCCCGCGCGGGAGATTCCGATTTTCCATCAAACGGACGTGGTGGTGGTGGGCGGCGGCCCTGCGGGTTTTGCGGCCGCCATCGCCGCCGCGCGTGCAGGCGCGAAGGTGGCGCTTGTCGAACGGTACGGATCTTTGGGCGGCCTCTTCACGAACGGCATGGTGCTCATCATGCTGTGTACATCGGAGCGGTTGCCGGGCAACCGGTGGCGCCTCGTCACGCGCGGCCTTGCGGAGGAGTTCGCCGACCGTGCCATTCAGCTCGGCGCGAACGTGTGCCGGCCGCGTCCGGCGGACCTTTCGCGCACGCACTGGCAGCCGACGGTCGATCCGGAAGGGGCGAAGTACCTGATGGATACGATGGTGGCGGAAGAGAAGATCGACATGTTCTTCCATGCGTGGGGTGTGGACGTGGTGCAGGCCGGCAATCGCGTGTTGGGCGTCGTTTTCGAATCCAAGCAGGGCAAGCAGGCGATTCTCGCGAAGCAGGTCGTCGACTGTACGGGCGATGGCGACGTGCTCTACGCGGCGGGCGGCAACTACCGCCAGATTACGCATGGTATCGGCCACGTCGTGCGCCTGGGGAACATGGACCGCATCACGGCGAAAACGGCCCCGAAGGATGCGAAGGGGCGAACGAAGCGCGGCGTGGTGGGGCGTTGGCCCATGCGCGGCAACGAGGCGAATCCGGCGGCCTGGTGGGGCAACTTCGGTACGGGCCCCAAGGGCAACGGCCTCGACGTGCGCGATCTCACGGCCGCCGAAATCGACTTCCGTAAAAAGTGGTGGGAACACGTGGCGGCGATGCGCAAGGAACCGGGGTGGGAACAGGTGTACCTGATGGCGACCTGCTCGCAGATCGGCCCCAGGGCCTCGCGCCTCATCGATGCGGAATGCGTGATCGACCGCGCGTGCCTGCGCAAAACATTCGCGCCGGCCGACACCATCGGCCTCTTCGGCCAGGATGGCCGCCATCCGGCGTTCCGTGTGCCGTATCGGGCGCTGCTGCCGAAGGCCGTGGAGAACGTGCTCTGCGCGGGCCGCATGCTCGGCGCGCCCGATACGATCGATACGTTCCGTCTCATCTGCCCCTGTTTTGTGACGGGGCAGGCGGCCGGTGCGGCGGCGGCCTTGGCCGCGCGGGCGGGCACGACGCCGCGGGCGCTCGACATCAAGGCCCTTCAAAAGGAACTCGAACGGCAGAAGGTCTGCCTCGCGTAAACGATATGGTTCGCTTCCTCGCCATCTTCAATGTGTGTCTGACGTTCGTCTGTGCCGGAGTTACCTGTTTTTTCATCTGGAAAACACAGGAGCTCCAGCATGACAATGATGATTTGGCAGACGACAAGGTGGCGCTTTTGATCGACCGCGATCGAATTTCAGAGACGGTTCTTTCTTTGGAAGGCGAGGTGGTGCGCCTACGCGAGGAGAAGGA
The DNA here is from genome assembly GCA_045617985.1 of Kiritimatiellia bacterium. Classification (GTDB taxonomy): domain Bacteria; phylum Verrucomicrobiota; class Kiritimatiellia; order RFP12; family UBA1067; genus RUG572. The sequence continues at coordinate 3,031 of JAZLJP010000134.1, forward strand.
GGCTCTGGGGCGGAATCTCGTGCGGGCGGTGGACGCCTGCACGCGTTTGAAAGAGGAGGCGGCGCGTACGAATTCCGTTCTCGACGCCGCCGCGATCGAACGGGCCGCACAGGCGAAATTCGCCAGTAAATGGGCGGCGTACGAGAAGGCGGCGCGTGAAAAGACCGCAGCCGATGCGGCGGCGAAAGCCGTCGCCGCAGAGAAGGCCAAGGCCGCAGAGAAGGCCAAGGCCGTAGAGAAGGCGAAGGTTGCAGAGAGGACGAAGGTTGGAGTAGCGGAGAAGGGGAGAATTGCCGCCGCAGAAAAGACGAAGGCCGTCGTCTTGAAGGTCGAAGACTTGAAACCGCTCGATAAGCGCGCCCCTCAAAAGAGCGACCGCGAGAGTCTCGATGAACTCTTGGAATTGACAAAGTCAAAATGAAATGATCGCCGAATAACCTAAAGCGGAGGTAAACGATGAAATTGAAGATGTTGATGGGAGCATTGGGGATTTCGTTCGGTGTGTTCGCCGCACGCGAGATCACGGAGAACACGTCGCTGACGGCTGACACGGATTGGCGAAGCGAAGGGACTCTCTCCATCGCATCCGGCGTGACGCTATCGTTGAACGGACATGCGCTGTCTGTAGCCGGTCTCGCGGGTGGGGGCGTGATCGCCGGTTCGGGGGAACTCGTGACGAACGGCAGCTTTGAGATGCTCTCGCCCGCGCCGGGCCAGTGGTCCTATTTCTACAAGGACAATTCGGCGCAGGCCGATGGCTGGGCATGGACCCGCGATGCGAATGACGGCCCGGGGCAGACGCAAAACGGGTCACCGTGGTTAAGTGTGGCGCCCACGCATGGCGTGCGGGCTTGCTTCATCCAGGGTAACACATCGATTTCACAGACGCTGGGTGTACCCAAGGCGGGCGAGTATCGACTGTCGTTCGACTATGTGGGGCGCCCGAATTATACGAACTTGCGCATTCATATTACACTCGACGGTACGGAATTGGATTTCGTGGATTGTGTCGACACGACGGCCTTTGCGCGAAAGGAGATTGTCTTCACCCTCACGGCGGGCGAACATACTCTTGCCTTTTGTGGTGATGCACGGGGCTATTCGCCGTCAAGCTATCGGTGTGCCTGCGTTGATTCCATTTCCCTGAAGCCGGTGGACGAGGCCGATCCCGACGTACTGACGGTCGAGGTGCCAGAAGGTGTGACGACCACGAATGCGAGCGTCGCGATCACTGGCAATGTGAAACTCGTGAAAGACGGGGACGGTACATTTGTGGCCGCGAAACTTGGACAAGGCTACACGGGTGGGACGGATGTGCGGGCTGGTACCCTGTTGTGCGGGGTCAAGGATACGAATTGGTCGGGGTCCACCTATGGGGCCTCATCTTGTGTGACGGTGCGTACGGGGGCGGCGTTTGATTTGGCTGGTTTCTCGAATGCTCCGCAGAAACTTGTTTTGGATGGCGGTCTCGTCAAAAGTGAAATCGCATCAGGGTCCGCTTTCCCATGCTTTACTGAGGTTGTATTGACGGATGATTCGTCTGTCTCGGGTTTTGATTTGGGGATTATCCATCAGGGGTGGACATCGACTTCTCTGGAAATGAATGGTCACACGCTCAACGTGGATATTCCCGTCGGCGGGGAATTCAATCTCTGCAATACCACCGTGACAGGAGGTGGGCGAATTGTCGTGGATGGTGGTGGCGAATTCTGGTTCGGCAATCAACGCAGTACGTCGACGATTTCAGCCGCGACAACAACATTTGAGTTTCGCGACGCCAGCATTTGCACGTATGGGGGGTGGCACGATGTGGGCGACTACATTTCGTCTTATGCCGGTGACTTGGATGAAGCGGCGGCGAATTCCGGTCTGCGTGTACACGGACGTTTTGCGCCTGCTGTGCGATGGCATGCGTGCGAGTTGCAGCCAGGGGCTGTGCTGGATCTGTCACAGGTGACAGGCATGTGGACGAATACGTGTCTGTTTGCCGCAAGCGGCACGCAGGCGGCCGTTTCGTTCACGACGAACGGTACGGCTACGGTCGATTGCCACGGGCGGATGCTTGTACCTGACGAGATGTTGATCAATTGGCTGGCAGCACCGCAGCCTGCGAATATTTCCGTTGTGTTCGATGCCGAGACGGCAGCCGCTGGCGTGTCGCCGTTCGTTTCGGAAGTCGGTCTCATCTGTGGCACCGATGTTGATTCGCCCGTGGTGCGTGTTGCCCATTGGACGGGACTGGGGGGCGCAGGCGACATTCTCGATCCGAGGAACTGGGCGTGTTCGAATGCGATGGGGCGTGTGGTTGCGGATGGATTGCCCAATGCGAACGCGCTCGTCTACATTCAAGGAACGGATTTGAATCTGCAGATTCCGCCGTCGTCGCCGTTGCCGCATGCACGGGTCGTTCTGGGCGATGTGACGCTTGCTGCGGATTGCGATTGGCGTGGGTTTGGTATGGACGTGGCCTTCGACGGTACGGTTGATCTGCATGGACACACGTTGCAACTGGCCAACTTGTTTGGTAAGGGTACCATCTGCGACACCACGGTACCGGCATCGGAGAATCTCATTCGTAATGGCAGCTTTGAATCGTGGGCGGGGGCGCTCACTCAGAAGACCTGGACGTATCTACATACCTCGGGGGCGGCAATTCCGGACGATTGGTCGAGCTGGTCGCGCGATGTCGCGAACAATGCAGGCCCCGGTTTAGCTAAAGCCGGTTCGCCCTGGTTCGGTGGAAATCCAACTGACGGGACGATGGCAGCATTTCTGCAGGGATTCTGTACGTTGTCGCAGACGGTTGAGATCCCGGCGGACGGTACCTACCTGTTTTCATTTGATTATATTGGGCGGAAAAACTACGCCAACCTTCGGCTTCACGTCGAGGTTGACGATCTGCTGCTGAGCCATGTCGATGCCACCGACACGGCGGCTTTCAAGCGGCAGACTTTTGGTCTTTATCTCACGGCGGGTACGCACACTCTCTCGATCCGTGGCGACAGTCAGGACTATGCCAAACCGATCGAACGGTGTGCGGCCATCGACAATCTTTCGTTGCAGGCGTGCGCGTGCGGCTCGCTCGTTCTCGACTTGGCGGAAGATGTTACCTGTGTCAATTCGACGATTCCACTGTCGGGTCATTTCTCTCTGGTGAAGAGAGGTCTCGGTACGTATGTCGCCGCGAGGGCGGAACAGTCCTATCAGGGGCGAACCTTGGTCGAGGCGGGTACGTTCAAGGCGGGGTTCCGCGATGCGACGTTCACCGGTTTCGCCTACGGCCTCGGGTCGCGCGTGGAGGTTTCGGCCGGTGCTGTCTTTGATTTGGATGGCTGGCCGACGGCGCCGAACGTCCTCTACCTCCACGGTGGTACGCTCAAGAACTCGACGGCGCGCAACTGGGCTAATAATCCCGGGCTTCTGGGTGTGGTGCTCACGGCGGATTCGCGTATTGAACTCGTTGAGTCCCTTGCGCTTCTCCGTCAGGCGTTTGGTACAACCCGGCTTGAACTGGGCAATCACGTTTTGACGTTGCAGATTCCAAGCGGCAAATTCTTTGAACTGTGCAACTCGTCCGTACAAGGTACGGGATGTGTTGTTGCACAAGGTGGTGGTATTTTGCTTCTTGGGCATAATCTCGCCCCTACTGCTGATCGTCCGGTCAATGCGCCCGAGGCGACGATCCAACTTGAAGATGTTGGGTTGGAGGTGGGGACTGGAACGAAGGTGGTTGGTACCTACCGCGCGTATTACACGGGAACGAACGATATGGAAACTGTGGGGAGCAGACTTCTCGTCACGAAATGCTTCGAGCCGGGAACGAAGTGGCATTCGTGCGAACTTCAGAACGGTGCGACGCTCGACCTCAACTCGTATGACGGCGTGTGGACGGGTGTGTGTACATTTGCGGAAGGGGGGCCGCAGAGCGTGGTGTCGTATGCGGTTGATGCGGTCATTACACTTGATGTCCACGCGCGCCGATTCACTCATGGCGAGGCGGTTATGACGTGGGAAACACCTCCGAAGGCGACTTTTACGATTGATGCACAAAGCCGTGCCAGTGGGCGCTATCTGATTCGTACCAGAGAGGGACTCTTCTTCGGATCAGGATTGGTCATCTATGTGAGATGAGGAATGAAAATTGACAAATCGTGAACGTGAGCGTTTGACATTGGATTTCGGCTGCCCGGATCGCGGGGCGGTCGAGGAGACGTTCTGTCCGTGGGTGCTGACGTGCCAGCGGTTCAAGGACGAAGGCATGCCGGCGGAGATCGCGCTGGGGGCGCATGACATCACGAACGACCTCGTGGGCAAGAACGCGAATGCGGATCCCGAGAAGTACCTGCCGGTCACCTGGGGCGAGGGGGTGATGGCGTATGAGAACTATTTCGGCTTCGATCCCGTGCGGCGCATCCATTTCGTGCTGCCGTTCCGCCGCTTCGAGGAGTACGTCGCCGAGGAGACGCCCGAACACACCATCCGCCAGGACATCTTCGGCCGCAGGAACATCCAGAAACGCGGCAGCGCGATCGAGTTGCCGTACCGGCCCATCGACGCCGAATTCGCGCGTATCCTGCCGGTCGTTCGGCAGGGCGGCTATATCGTCGGCGCGGACCATCAGGTGCCGCCGTCGGCTTCGCTCGAAAACTACAAATACTACATTGCGCGTCTGCGCGAGGTGATGGCCCATTGCGGACAGGTGTAGGCCCTTGATCCAGGAGAATGAAAATGAACACGATCAGACTGGGGTTTGGGGCCGTATTTGCCCTGGGCGTTGTCGGCGGGATTCAGGCGGATACGCAGGCATTGGCGCAAACGCTGGCGCGGCGGTCGCCGGTGACGCAGCCTTATGCGTATGTGTCGGGCGGGCGCATCGCGGGTGAACCGGTCGCGGCTTCGCCCGATCCTCTGGTTGCCTACCGGTGGGAGGCTCCCTCGGCGGCGTCGAAGCTGCAGGCCTACGTGATGCTGCCGAAAAAGGCCGAAGACCTTGCCGGGCATTCGTTCTCGGGGCTCGAGACGGTGGGCCGTGAAAAATGCGCCATCCGCGTGAAGGGTTCGGGTACGTTGCGGCTTGATTTCGGCGTGGAACTGCCGGCTTGGCTGGAGATCGATAGCCCCGACCTCGCGGGGCGGGTGACACTGGGTGTGAGCGAGTACAATGTCGTTGAGAGTATCAGGGGCCATAAGACGCGCGCGCCCGAGAAGGTCGGCCCGTCGACCTATCGCCTCAAGCTCAACCGCGAACTCTACGAGGGCGTACGCTTTGCGTTTGTCAACGTCGAGACGTTCGAGCATCCGTTCACGATCACGGGCATTCGGGCGGTCACGCAGGTCATGCCGGTCAACTATACGGGCGCGTTCGCCTGCGACAATCCGCTCTTGGAGCGCATCTGGTATGTGGCCGCGTGGGACGTGCGGGCGAATCTGCGCGAGGACTGCATCGGCGCGATCCTGATGGACCGCGGCGACCGCATCTCGTGGACGGGCGATGCCTATCCGTCGCAGGCGGCGTCGCTGGTGGCGTTTTCGAATTACGATACGATACTCAAGAATCTGCGCTTTACGGAATGCCATCGCAACAACATCGAGAGCTACGAACTCTACTGGATCGAGAGCCTCATCGACTACTACATGTACGCGGGGGATGCCGAAGGGGTGAAGTCCCTCTTGCCCGCCGCCGTCGGGCGCCTCGATCACGCCTACGCGATTTTCGACGCGCCGAAACATCTGCATTTCGTCGGCTGGGATGAGCGCACGGGCATCGGATTCGACCATCCGGACTGCGCGCAGAACAAGCTCACCTACCAAATGCTCGCGATTGGCGCCTGGAAGCACTTCGCCGAAGTGCTGGACCGCATCGGCGAAGGCGCACGTGCGGCGACTTATCGCCGTTACGCCGCCGAGAAGACGAAGCAACTTCTCGCGGATCCCGGCTATCTGGGGCGGCTCGGCATGCACGCGTCGGCGGATGCGATCAATGCGGGACTTCTGCCCGATCTCGAGAAACTCTACCACCGCGATCTTGCGGACCGCGTGCAGCGGCTTTCGTATTCGCCGTTCAACCAGTGTTTTCTCATCCAGGCGATGGCGGCGGCGGGGCATTACGACGATGCGTTTGCGAGCATTTTCGACTTGTGGGGCGAACAGATCAACTATGGCGGCACCTGTTTCTTCGAGGTGTTCCGTCCTGACTGGATTCCGATCATCGGCCTCAACGGCCCCGTGCCGTTCACGCAGAGCGGCCATACAAGTCTGGCCCACCCGTGGGGCGCGGGTGTGCTGCAGTGGTTGAGTGAAGAGATGCTTGGTATCAAGCCGCTTGAGCCGGGTTTCGCGAAGTTCGCCGTGGTGCCGCATGTCTATGGACGCGCCACGCGCGTCTCAGGCCGCACGATGACGCCGCACGGGGCGGTCGAGGCGAGCTTCGATCTGACGACAGGTCGTCACGCGCTCACCGTGCCGGCGGGGACGCGGGCCGATTTCGCGATCCCGAAGGAAGGGATGTCCATTGAGAAGATCGTCGTATCGGAGGGCGGGAAGAGCGTGAAGGTCGGGGCGCTTGATTCGCGGGACGGTTTTGTTTTCGTACGGGATCTGCCGCCGGGCCGTTACACGTTCAACGTGACCTACAAGGGCAAGCCTCGGGCTGCGCGCGTGGAAGAATGGCGGTATGCGACGACATGCGAGGCGATCGATTACACGACGCAGGGCGACTGGTTCAAGAAGTACGGTAAAGACGGTTATTTCATCGTCGGGGGAGGCCCGAAGAAGGGCGATCTCGCGGTGTTGCCGGACTACGTGGAATCTGTGACGTTCGACTATGTGAGCAGGCTGTCGAGCCATCGAACGACCACCATTGAGCCGCGCGACCCGCGGGCGCCATTGGCGACACGGCCCGACGGTACGGGGCCGCGCGCGTTCGGATGCTACTACTCGAACGGACTGCAGATGTGCCCTGTCGACATCAAGCTCAAGCGGCCGCGCAAATTTACCGTCGCGCTCTATTTTGCGGACTGCAAGCCGGGCCCGGGCGGCCGTGTGCAGAACGTGGACGCCTTTGACCTGGAGACATTGAATCGCATCGCCCCCACCGTGAAAGTCGAGCATTTCGAAGGCGGCGTCTACGTGGTGTTCACCTACGACCGTTCGATCCGCTTCCGCTGCAACAACATCCGCGGCGACAACGCAGTCATCAACGCCGTCTTTTTCCAATAATCGTTCGATCATCGCGCAATCCACGGAATTCATGGCCTCAGATGCGCTCGGTGTGTTGTCCATTACGATTTTGAGTTGACAAATCAAGGCCGGTAGGATAGAATTTGGACAATTTCAGAATTATGGGAGGAGTATGGGATGAATCGGTTACTGGTGCAAATCAAGAAAGTCGTTTTTTCGGCTGCGGCGTTCGCCGGGGTCGGGGTGGCGTTTGCGGTGACGGAGCCGCCAGAGGGGTACAAGCGGCTTGAGTGGATTCGGTCGACGGGTGCGCAGTTTATCGACACGGGCTACGTGCACAAGGAGGCCGACATCGTCGACGCCGTCTGGGAGGCGCCGCGTCATCAGCCGAACGTCTACTCGATCGCTTTCGGCGCGTCGAAAGGCGACGACAAGTCGAACCTCTACTACGTCGGCCTTGCCTACCAGAACGATGGCAAATACCGTTACAAGCGCCATGGTACGTCGGTGGCGAGTACCGATGAAGCGTTCTACGATCAGCCCATCCGCGTCCACTGCGATGGCGTGAACATGAGCTGGAAACCGGTGGCGGAAGCCGCTTGGCACGAGACGTTGACGGTGGGAGGGCGTTCGGGCGACGGGGTGTGCCCGATGTACATCTTCGCCCACAACGCCAATAACCGAGTCGACGTGCGGGGCGCGATGAAGCTCTTCTCGTTCACGATTACATCCGCCGAAGGCCCGGTTGTGCGCGACTATGTGCCGGTGCGGCGGCTGTCGGATGGCGACGTGGGCCTGTGGGAACGCATGGAAGGACGGTTCTTCGGGAACTGCGGGGCAAGCCGATTCTATGGTTCTGACGAAGAAGCGGTGCTACTCAACTATGTGGAGTCTTCGGCCTCTCAATATGTCGATACGGGCATCACCTTGACGGATGTCTCGCGCATCGAGGCCTCGTTTCGGCCGTTGGCGGTGTCGGGCTGGGGCGTCTTCTTCGGCGCGGTGGCGGCGGATCGGTCGAGCGACGGCGTGCTGTTGCGCTACTACAGTTCGACGGACCAGTTGACGGCGTGGTTCTGCAGCGCGTCGAACGTGAACGGCCCCACGGGCATGCAGGGGCGGGATGTCGGGTTGACGCTTGAACGCGACCGCTTGACGATCAACGGCGAGACGACGGCCTTTGAAACGACGGGCTATCCGTTTGCCGGTAGCGTGTACGTGTTCGCCGGCAACAACAATAACAAAGTTTGGCGCAACCAGGCGATGCGGCTCTACGACTTCAAGATCTCCGAGGTGCAAGAGACCGCCGCCACGCTCGTGGGCGATTTCATCCCCTACCGTACGGCCGAGGGCGATGTGGGGCTTTTGAATCGCGTGGACGGCTCCTTCCACGGCAACATGGGCAACAATTATCTCGCCTACGGCCTCGCCTTTACGATGGACGGCACGGTCAAGCGCCTTGTGGATGGTTCGCTGACGGAAAGGGACCTCGAAGGCGTGACGGCGCTTGTGAAGGCGACGTTGAATTCGGTTTCGCTCGATACGCCGGCGCTGGGCGTACCGTTCACGCTTCAGGAGGGTCGGCTCGTCGTGCCGCAGGCGACGGCTGGTACGGCGTTGACGCTCACGGGCGGCGCCACGCTGGCGTTTGAGATGGCTGACGGCGGGAATGGCTCGCTGACGGTTTCGGCGGTGACGATGGCCGGTGCCACGGCGGAAACGCCCGTGAAGATCGAAATCCGCCGTCATGGCCTTGCTTCGCTCGCGGCGACGCGTGCGCTCATCGGCGGCGGTGCGCTCGCGGCGGGCGACCTCGCGAAATTCGCGCTCACGGAGGCGGGCCCCTACGCGCTTGCCATCCAAGAAGGGAACCTTGTTCTAGTGCCGAATGCCGCGTCGGCCGCGGAAGCGCCGCTGCCTGCGGGTTATACGCGTCTTGCGTATGCGGAATCTACGGGTTCGCAGTGGCTCGACACGGGCTTCACCCACGGGCCCGACACGGTGGTGGAGCTGAAACTGGCGTTCACTCGAATGCCGGCAGCTCAGGCCTGGTTCGGCTACTATGGCGGCCGTACGGCCTTCCGTGCGGCGGATCAGTTAACCGGTTTCATCTACAACAATGATGTCGCCAAGGCACATTGGGCCTCGATGGGCACGAAGGAATTTATGACGGATTTGCCAGTCGTAGTCGACCAGCCGTTCCTCGCTCATTTGGAGAACGGCGGACCTTCGTCGATCGACGGCAAGGTGTTTGACACGGGTACGTGTACCGCGTGTGCCTACACCGACTACATCTTCGCCGTCAACCAGTCCGGTACGGCGAATTTCCTCAGCCAGATGCGCCTCTATTCCTGCACGATCGCCACGAAGACGGCGAGCGGCCTGCGCCTCGAACGCGATTTCGTGCCGGTGCTGCGCGAAGCCGATAACGAGATCGGCCTCTACGACCGCGTGGGCAATCGTTTCTACGGTCGAGGCGCCGGCATGCCGCTGCTTGGCGGTTTCGCGCCGATGCTCACGGGTGCCGCCTATGCCAAGAACGGCGCGGGCCGTGAAGTCGTGAACGGCGTCGACGTGTCGGGCGCGCTCACGCTTGCGGCGGGTTCCTTGGAAGTGGCCGAGGCGGCCACGCAGGAAATCCGGTGCGGCGCGCTTACGCTTGCGGGCGGCACGCTCGCCTTTTCAACGCTCGGGCCGGGCACGCCTGAGATCAAGGTGGCGGGCGCAGCCACGGTGACGGGGAACGTGACGGTGCCGGTGCCGCCGGTTCTCGAGCCGGGCACCTACACGCTTGTGTCGGCAGCCTCCTTCAATCTGGCGGGCGGCAACGTGGCGCTGGCGGCGGACGCGGCGACGGGGGCTGACGGGGCGGCGCGCACGCTGGAAACGACGGCGACGGGCCTTACGCTCGTTGTTGGCGAGCGGACGCTGCCCGCCGGCTACACGCAGCTTGACGGCCTGACCTCGTCAGGCACGCAGTGGATCAACACGGAAACGGAAACGTGGGAGCTTTCGTCGATCGAGCTTGCGCTGTCGAACAACCTCTATCTGCATCAAACCGTGTTCTTCGGCCAGGACGCCTGGACGGGTTCGCGTTGCCTGCTCAACCAGCAGTCGAACCTTCTCTACTTCCACGACATCGACGGTGTCAAGATGGGAACGCCGCCTTCGGGGCCTTGCCGCGTCGTCATCGGCGTGGACGGTTTCGCGTCCGTGGCGCACGAAGGCGCAGCCTCTGAATCCTACCGTATCCGCAATACCTTCGATGGCGCCGACCGCACGCTCTACGTGTTCGCGGCGAAGGGCGGTCTCTATCCGAGTTCCTACACGCTCCATCGCCTGCGCATCGCCACGGCGGGGAAGCTCGTGCGCGACTTCGTGCCGTGCCGCAATCCCGAAGGGGAAGCCGGCCTGTGGGATTTCGTCGAAGGGAAGTTCTTCGCCAATCAGGGCCGGGGGCGTTTCGCCAGTTCCGACGAACTGCCGGCGCGGCTCAACTATGCGGCGTCGAACGGCAAGCAGAAGGTGAAGCTAGACTATGCGATGGACGCGAATACGACGATGGAATTCCATTTCGGCCATCCCGTCTATGTGAATGCCACGGCGTTCTTCGGCCTTAACTGGAACGGTTATTGCTGGCTGCTCAACCAGCAGAGCAACATCTTCTATTTCCACGGGAACGCCGACAAGTTCACGTCGATGGGTTTGCCGGAGGCGTCGGCCCGTTATACCTTCACGTTGGGGGATGACGATATCGCCGTCCTTAAAAAAGAGAATTCGAGTTTGGTCAATTCCATGAAGACGTCGCGGTCGATCGCCAATTCGACGGCCGATCCCTATCTGACGGTTTTCGCCTGCAATGCCGATGGGCATGCGTCGTCCTACCGCTTCTACTCCATGGACATCGGGAAGGGCGAGGGCGAGCCGCGCACGATCGCGCCGCAGCGCCAGTTGCGTCCGTACCGTGATGAAAACGGCCGCGTGGGCTTGCGCGACGAACTGAGCGGTACGTTCTATCCGGGCGTGGGCACGGAAGGGTTGACCTACGGCTACGCCTACAACGAGACGGCGAACGGCATCGAGGTCTACGACGGTCTCGTTGAGGCCGAGGACGCCTTTGCGGCGCAGAATGTCGTCAAGCGCGGCCGCGGTCGAATCAACATGGGCGCGGTGAGCGCGTTCACGGCGCTCAACGTGGCGGAGGGCCTGCTCGATCTCACCGACGGAGTGGCGCGTACCATGCAGGTGGCGGGCACGCTTACGCTCGCGGGCGGCACAACGCTCGTCTTCGACGTGCTGCCGGGCGGCGCGGACGACATCGACCCGACGGCGATCGACCTGTCGGGCGCAAGCGAGGAGAACCCCGTGCGCATCGTCTTCGTCCAGCAGGGCGCGGGCGCGTTCAGCGCGTCCGGCCGCCTCGCGCTCGTCGCACGTGGTCTCGTGGCGGGCGACGAGACGAAGTTCCGCGTGGAGGGGCTGCCCGCTACGCTCACGGTGGAAGGCGGCGCGCTTATCGCCACCCTGCCGCCGAACATCCCCTACACGGCCATTTGGACCGGCCTGGGCGACCGTACGAACCTCGCCGATCCGGCGAACTGGAATTGCCTCAACTTCGCGGGCCAGACGCTCGAGGGCGTGATCCCGACGGACGATTCCGCCATTGTGGTGGGGGCGAACACCACCTTCGCGTGGCCGAAGGGACAGTCCCTCGCACGGCGCGACATCCTCTTCGAGAACGAAGTGACCCTCGCGGACGACTGCGACTGGCGCGGGATGGACGTGCCGATCGACTTCACGGTAGTCCTGAACGGCCACAAGCTCTATCTTTCCGCCTTCAACGGCACCGGCACGATCAAGGATGGCAATGGCTATGTGCCCGTCGAGTATATCGAGTCGAGCGGAACGCAGTACATCAACACCGGCTACACGTTCCAGGAGTCCGACATCGTCGACACGGTCATGTATGTGTATCGGGCGCAACCGAATACACAGTCCTTCGCCTTTGGCGCGGACTACCAGGACGATGCCACGAAGATCATCTACTTGGGCGTCAAATACGGCACGGAGGGCAAGTTCCGCTACAAGCGCAATAATACCTCGGCGGCCAGTACGACGGCGGCATTCTATGGGCAGGCGGTTCGAGTGCATTGCGAAGGGCGCAATATGAACTGGAAACCGGTGGACGACGAGAACTGGTACGAGACGCTGACGACGAGCGGACTTTCCGGAAGCTGCCCGTGTCCGTTCTACATCTTCGCCAACAACAAGAACAACGCGTCGATAGAAGGCCGGTCGTCCATTCGCGTCTATTCTTTCAAGATATCCTCGTCCAACGGCACGCTTCGGCGCGACTATGTGCCGATACGAGAAGTGGCGACGGGAGCGCTTGGACTTTGGGATCGTGTGGAAGGAAAGTTCTATCCAAACAACGGCACGGGCACGTTTGTTGCGGGACGGATGCAGACGGAGACGCTCACGTGCGGCGAGGTGCACATTGACGTGCCGGCGGGTGCGACGGTCGCGAACACGTCGGTCAAGCTCCAGGGGGCGCTGAAGCTCGTCAAGGACGGCGAGGGCACGTTCAGCGCCGAGTGCAACAACCAGGCGTATGCGGGCGGCACGGTGGTGGCGGCCGGTGTGGCCACGACGCCGCTGAGCGGATCGGATGCGAGCACCTACGCGGCCAAGTACTTCCAGTGGGGGTATGCGGGGGGCACGATTACGGTCGAAGAGGGGGCGACTTTCGATACGAAGGGCAACTACGACTACGCCAACTATCCGTTCGTGCTCGCGGGCGGCACGCTCGCGAATACGGGGTGTTCCATGAGCAAGGCGCTGGCCGACGGCTGGGGCGGCAATGGTTCGTTCCAGTTGACGACGAATGCAACGTATCGGGTGGTCTATGATACGCGCCATACGCAAGGCGTGCTGGATCTCGGCGGGCATACGCTGACGATGCCGATCGCCGTTTCGCGGTACTTCATTCTTGACGGCACCAGCGTTTTCGCGAATGGCCATGTGGACATTACGAGTGGCGGCTGGTTGACGGCGATGGCCGGCGACAAGGACATGCGCACGGTCGACTTCACGCTCAGCTGCGCGCTCTCGGTTCAAACGAACATGTACGTGCGCAACCTGACGATGCGCTACGAAGGCAATTATGCGCTCGGCAGCGGGCGGGTGTTCATCGGCGGCGTCTTCACGCCGTCGCCCACGAAGAACTATTCGCGCAACTTCGTGTTGCAGAACGGCGCGACGTTGAACCTCGAAGGGCAGTCCGCGCCGTGGTCGCAGAAGAGCGCGTTGTCGAACTGTACGCCGGTGACGTTCGCCGAAAACGCCGCGATCGGCATCCGGGTGGGCGCGCGCAGGCTTCACAACCACGAGCGGCTCGTTGCGTGGACGGCGGGCGAAGGGCCGGCCGCCACCTTCGCGCTCGTGGACAATGCGCGCTTCCGCCTGGTCGTCGAGGCCGACGGCGTCTATTGCGACGCGAACGGCACCATCCTCTTCCTCCGCTAAATCGTGGCGGACTTCTGTTCCTGCCTGAACACAGTCGATCGCTGCTGAATTTGGTGAAAGGGAAGCGAATGAAAATCTGTTTGTCGATTGGGTTTGTCGTTCTGTCGCTTGCTTTGGCGGCGGAGCCGTTCAATGTCTCGGGGATCTATCCGCATCTTGCGATGACGAACAAGGAAGGCGAGTGCGGAACGGGGGCGGTGGTGCCGTGGGCGGGAAGCCTGTGGGTGAACACCTACGCGCCGCACGCGCCGTGCGGTTCGAGCGACAAGCTCTATCAGATCAAGCCGGATCTCTCGCGGATCATCCGCCCCGAATCCGTGGGCGGCACGCATGCCGAACGCCTCATCCATCGCGAATCGGGCGAGCTTTTGATCGGCACCTACCTCGTTTCGGCGACGGGGGGCGTTCGCTATGTGTGGATCAGCCGCATGCCGGGCCGCCTCACGGGCGCGGCGCGCCATCTTACGGACCCCGCGAACAAGATCTATGTGACGGACATGGAGGAGGCGCTCTACGAGCTCGACGTCCATACGGGCCGCACCTTCACCCACATCCGCGACGGTTTCAACCGCGCCGCTTTCGAGGCGATGTTCAAGCGCTGGAAGCGCACGCCCCCTCCCGGCTGGGCCGAGGCCGAGGAATCGACGCTCTTCGGCTACCACGGGAAAGGTACCTGCTCGGGTTTCGGCAAGGTGTTCTACGCGAATAACGGCCAGACCTCGCCGGAGGCGATGCGCAATCCGCGTACGCCCGCCGGGTGCCTCGCGTTCTGGCAGCCGGGGCTCAAGAACTGGGAGCTCATCCGCACGAACCAGTTTACGGAAGTGACGACGCGCGACGGCATCTACGGCAACGAACATCCCCACACGAATCCGATCTGGGCGCTCGGGTGGGATGCGAAGTCCGTGATTCTCACGGTGACGGACGACGGTAAGGCGTGGCACGACTTCCGTCTGCCGAAGGGCACCCACACCTATGACGGCGCGCACGGCTGGCACACGGAGTGGCCGCGCATCCGCGAAATCGGCACGGGCGACGATTTCCTCGCGACGATGCACGGCACGTTCTGGAAATTCCCCGCGACCTTCGCGCCCGGAAAGACGGCGGGGATCCGCCCGCGCTCCACCTACCTGAAGGTGATTGGCGACTTCTGCCGCTGGGGCGAGCGTGTGGTGTGCGGCTGCGACGACCATGCCAAGAGCGAATTCACGAACGTGCGCGACCTGAAGGGACGGCGCAAGAAGCCGCGGGCGAGCGAGTCGAACCTCTGGTTCGTGAAGCCCGAGGCGCTGGAGGCGCTCGGCCCGCGCGAAGGCCATGGCGCCGTGTGGGCGGGCGAAGACGTGAAGGCCGGCACGCGAAGCGCCCCCTTTCTCTTCGCGGGGTACGATCGTCATGTTCTCTGGCTTGCCAGCGCGAACAAGGCGGCGTTCCGTTTGGAGTACGACGCGAAAGGAACGGGCACGTGGCAGGAGGGGCCGCGCATTGAGCCGAGGCACATGGCCGAGAGCGTGCGCCTTGACGATCCGGCGCTCTTCGGCGGCACGGTGCCCGAGTGGGTGCGCCTTGTGGCGCTTCGCGACGCGAAGAAGGTGCAGGCCGTCTTTCATTATGCGTCCACGGCGCCGCGCCGGGCGGAGCGTGTTTTTGAAACGCCCGCGCCCGCCGGCGCGGAAGCGGTGTTTCAGAACGATGCGCCGATTCCGAAGAACGTCATCGGTGCAGATGCGGCCTCGATCTATTATCTCGATCGGAAGGGCGGCAGGCGGTGGCGCCTGCCGCGCCGCGCAGCCGAAACGCCCGCCACCTGCGGGCGCCTCTCTCGGGAAGTGGCGACGGAGCGCGACCTGTTGCATGTGGGCGCTCTCTTCTACGAACTGCCGGCCGTGACGGCGGGCGGGTTCAAGTACGTGCGGCCCGTCGCCGCGACGCCGCGCGAGATTGTGGATTACGATACGTGGAAGGGGCTTCTCGTCGTCAAGGAACGGACGGCGGAGGGGGAGAGGTTGAAGGCGGGCGCTTTGGACGACGTGTGGAAGCTCGGTGCGCCGTGCGGCGTGGGCGGCCCGTGGAAGGAAACGCCCGTGAAGGCGAACGAAGCGAGCGATCCGTATCTGCTCAACGGCTTCACGGTGAAGAGTCTCACCGTGGCGGCCGATGCGGACGTCCAATTCACCATCGAAATCGATATCGATGGCTGCGGCACCTGGGTGTGCGCCCCGTTCCTGACGCCGGAAGACTTGACCGTGAAGGCGAATGAACCGAAACGCCTCACGCTCACAAAAGATCAAGCGGCCCGCTTCACGGGTTATTGGCTGAGAGCGAGAGCCGCCCGCGCCTGCACGGCTACGTTGCAAGTGTGCTACGAATAGAGGGTTGCCATGTGTTTTTCTGATATTCTGTTTAAGGGGTGTTTGTTCGGCGTGGTGCCGTTTCCTTTGCTGATTTTGTTTCTCCTGGTTGTGAGGTTTATGTTCAATGGGATAGCGGAAGAGCGAAAGGAAACGCGGGAAGAAGTCGAAAAGAACGAGGATGTCTTTAAGGCGAAGGAGGGTCAAAGGTGTTCGCATTGTGGAGAAAACTTCGAGGGAGGAGACGATAATGACTTGAAGATGATCATGTTCTATGCGAAACGGGGACGTGGCGAATTTGCCATCAAGGTTCCGTGTTGTAAGCGGTGCCGGGATGAACTGGAACGGATGCAGAAGGAGGTTTCAAAGAAATCTTCCAATGTCGCGTGGAAGTCCTGTCTCGTAAATGTGGTAGTTATCGGTTTGTTTATCCCGTTGTACCTTAAGATCATGTTCCTCTTGCAGGACTATTGGTGTTGGTCGTCCGATCCGATTATTCTCTTTTCGATTCCGGTTATCCTGATCTACTTGCTGAATCGTAAGTACGATAAACAGATTAGAAAGTGCGAGACGAGTATTGACTATGATCAGTTCTTTGCCGCATCGGAAAAAATAAAAAAATATAGGAGTATGGGTTTTACGATTCGCCGTCCGGGAGGGGAGGAGGATATTGAATGTATTGATTTTGATAAGATGCTGCTTAAAAGCCTGTCCAGAAGTTTGCGGCGGTAGGGGCCGCCTTTATGACTGGGAGAACGGGCGCCAGAATCCGTTCCGTGTCGAAATCTTGGCCTGGATTTTGAGTTCGTGCCATTCGTGAAATTCGTGGTTCAAACACGGGGCCCTGCACGATTCGCGGATTGATGTTTTCATTGTTTCAAGGCGATGAATATGCTATTCTATTGGCGCTATGAGAGAAAATGATTTTGCTGATGCGGTGAAGAGATTCGTGAAAACGGCGGTGGCCCTTTGGGCGGCCGCTTTCTCGTTTGGTCTTTCGGGGGCGGTGCTTCCGGATGGCTATGAAGCGCTCGCGTATGTGGAATCAACGGGTGAACAGTATGTCGATTCCGGGTACAAGGTGAAGGCGCGGGATACCGTGAAGGCGGTGATGGAGCTGCGGCGCGACCAGCCGGGCGTGGAGGCGACGGCCTTTGGCGCGCAGCCGGTCGAACCGCCGTGGAACAATGCGTGTTTGATGGACGTACGCATGGGCGGCACGGGCCACTACCGCGTGTGGCGCGGGAAGGGGAAGACCGTTTATTGCGAAAAGCCGGGATTCTATGGCGCGAAGATCGTCGTGGAAATCGACGGCGCGGGTTTCCGCTGGAAACCGGCGGGGGCGGCGGCGTGGGCGGAGGAGCACGCGTGTGCGGCTACGGGCGACTGCGCGCAGTCGCTCTACGTGTGCGCTACGCACCTTGCGGCGTGCGACCATGTGTGCCCTGATCGCTTCGCGGCGATGAAACTCTATTCGCTTGAGATCGCGAGCGCGGATGGTACGCCCCGGCGCGCCTTCGTGCCGTGCCGCCGGATGAGGGATGGCGAGGCGGGCCTTTTCGATACGGTGGAGCGCCGCTTCCATGCGAACCTCGGCCCGGCGCCGTTCGTGCTGCCGGCGGGGACGCGTCAGGCGAACGAACCGGTGGCGGTGGCGAAGAGCCCGAACGGGAAGAACGAGATCCGTCTTTGGGCCAATCCGCTCGCCTACGAGGTGCGGCGCGCGGGCGCGGTGCTCGTGGGACGCACGGAGATTTCGCTCAAGGTGGACGGCCGGCGGCTCGGGCTCGTGGAAACGCCTCAGCGCACGCAGACGCGCGCGCGCTCGGGCACCGTGCCGATGCCCATCTACAAGAAGAGCTTCATCGATCTTGTCGCGAACGAGACGGAAGCCGATTTCGGCGGCTGGGGCGTGCGGCTCGTCGCGCGCAACGACGGTGTGGCGTATCGCTTCGAGACGAACTTCGGGGGCGAGATGCGCGTGGAGGGCGAAGAGGCGGGGGTGACGATTCCCGACGCGAAGGCCGCGTGCATCTACACTCCCGAGACGCGGTATGGCTACGAGGAGGCGATACCGCGGACCGGTGTGGCAGAGGCACTGCCGCTTGCGACGGGCGAGAAGGAGAAGCTTCACTTCTATCTGCCGTTCGTCTATTCGTGCGCCGGCCACACGGTGGCGGTGGTCGATTCCGACGGGCGCGACTATCCCGTGTGGAATCTCCGCCGGCGCGCGGGCGAAGAGGGGAAGGGCGTGAGCCTGCGCGCGGATTTCGCGCCGTGGCCGCATTTCATCATGTATACCGCTCTGCGTGCGGAGATCAAGAAGGCTGCGCCCTATCTCGTTCGCACGGAAGGCACGCGCACCTTCCCGTGGCGCGGTTTCATCCTCGCCGATTCGCCTGTGCAGCTCTGCGAGGCCGATCTCATCGACGCGCTTGCGCGCCCGGCCGCGGGCGACTTCTCGTGGGTGAAGCCAGGCAAGGTGATTTGGGACTGGTGGTGCTTCTACGACAACCTGGGCGTTGCGAAGGGCTGCACCACGGAAACGTATCGCCGCTACATCGACTTCGCCGCCAAACACGGCATCGAATACGTGTATCTCGACGGCGTGTGCGATGTGGGCCGTACCGTCTTCTGGGACAAGGCCCCGAAGTTCGACATCCCGGCGCTGGCCGAGTACGGCCGAAAGAAGGGCGTGGGCGTCTTCGTATGGCTGCCCGTTTCGTGGTTCAAGGGCAACGAGGCGGACCTCGTCGACTGGGCGGCCGACATCGGCTTGAAGGGCTTCAAGATCGACTTCCTCGATCGCGGAGACGCGGACATGGAACGCTTCGTGTGGCGCTTCGCCGAACTCTGCGCGAAGCGGAAGTTGCTCGTGGACTACCACGGCGCGCATCGTCCGGCCGGGCTCTGCCGCACCTATCCGAACATCCTCAGCTTCGAGGGCGTGTTCGGGCTTGAGAACACCCGTTACTTCAGGGGCGGATATGATTTCATGGCAAATGACCTCGGTCTTTTCTATACGCGCCTCGTGGCGGGCGCGATGGACTACACGCCCGGTTCGATGGACAACTATCCGCTCGGGAAGCACAAGAACATCGCCAACCATCCCGGTTCGCAAGGCACGCGCGTCCACCAGATGGCGCTCGTGATGATGTTCCAGGCCTACATCCAGATGCTCGCCGAGTCGATTACGAAATACGAGCGCAACATGGAGTGCTTCAAATTCATGGCGCAGATTCCGGTGGTGTGGGATGACACGGTGGCCCTCGGCGGCACGCCCACCACCTACGCGGCGATGGCGCGCCGTACGGGAGACGTGTGGTATGCGGCGGCGATCGGCAATGCCAAGAAACAGGACATCGCCTTCGAGACGGCGTTTCTCGGCCAGGGCGAATGGACGGCCGAAATCTTCAGCGACGCCGCCGACGCGGCCACCGCCCCCACGCATTACGTGCATCGCGAACAAACGGTGAAAGCCGGCGAGAAGATGGCCTTCACCCTCGCGCCCGGCGGCGGATGTATCGTGCGCTTCGTACGGCGGTAGGCGTGCGAATTTCCCTCCACTTGCGTTTGGAACGGATTTTTGGTAAACTTGAAAACAGCTTGGAAGAAAGCGGTTTCGTTAATTAGAACGAGGAGTTCGGTTATGAAGAAAATGCTGATGGCGATTGCAATCGCCAGTATGGGGAGCCTGTGTGCCTGGGGGCGCACGGTGTGCGTGACGTCACAGTCGGAGACTGCGGTAACCTTCGCCTTCGGGGCGCAGGACGGATTCGACTATGAACTCTTCGTGGGGCATGGTCCTACTGACGCAGGCGAAGACAAGTACGGCTGGGCCAATTTCGAACGCGTGACGGATGTCGCCTACGATCAGACGACCTTCACCTGGGAGGTGCCGGCGGCGTTGCGCGACGGGCGCCATCTGCGCTTCTTCCTGATGCAGACTTCCAGCATCGGCGTGGCCATGGCGCACGAACTCGAATGGGTGAAATCCACAGGGGAACAGTACGTGCTCACGGGGTTCAATCCCTCAACGCGTACGGTCGTCGATTTCCGTTTCGGCGACGTGACATACGCCAATATGACGGCGTTTTTCGGCCAGAACTGGACCGGATCGCGCTACCTCCTCAATCAGCAGAGCGACAGCTTCTACTTCCATGGGGCAAAAGGGATCTCCTTTGGCGGCAAACCGCAGCCGAACACGGACTACCGCGTGGTCGTGGAAGATGAAAATCGGTTGCTGCTCTACGCGAATGGTGTACTGAAGGCGAATGTAAATCCGTCGCGCGATGTGGCGAGCAACTCACAGATGGCGATCTTCGGGTGCAACGATGGCAAAAATCTTTCGGCCTTTCGTTTCTATCGTATGAAGATCGCGGCGATTGGCACAGGTTCCTACATTGCGCGCGACTTCGTGCCGGCGCTCAACCACGATGGTGTACCAGGTCTCTACGACAACGTGAACAACGTCTTCTATCCGAGCAAGACCGAGACGCCCCTCTTGGCGGGTCCGAAGCGTCCGGCGGCACGGTTCGGACGTGTGGCTTCGAATACGACGAGCGTCCGTTTCCGCCGTACGCTTGCCGTGACGGCGCTTTCTGCGACCGGTGCCACGTTCGCGTTCGGGAATCCCGGCAAGACGAGCGCGAAACTCTACATTGCCTACGGCAACACCGATGGCGGTTCGGACAAGATCGCCTGGACCTCGTTCGAGGAACTCGCGACGATTGCGGGCGATCAGACGACGGCCACGGTGGAATTCCCGGCGGGGCTTACCACGGGCATGTACTACCGCTTCTTCCTTTTGCAGACGGAGAATCTGCCCTACGAACTTGAACTCGCCTCGATCACGTCGACCGGTTCCCAGGCTGTGACAGTCGGTTACATCCCCAGTACCGCCACGGAGGCCGATTTCCACTTCGGCAATGTGACCTACGAAAATGCCAAGGTGTTTTTCGGCCAGGGCTGGAATGGCTACAACTACCTCTTCAACCAGCAGTCGAACAAGTTCTACTTCCACTCCGCCGGCGAGGCGTTCGATGCGGTGGCCGGCAATACCGACTATCGCGTGCAGATTTTCACCGGCAACGTGCTGGTGCTCAGCCACGGGCAGGCAGGTACGCCCTATTTGCTGGCGACGCTTTCGTGCAACCCCATCTGCGAGCTGTCGGTTTTCAACAACACCTCGATGAACCGCGGCGCGAAGTTCCGCTTCGACAACCTGAAGTTGGCGCGACAACGGTTTCCTCGTGCGCGACCTCGTGCCGGTGGCGGCGAACGGGAAGTGTGCGCTCTTCGACCGCGCCAACGGCGTCGTCTATCCGAACCTGACCACGACGGATTTCGCGCGCGGCTCGGCGCAGACGCGCGTGGGCTGGGTGCTTGACGAATCGGAAACGTTCAGCCGCCTCGGCTCCAACATCCCGGCGACGGCGGTGTGGACGGGCGCGGGCGACCGCGCGAACTCGGCCGATCCCGCGAACTGGACCTGCCGCAACGCGCTCGGCGAAGTGCTCGATCGTGCCGTGCCCACGGCCGACACGCGCGTTTCCGTGGGCGAGACGGGAACCTTCAATCTGCCGCTCAACGGCGGCTGGACGGGGCGCACGCTCCTTTTCCCGGAGCGCGTGACACTCACGGCGGACTGCGATTGGACGGCGCTTGACGCCTCGGTACTGAACGAGGTGGTGGTGGACCTGAACGGCCACACCTTGAACATCGCCGCGCACGCCACGCAGGTTCAGCCGCTCAAGGTCGAGGGCGCGGGTACGCTGCGCCTCTTTGTCGATGCCGGATGCACCTACACGCTTTGGCCTGGCACGGCGGCGACGCTCGTGGCGGGGGCCCATCTCGTCAAGGCCGGTACGGGCGAACTCGTGATCAACCGCAAGTTCCCTGCGCTCACCGATCTGACGATAGAAAGCGGTTCGGCGAGGATGGCGCTTACGGCGGCGCTGCGGAGGGATCTGCCGGTCATCGTGAAGGACGGAGCGACGTTCGATATGGACGGTAAGGGCGACAACTACGCGGCCTTCACGATCGAGGGTTTTGGCCCGGATGGCAAGGGCGCGCTTCGGAGCACGACGGGATCCATCGGCAGCGGCACCGCGCAGATGGCCAGCCTCGCGCTCACGGGCGATGCGGGCGTCTGGACCGGTGCGGGCGACTTCGGCCTCCTCAACACCGGCTATGCTGCGACGAAACTGGAATTGAACGGCCACACGCTCACGCTCAACATGTGCGCGGGAAAGAGCTTCTGGCTCGTGAACGTGAGCGGTTCTTCGAGCGGTACCGTTTTGGTGAAGAGCGGCAACGCCTACTTCCACCACAGCAGCTATGCGACCTCTCTGCCCAACGTCGACTTCGTCATGGACGGTGCGAATTCCATCTTCCGTATCCCCACAAGCAATTATCCAAGCAAGGCGACGGTGCGCGATGTGACGCTCGTGAACGGCGGCAGCTTTGAAGAAGGCGTGAACCGCACGTATCTGCGGAATTTCACCGTCTACGACAACTGCAAGGTGACGGGAGGGGTCGCGTGGATCTATGTGAGCGGCACGGTGACGGTGTCGAACGAGACGAGCGACATCGAAATCTTCCCGCCCTTTGTCAACAACGGCACCTATCCGCAGCTCGTCAAGCAGGGCGCGGGCAAGCTCACGCTCAAGAACAACCACACCGATCAGCGCTTCGACCGCGGCCTCGATCTGCAAGGCGGCACGGTGGTGATGGATTCGACGGCGTCGACGAAGAACTTCCATGTGGCGATTTCGTCCCAGCCGGCGCCGATAGCGATCCATGCCGGTACGACGCTCGACATGTCGCTCTGCGACCAGCCGGTGAAGATCTCCTCCTTCTCGCTCGAGGAGGGCGGTACGCTGCGCCATACGGCGGGCAATGCCATCGCCTTCAGCAACACGACCTTCTCGAAGCCCTGCCCCTTCGACTTCGCGGGCACGGTGACCTTCGCGGGCACGCTCACTTTCAATCTCGCCGACTATTTCGCAGCGGCGGGCGAGCTTGCGCCGGGTGCGCGGCTTACGCTTTTCGAGGCGGGCCGGGGCCTTGCGAGCTCGGCGACGGTCGTGGTGAACGGCTGTCCGTTCGAGTATTCGACGGTCGTTTCCGATAAGAAGCTCGAGCTCGTGCGCAAGCTCGCGCCCTCGACGCCCGCGATCAAGATCTGGACGGTGGGCGGTACCTACGTGTGCTCCGCGAACACCGAGCAGGGGCAGGCGATCAGCTTCCGCCCGGCGCTTGCCGAGAAGCTGGCGTTCGAGGGCTGGAACGTGGAAATGACGGGTTGGCGCACGGTGAACGACCGGATGCCGAGCGGCGCGCCTGCGGCGAATGCGGCGTGGCGCGGCCACGCGGGCGTGCTCGACCTCGCGCTCAAGACCTCGGCCCTGCACGCGGGCCTTCTCGAAGGCCTCGAGACCTACTGCATGGCGGCGAACGAGCCGGACTTCACGATTCTCCTCTGCGGCGACACGGACGTCTACGACGGCGTGCCGGACGAGAAGGTGCTCGCGTATGTGAAGGAGGCCGTCGCGCGCATCAAGGCGGCGCTCCCGATGACCACCGTGCTCGTTTCCACGATCCCGTGCGACCTCGTGCAGCACGCGCAGCTTAATCGCGACATCGCCTCGTGGTGCGCGGCGGAGCCGGATGTCGAATGCGTGGATCTCGCCTCCGTCTTCACGACCGACGCGAACAAGGGCAACCGCGCGCAGTGCGAGGCGGCGGCGGAACTCCTCAAGGCGAAGCTTCTCACGCTCGCGACGGCGGCCGGGAAGAACACGCCCTCGACATGGACGCGCCCGACTGTGACGCTCGGCGCGGCGAACAACGTGCCGGCCGAATACCTGAACGGCTTCACGCACGTGCGCACGACCTCCTTCCCGGAGAAATGGCACATCAACCAGCAGGTGGATGCGATGCCCTATTCCTACGAGCCGCCGCTCCAGCGCACGAACATCGCGAAGGTGGGCTACTATCTGGAACTCGTCCACAAGACGACGGGCAAGCACATGGCGGTGTGGGCGGATATGGACGCGATGGGCCCGAACTGGGCCGACGTCTCCTTCCCCACGACGGTCGCCCAGCAGAAGCAGCGCGCCGTGACGAAGCTCCACGTGTGGAGCAACACGGGCGCGGTGACGCCGGTCGCTGCGAACGACGACACCGTTGCGGGCTACATCGAGTTCAACTGCCTCAACTACAGCGCCGCGGAAGTCGCCGCCGGCACGATGTCCGACCCGAAGGCCGACCTCTACGGCTTCAACGACACCTTCAATACCTCCGGCACGAGCGGCCACGGCTGCTTCCAGGTCATGCGCAAGTTCGCCGAGGCGAACGCGATGCCGGCGGGCGAAATCCTCCTGACGCTGACCCGTTGGGGCGCGACGAGCGACAATCCCTACGGCATCGGCATCGGCACGCTCGCGAACTTCGGCAACCACGGCTGGTCGGCCGATCTCGACCGCACGTTCTGCTATGCCGATTCGGGCGATATCACGAATATCGACACGCATGCCTATGCGGTGCGGAACCTCGAAGTCTGGGTGAAGTACTCCTCGAACGACGGCCCCACGGCCGACGCCACCTGGACGGGTGCGACGGACAGCTCGATCTGGACCTACGCCAACTGGGCGAAGAACGACGGCGCGGCGCCCACGAGCTACGACTACTGCACGTGGCGCATCCCGCAGGGCAAGGACGTCGCCTTCACCTATCCGACGGTCGACAACGTGACGCACTGGGCGACCACGTTCCTCATCGACGGTACGGTGCGTTTGCCGACGACGGGCGGTTTCTACAACAACACGTTCGTCGTGGGCGCGACGGGCCGGATCGTCTACGACCCCACGATGTTCTGCTATCGCCTCCGGTCGCTGCCGTCCTTCGTGAACGGCGGCAAGTTCGCGCTTCCCGCGAAGTACGCGAACTACACGAAGGGCCGCTTCCTCCTCTGCACGGTCGATTTCGTCGACCCCGCGCGTACGGACGAAGAGTATCTCGCGGACTACGCCGGCGCCTTCGATACGGCGAGCGCGCAGGGCCGCAATCCGAAGATGTACGTGGAGCGCCTCGCGACGGGCGGCGGCCGCCTCTGGCTCGACCTCGACTACGGCGCCGACTATCCGAAGGTGAACATCCTTGCGATCGGCGACTCGATCACGCAGGGCGACTACGGCACCTACGGCAACTGGCGCGTGCCGCTCATGAAGAAGGTCTGCGCGGCGGGCTACACGCCCTGGACGAAGGGCTACTGGACGATCCAGAGCCAGGATATCAACGGCCAGAACCAGTGCCCCGAGTGGCTCAACCACGCCGGTATCAGCGGCCAGCGCATCTTCACGACCTCGGGCGGCGCCGGCACGATCGACGGCATCCAGCCCACGCTCGACCAGGCGGGCGACGTGGACTTCGTGCTCGTGAAGCTTGGCACGAACGACATCAACTCGAACGGCACGGCGGCGCCGGACCTCTTCGTGGGGTGGACGAACCTCGTGTGGCAGATCCTCGACCGCAAGCCCCACGCGAAGGTCATCGCGGGCGCGGTGGTGGATATGGCCTACGACGCGGCGAAGGACGACAAGGTGAAGGCGTTCAACGCCCTCATGAAGAAGGCGATCGAAGTGGACCGCCTCTTCCCGGCGAAGCGCGTTTACTTTTCCGACCTCTACACGGCATGCTACCGCTACGATGCGGACGGCAACTACATCGCCGGCAGCTTCTACGCGAACAACAACGTCCATCCGGACTGGCTGGGCGAGGACAGGCTCGCCGACGCGTACCTTGAGACGATCAAGGCCGCGATCGCGGACGATCCCACCTGGACGCTCAACGAGGCCGAGACGAACGTGCCCACGACGCAGGGCGCCGAGACGAACGTGCCGGCCGAGTATCGCGCAGGTCTCACGCGGGCGCGTGTTCTGAATCTCCCGGACCATGCCACGCAGAACCTGGCGACGCTGGGGACTGTGCCGTATGAAGATTTCACGGGCAACACGGCTCCGACCGAGAACCTTTCGCGCGTCGGCTACTACATCGAGCTCAAGCGCAAGGACACTGATGTGGGCGACTACCACGGGCTTGTGCGCTGGCTGTGGGTGTCGATGGACGCCTTTGGTGGCTGCACGCTCGATGACGTGGGCGTGCCGCTCAAGACCGTCGCGCAGGGCCTCGTGCGGCGCCTCCGCGTGAAGACGAACATGCCGGGTCTCGCCGACACGACGGCGGATGCGACGGACGTGCTCGGGTGGATCGAATTCTGGCCGAGTTCCTACACCGATGCCGCTGGCAAGGCGGACGGGCCGGCGCACCTCTACAAGTTCGACTGGAACGACACGCGCACCGACAATATGTCCGGCTACGGTTCGATGCAGGTGCATCGCTTCACGCCGGGCGCGGCGCAGCCGGCCGAGGTGCTCTTCGCGTTCAACCGCTGGACGGTGGACAACGGCATCTGGGAAATCGGTCTCGGCAATTTCTCGAGCGTTTCGGCTGGTTCGATGGACTGGACATTTACGGGCTCGGCCGACCGGAACGTGCAGAACACGATGGCGGCACCCGCCTATGAAGTCGCGAAGATCGAAATCTGGACGGCGGCGGAGGGCGATGCCGACATGCCGCCGGCGACGGTGACCCTCGACGACATCACGACCGAAGGGAACACGACCACGGTGACGGGAACGGTTCAGGACCTCGGCTCGGGTTCGACGAGCGCTGCGGTGACGCTCGAATGGTCCGCCGACCCCGCGTTCGCGACGGTGGCGGGTTCGACGGCGGTGGGGACCGTCGACGCGCTCGGCACGGTGACGGCGACGGTGCCGGGCCTCGCGACCGGGTCGAAGTGGTTCTTCCGCTTCGTCTCGACGAACGATCGCGGCGCGACGGGCCGTACGGCGGCGAGCGAGTACGAGGTGTCGGAAGGGTTGTGGCGCCCGCAGTCGACCAACGCGACTTGGGCTGACGCGGCCTGGCTCAAGAACGGGGCGGGTTCGGCTACGACGTTCGATCCGGCCTGGGCGGCGCGCTTCGACGGGCAGGAACCGAACAAGGTGGCGGCGGTCGCGATTCCGTCTGCCGTCACGGCGAAGAACGTGTTCGTCGCGGCCGATGCGAACTACACCTTCAACGGTGCGGGCTCGATCACGGCGCAGAAACTCGTCAAGGACGGTACGGGCACGCTCACGCTCGACGCGGCGGTGCTTGCGGGCACGCCCGACATCGAAATCCGCAAGGGCGTGGTGAAACTCGGCGCCGGCGCCACGACGGGTGCGGCCGGTTCGAACGGCGGTACGATCACGGTGAAGAAGGGCGGCCAGTTCGATTTCTACCACAACGACAACGCGAGTGCCGCGAATCGCGCGCGTGCGCTTGTGACGAGCGCGAAGAAGTTCGTCATCGAAGGAGCGGGCCCGGACGGCAGCGGCGCGCTCACATCCAGCTACAAGAATGACAACTGGGGCTCGCCGATCAACGAGATCGTGATGACGGGCGACGCGACGATCGGCGGCGTGGGCCGCATCGACGCGCGCGGCAATGCGAAGAACTCGGTGACGGGGCCGGCCGATGCGACGCTCACGATCAAGAACAACGCGGCGAACAAGGAACGCGGCTTCAACATCCACGGCCTCCTTTCCGTGGGCAAGGTCGTTGTTGACGCGGCGGGCTGCCTTACGCCGGAAAGCGGAACCATGAACTGGCAGATCCCGAACGGCATCGACCTCTTCGGCACGATCTGCCTTTGGGGCACGTCGGGCACGTGGAACGTGGGCGGCCTCAGGGCGAAGGGGAGCGCGGCGCGCATCATGAGCGGCTCGGGCACGAGCTACGTGAAGACGCCCGTCTATGTCGAACCCGGCGCGACGCTGAACGTCGATTCCAACACGCCGCGCTTCTCGAACGCGGTGACCAACGCGGGCACGATCGCGTCGGCCTCGGGCAACCCGTATTTCGACGCGAACGTGGAGAACGTGGGCAATCCGCTCTACAAGAGTACGGGCGGCGCGCTCCACTTCGGCGGCGTGAGGGTGAACGGCGATGCGCGGATGGAGTTCAACGGCGGTTCGTTCTGGTCGGCCGGCAATCTGGACTGGAGCGGCAACGTGCTCGACGTGACGCTCGCGGGCGGTTCGTCGTTCGTGCTCGGCACGAACAACGACGGCTATGGGCTACCGAAGTTCGACTGGCCGAAGCTCCATGTGACGGCGGCATCGGGCCATTCGGGTACCTTCTTCTTCCACGGCTCGACCTCCGACTCGATCGCGGACCTCACGATCCACGGCCTCCTCGGCAAGTTCTACGCGCAGGGCCCGCAGACCGTGACGGTGGACATGCAGGCGACGAACCTCGTCTTTGCGGCGACCGACTTCCAGATCGGCACGTCGAACGGCTACGAGGAGCTCGTCGTGCACGGCGAAAATACCGACATCACGGCGACTTCGCTCACGGTGGACTCCGTGGAGAAGAATACGCATTGCGGTACGTTCACGTTCTCCGAGGGCCTGCTCACGATCGGCACGGGCGGCCTCACCACGGGCTGGCGCCAGCCGATGTGGCCGCTCTTCACGATGGAAGGCGGTACCTTGAAGGCGGGGGGCGACTTCGCGATCAAGCAGCCCGGCATGACGGCGAACTTCGGCACGCCGCAGAAGGGCGGCAAGGTGACGGTGGATCTGAACGGTCACAACGTGAAGTGGAACACGGGCCTTGCGGGCGCGAGCGACGTGACGATCACGGGCGCGGGCTCCTTCGGGCCTGAACGCGCCGGCATCCAGGGCATCCCCACGGGCAAGTGGACGATCGAATCGACGGGCACGGTGAACCTCAAGAACGCGGCCGGCTTCGCGGGCGGCCTGGAGCTCGCCGAGAACGCCACGGCGACCTTGGACGTCTTCGGCACGAACTTCGTGGAATTCGTGTTCTGGACCTGGAACGGCAACGCTTGGGACCAGATGCGCCCTCGCGCCTATGGCACCAAGCCGCTCTTCTCGTCGCACCTCGCGACGTCGCTCTCGTACATCAACCGCGCGCAGACGACGGTGACGGACGTCAAGCACGGCAGCGGCACGGGTTTCAACTACTTCGGCCAGTTCTACGTCTCGGCCGAACTGGCGGGCACGTGGCGCTTCGCCCACAACTGCAAGACGCATTCCGGCATCATCGTGGACGGCGTGGAACTCTCGACCCCGGGTCCGAATACCGGAAAGATCGTCTCCGTGGATCTCGCCGAGGGCTGGCATGACTTCATGCTCTCGTTCTACAACGGCGGTTCGGGGGCGATCGGCCCGAACGGCGGCGATGGCGTGCACAGCTTCATGTTCAAGGTGGGCGGCAGCGACGATGGCAGCTGGCCGGCGGACTATACGCCCTTCGACCTCGATCACGTGCCGATGCGGATGCGCCCGGGCGTGAACGCGAAAACGAGCGTACGGTGGCGCCGCTACTTCTCCTACGGCGACAGCGTGAACGTGTACCAGACGACGGACGAGAGCAAGTACACGTCGCTCAACATGATCACGAACTCGCTCCAGATCATGCACACGAAGTTCTCGACGGGCGTCAATGCGCCGCTCGGCGGCTCCTCCACGCGCTTCGACGGCTACTTCTACGTGTCGCCCACGCGTGCGGGCCAGTGGACGTTCCAGGGCGGCTTCGACGACAACATCGCCCTCACGGTGGACGGCCGCAAGCTCTTTGCGACGGCGGGCTGTTCCACGGCGACGGGTTCGATGACGCTTCGGGAAGGGTGGCACAAGTTCAAGATCTGCCTGGGCGACAACACGCCGAGCGGTAACACGTCGAACGGCACGGGCGGCCTCTGCACCGATTCCCACAGCAACGTGGTGGCGCTCATGTTCACGGCGAACGGGGCGGGCTACGAGGCGTTCGACGAACGCTATCTCCCGATTGCCTACCAGCCGGGCGATGCGCAGAAGTACGAGCTGACGGGCCTGGGCGGCGAGGTGGCGCTCGGCGACGGGTCGCGCCTCGTGAACGACACGCTCGAAGGCGGGTTCTGCCCGATCTACGGCATCCTCACGGGTACGGGTACGCTTGCTGGCCCCTTCCGCTTCATGGGCGACAAGAACGCCTGGGACGTGACGGGCAAGAGCCGCCGCGGCGTGATTGCCGGGAAGCCCGCCTTCGAGAACCCGGATGAGCAGATGCTCGCGGGCTTGAAGCGCGTGAAGGCGACGTTCGAGGCTAAACCGATCTTCGAGACCTACGAGCTTTCCGCAACGGCGCTCGGCCTCACGGCCGAAACGGCGGAAGCGGTCGATCTCGAGGTGGTGGACGTGAACGGCGTCGACTACTCCGAAGACTTCACGCTCGCTGTTGCGCAGGACGGCCGCCTGGTTCTGCGCAACGCGAAGCCCGTGCGCCCGACGCTTCTCCTCTTCCGTTAAGCCGAAACCTCGAATTTGTGCTTGCGGGCGGAAATGGAATTATGATACAATAAACGCCAGAAATTCACGGAGGTTGGTCTTGGGCAACCGGGATCGGCCTCTCGAAGTCGGCGTAAGTTGAAATTTTCCGGATGCGTTAGCGGGCTGTCATCGTAATTAACGAATTACGGCTCTTCTGCTGACAGACGAGGACACGCTTGAGGCGCGTGAAGGGGAACGGAAGCAAGCGACGACGTTTTTTAGGTGTCTGGCAACAGATGCCGCCGCCGAAAGGCAAGGAAGCCGAACACGGGAAACCGTGTTCGGCTTTCGTTTTTTATGGTATAATAGGGGGCATGGAACCGATTTGTATCAGCACGTCCGCTTTTTCCGTTTCCATTCGATCTTTTTTGAAGATGGCGGGGGCGGCGGCGCTTGTTGGAATGACATGTTGCGTGCAGGCGGCGGAAGCGCCGGCGGCAACGAAGGAGACGAAGAAAATGAATGAGACGGAGTGCAGGAAAACTTCGAAATTGCTCGACCGCTTCATGCGGTATGTCGGCTTTGACACACAGTCCTCGGAGACGTCCGGGACGGTGCCGAGTACGCCTGGCCAGCTCGTTTTGGCGCGTGAGGTGGCGGACGAATTGAAGGAGCTCGGTGCGGCGGACGTCTTTCTTTCGCCGGGCGGCATCGTGTATGCCCGCCTAGTGGCGAGCCCCGGGTGGGAAAAGGTGCCGGTGCTCGGCTTTCTCGCGCATTTCGATACGGCCCCCGAAGCGTCGGGCGCGAACGTGAAGCCGCGCCTCGTCACCTATACGGGCGAGCCGATTGCGCTGGGCACTTCGGGGCTCGTTCTCGGGGCCGACGAATTTCCCCACTTGAAGCGGTGCGAGGGGCGCCACCTCGTGGTGACGGACGGTACGACCCTCCTCGGCGCGGACGACAAAAGCGGGGTGGCGATTCTCGTAACGGCGGCGGCGGCGCTCCTCGCGAGCGATGCGCCGCCCCACGGCGAGGTGCGCCTCGCCTTCACGCCCGACGAGGAAATCGGCGAAGGTACGCGCGGATTCGAGCCCCGGCGTTTCGGCGCGCGCCTCGCCTTTACGGTGGATGGCGACGACCCCGCCTGCCTCGAGACGGCGAACTTCAACGCCGCCGGGGCGACCTTCACGATTAAAGGCGTTTCGGTGCATCCCGGCAGCGCGAAGGGCGTGATGGTGAACGCCGTCAAGGTGGCGGCGGAAATCCTTTCGCTCCTCCCGGCGGGGGAGTGCCCGGAAATGACCGAAAAACGCGAAGGGTTCTATCACGCGACGGCGCTCAAGGGAACGTCGGCCGCGGCGGAGCTCGAATTCATCGTGCGCGACCATGACGCGAAGAATTTCGCGGCACGCAAGCAGGTGCTCGCCGAGATCGCCGCGAAGCTGAACGCGAAGTACGGCGCCGGCACGGTGACGCTCAAAGTGGCCGACCAGTATCGGAACATGGAAGAGAAGATCGCCGCCGTGCCGTTCCTCGTGGAAGAGGCGAAGGCCGCCATCCGCGCGGCGGGTTTGGAACCGACGGTCGTGGCGATCCGCGGCGGCACGGACGGCGCGCAGCTCTCCGAGATGGGGATCCCCTGCCCGAACCTCGGCACGGGCGGGCACAACTTCCACGGCGAGCGCGAATACGCCGTGGTGGAGGAAATGGAACAGGCGCTCCAGATCGTCCTCAAACTTGCGCAGATGCGCCACGAACCGTGACGGGCGCCGACAAGGTAGACGAGTGGACGACATGAGAACACATTGGTTTTTCGATTTCGACGGTACGCTCTGCGATACGGAGGCGGATATCAAGCTCGCGTGGCGCGCGGCGCTTCGCGCGCTGGGGAGGGATTGCCCCCGGTTCGACGCCATCTACCGTACGGGGCCGACGCTCGACCAGATCGCCTATGAGCTCTTCGACGATGCAACGCCCGAACTCGTGGAGCGGATCCGCGCGCTTTTCAAGACGAGCTACGACGCGAGCGGCTTCCCGCTCACCGCGCCCTATCCCTGGGTGCCGGCGTGGCTCGCCGAGCTGAAGGCCGCGGGCGCGCATCTCTTTGTGGCCACCAACAAGCGTTTTTCGCCGATGGGCGCTTTGATGCGGAAGATGGGCTGGGAGACGCTTTTCGACGGCTATTATTCCTTCGACATGTATCCGGGCGAGCGCCTCAAAAAATACGAGCTTCTGAAGCGCGTGATGGCGGAACGCGGCATCGCCCCCGCCGATGCCGTGATGGTGGGCGATACGAAGGGCGATGTGGACGCGGGCAAGGCCGCGGGACTTTACACGATCGGCTGCACGTGGGGCTACGGCAGACGCGAAGAACTGGAAGGAGCGGATGAGATCTATGACGCGGGAAGATTTCAGAATTAAGGTGGCGGAAGTCCTGGAGGTGCCGTCCGTGACGGACGAGACGCGTTTCCGGGAATTGCCGGACTGGTGTTCGCTGCAGGCGTTCGGCCTTTTGGTCATGATGGAGAGCGCGTGCGGCGTGCGCCTTGATGCGGCGAAACTCGCGGAAATCGAAACCGTGGGGGAACTCTATGCCGCGTGCTGAAGCCGATGAGCCGAGTTTCATCGACTACACGCTCGAGCGCAAACGCCTGAAGCGCGATGCGGCGCTTCGGCGGCGGTTCGAAGCGCATCTCATCCCGGGCCTGCCCGTTGACGGCGACGCGGCGGAGCTGCGCATGCCGGAGACGCGCGTGGGCACCTTCGTCGATGCGATCGTCTCGGCGGTGACGAACGTCAAGGAGCCCTTCTTCGATACGGTGTGCGACAAGTGGAAAGAGCTTTTCCCCGATTTCCCGGGCCAGCCGGGCCGTTATCGCGAGGGGCACCTCTTCCTCTACGTGGGCACCTCGGGGCTCGTCTTTTCGCTTCGCCCGAAGCTCGCGCGCATCAAGAAGAAGCTTTTGACCCTCGCGGGGGCGCCGAAGGCGAATCGGCTCGTTGTGCATCTTGAAGTCCACTCTTCGCGCTGAATATGGTATAATATCCACCCGTTTTTGAGGAGAAACCGAAATGTCATCGACGTTGGACAAAATCGCCGCGGATCCCTCCGCCTATCCTTTCGACATCGACGTGCTGGGCGAATGCAAGATTCCTTCGCCCGTGCGCCAGCATGCCTTCGTGTGCGAAGGCGAGCGCGTGTTCATCACCGAGAGCGAGCCGCTCCTGAAGCATTTGCGCGAAACGCTCGGGCACGAGCCGAGTTTCGAGCGGGCGGGGCCGCACGCGAAGATCTTCCACGACCCGAGCTGGACGCGCGTGGGCATCCTCACGGCGGGCGGCCTCTGCCCGGGGCTCAACAACGTGATCAAGGGCCTCGTGGAAATCCTCTCCTTCGACTACGGCATCAAGACGATCTACGGCGTCCGCTTCGGCTATGCGGGGTTGGTTCCGCGCTGCGGCTACGAGCCGATTCTGCTCGATCCCGACGTGGTGGATACGATTCACGAGCGCGGCGGAACGATTCTCGGCTCTTCGCGCGGCCAGCAGCCTACGGAGGAAATCGTCGATACGCTCGTAAGGATGAACATCAACGTGCTCTTCTGCATCGGCGGCGACGGATCCTTGCGGTGTGCGCGGGAGGTCGCCGAGATGTGCCTTGAGCGGCATCTCTCGATTTCCGTGGTGGGCGTGCCTAAGACGATCGACAACGACTTGCAGTTCGTGGGGCCCTCCTTCGGCTTCGAGACGGCCGTTGCCGAGGCGACGAACGTCATCCGCAGCGCGCATGTGGAGGCGAAGGGCACCTTCAACGGCGTGGGGCTCGTGAAGCTGATGGGCCGCGATTCGGGTTTCATCACGGCGTATGCGGCGGTCTCGAACCCCGTGGTGAACTTCTGCCTCGTGCCGGAAATCGATTTCGAGCTGGAGGGGGCGCACGGTCTTCTCGCGGCGCTCGAGCGGCGCTTTGCGAACGGCAAGACGCACACGGTGATCGTGGTGGCCGAAGGCGCCGGCCAGAAACTCATCGCCGGCGAGAGCGAGAAGGATGCGAGCGGCAACGTGCTCAAGAAGGACATCGGCGAATTCCTCAAGCAGCGCATCACGAGCCACTTCAAGGAGAAGGGCGTGACGTGCAGCGTGAAGTATTTCGACCCGAGCTACGTGATTCGGAGCGTGCCGGCGCGCGGAACGGACGCGATTCGCTGCTACATGCTCGCGCGCAACGCCGTGCACGCCGCGATGAGCGGGCGCACGAACTGCGTGGTGGGGTCCGTGGGCAATTTCTACACGCTCGTGCCCATCAAGCTCGCCACGATCGAACGCCAGCGGGTGCGGCTCGATAGCGATCTCTGGCGCGGCGTGATGGATGCGACGGGCCAGGAAGGCTACTTCGCGGGTACGGTGAAGGGTCCGGAGATGGCGCCATGACCGACGATTACGAACTTCTCGATTCGGGCGACGGCCGGAAATTCGAACGTTTCGGCCGTTTTACGCTCGTGCGGCCTTGTTCGCAGGCGCTCTGGCGGCCGAAGAATGAGGCGAGCTGGAGCCGGGCGACGGCAACGTTCGACCGCGAGGACGGCAACCGCTGGCATGGCCGCGGGTCCTTGCCGAAGGAGTGGACGATCTCGACGGCGGGGCTCGCCTTCAAGTTGTCCGGCACGGATTTCGGCCACCTCGGCATCTTCCCCGAGCAGCGTGCCCAGTGGAACTGGATTCGCGAAACGGTGGCGCGTGCGGCGGCGGGCGGCGCGGCGCGTCCGCGCGTGTTGAACCTCTTCGCCTACTCGGGCGGTTCCACGCTTGCGGCGGCGCGGGGCGGGGCGGACGTCTGCCACCTCGACGCTTCGAAGGGCATGGTGCAGTGGGCGCGCGACAATGCGGCGCTCAATGGCCTCGCCGGCCATCCGATCCGCTGGATCACCGACGACGCGCACAAGTTCCTGCGGCGCGAGGTGCGGCGGGAACACCGCTACGAGGCGGTGATCTTCGATCCGCCCACGTTCGGGCGCGGCGCGAACGGCGAGATGTACAAGATCGAGCGCGACCTTGCCGAGACGATTTCGCTTGTGCGGGACGTCCTTTCCGACCATCCGCTTTTCGTGCTCTTTTCCTCGCACACGCCGGGGCTCTCGTGCCAGGTGGCCGAGAACATCATCGGCCAGGCCTTCCCGCAGGCGAAGGCGGTAGAAAGCGGCGAGATGCTCTTGGAGGGGGCGTCGGGGGGCGAGGCGTTTAATTGCCCTTCGGGGATTTATTGTCGGGCGATTTTTTGATATAATATTCGGTGCCTTATGAAAAAATTGTTACAGTCTCCTCGTGGAATGGCGCTCTTGGCGATTGTCGGGTGCGCGATCTGTGGTTTTTCCGCTCTTTTTGTGCGTTTGCGCGGTCTCTTTTCGGATCCGCTCGAGGATATGTCCTTCGGCTGGCTCGTGCCGATTTTTTCGCTCTACGTTCTTTGGTCGGAGCGGAAGACCTTGCGGGCGAACGTGTGCGCGCCGTCTTGGGGCGGGGTGGTGGCCTCGATTCCCTTTGCGCTCCTCGCGCTTGTTGGAACGCGTGGCCTCCAGATGCGATTCGAGCAGATGGGGTTCATTGGCCTTTGCGTGACGATCCCCTGGGCGTTCTTCGGTTGGCGTTTTGCGAAGTGCTGCCTCTTCCCGGCGCTTTACCTTGCCTTCACGATTCCGTTGGCGTCGTTCCTTGATGTGGTGACAATCCATTTGCGATTGCTGGCGAGCAGCACGGCGCTTTGCGTGCTCAAGGGGTTCGGTTTCAACGTGGTGCAGCAAGGTACGTCCATTGTCGCCGAGGGGGCGCATCCGTTTTCGATCGATGTGGCGGAACCCTGTTCGGGGCTTCGCTCGCTCTTCGCCTTGATGGCGCTGACGGCGGCTTACGCCTGGTACAATCAACCCACCTGGTGGCGGCGCCTTGCGTTGTTCGCCTGTTCGATTCCGCTGGCGATTCTCGGCAATGTCACGCGCGTTCTCACGATCTGCCTGGTGGCGGCGTGGGCCAATCCGAAGTTTGCGCTTGGCTTCTACCATGATTATTCGGGGTATGTGGTGTTTATCGTGGCGATTTCGCTCATGGTGGCAATCGGCGAATTGATTACGCGCATTGCCGAGAAGTATTCCGGGCACAAGGCGTCGCAGCAGACCGGCGAGGCGCCGGTCTCGATTGAAACGATGGAGTATGAAGGCCCTTGGTCGAAACGGGTGTTGCTGCCTGTTGTGACGGCGGTACTGCTTTGCCCGATTTTCATTTTCCAGATGATGACGCCGAATTCCACCGTGGCAGAGGCGCCGGCAGTCGTGTTGCCGACGAAGTTGGGAACCTTCCGCGTGGAGGATGTGGGAATCTGCCAGAACGAGCAGTGCGGGCGAATGTCATTGCTCTCGAACCTGCCGGCGGGGAAGAAGAACGTCTGCCCCGCTTGCGGGGGGGGGCTCGCGGAGGCTTCGCTTGGCGAGCGGACGATTCTGCCGGATGATACGTTGGTGCGTAAACGGCTCTTCATTTCGCCGCGCGGGGATGAATATCTTGTGAGCGTGGTGATCGGCGGCAAGTCGAAACGCTCGATCCATCGGCCGGAACTCTGTTTGCCGGCGCAGGGCTTCCTTATGGGAGACCCGCGTGACTTTACGGTGGGGGCGACGGGGCGGCCGTTCCATTCCGTGCGCCTGCAGCGCCCGAACATGCAGCCGGCGACCTTGGCCTACACCTTTTTCAATCAGGCGGGCGTACGCACGTCTTCGCATGTCAGGCGTATTCTGGTGGATACCTGGGATCGTTCGGTGCTCAACCGGGTCGATCGTTGGGTGATGGTGACGGTGATGGCGCAAAACGGGCGTACCGGGCGGGGATTCGTGCTTGATTATCCTTCGGATCGACAGGCCTTGGAAGAGTTCCTTTCGAGCTTGATGGAGAGCTTGCCATGAGGTCGTTTTGGGAGGGTGCTCTCGATTTCCTCTTGCGAACGATGCCGTGGTGGGGCGCGTTCCTCGCCGCCTTTGCGCTCGGGTATGTGCTCACGCCGCTCTGCCGGGAGCTCGCGCGGCGCTGTGGAATGGTCGATAAGCCCTCGGCGCGCCGGATCAACAAAACGCCGATTCCGCGTGCGGGCGGCCTTGCGGTTTTCCTTTCGGTGGCGCTTGTCATGTTGGGGACGCTTTTCTGCCTCAACACGCATCTCTCCTCGCAGCTGTCGGATGCGGTCGTCTGCCGGATGCTGATTCTTTCGGCCCTTCTCGTGGTGGTGGGGCTTTTGGACGACAAGTTCGGCCTCCCCCCGCTCGTGAAGCTTGCCGGGCAGGTTGGCGTGGCGCTCGGGGCCCATTTCTGGTGTGGCGTGGGGTTCCATGCCGTTCCGTTCCTTTCGGGATTGCCGGCGCCGATCGATGCGATGCTGACCGTGTTCTGGGTTGTGGGGGCGGTCAATGCGTTCAACCTCATCGACGGGCTAGATGGCCTTGCGACGGGCCTTGCGCTCATTGCCGCCATCGGCATGGGCGGCGCGCTCTTCTTCATCGGCTATCCGCAGGCCACGCTGCCCTATTTCGTCTTCGCGGGCGCCTGCCTCGCGTTCCTCCGCTACAACTTCCATCCCGCGAGCGTATTCCTGGGCGACACGGGCTCGATGTTCCTCGGTTTCTTCCTCTCCACGCTTCCGCTCATGACAAGGGCGGGTGATTCGTTCTTCGTTTCGCTCGGGGTGCCGCTTCTCGCGATGGGGGTACCGATCTTCGATACGTCGCTCGCGATTCTGCGGCGAACGTTGCGGGCCGTTTTGAAGCGCCAGGAAAATGGGCGGGAGGAAGGCAACACGCACGTCATGCAGGCCGATACCGACCATCTGCACCATCGGATTCTCAGGAAGTATGCTTCGCAACGCAAGGCGGCGAGTTCGCTTTATGGTTTTGCGGCGTTCTTCGTGGCGATCGGGTTTGGGGGGCTCGTTTTGCGTGACCGGGCGGCCGGGCTTTTCATCCTTGCCTTCGTTGTCGCAGTGGCGGTGATCATGCGGGACATGCAGCGGATCGAACTGTGGGATGCCGGGCGGCTTCTCAACGTTGTTGCACACGAACGGGATAATGGCAGTCGGCGCCGGCGACGGCTTTTGCTCGTCCCGTTCCTCGTGGTTATGGATCTCGCGTTGCTGGTTGCCGTATTCGTTGTCACGCATCTTTCTCTTGGCCTTCGGATCAACATGTATGCGCTTCACACGGCGCTGCCGATCCGGGTGGCGACGGTCTTCTTCTGCATCGCCTTCTTCCGTTGTTATAAGATGATCTGGTCGCGCGCGCAGGTTTCAAATTATGTCCGCCTCGGCCTTGCCTGTTTTGTCGGTACGATGGTCGGTTCGGCGGCCATCGTGTTGTTCCATTACCCCCATGGCCATCTGATGGCTTTTTCGGTGCTGTTTTTCGCCCAGTCGGTGTTGGCGTTGTGCGGCTTGCGCCTGATTCGCCCGATTATGCGTGACCTCTTCTATCGGCTCGACCATGATCGGCTGGCGGATAATCCCGCAACGAGTCGCGTGGTGGTATACGGGGCAGGCCTCCGCTACGCCATGTTCCGTCGCGAGCTCGTGCGCTCGTCCTCCCGCAATGAACGAATTGTCGTGGGGCTTTTGGATGACGATATCCTTTTGCGCGGCCTCTATGTGGGCGGGCGGCGCGTGGAAGGCACCCTGCACCAGGCGAAGGAGATTCTGGCGCGTCTTCGGGCCGATACGGTGGTGATCGCCTGCGTGCTTTCGCCCGAGCGTTTGGCGCTCGCGCGGAAAATCTTTGCCGAAGCCGGCGTGAAAGTCTCGCTTTGGCGGTGCGAGGAGGAGGCGCTCGAGGAGGAGGCGCCGACTTTGAATTTGACGGTCAAGAGAGAAAGAAAAGAGAATGGCAAGTATTTCCCGTGAAGAGGTGCTCAAGTATCATGAAGGCGGCAAGGTGGCGCTGCGCCTGCCGCGCGCGCTCAAGACGAAGGCCGATTTGTGCCTCGCCTATACGCCGGGCGTTGCGCAGGCGGTGAAGGCCGTGGCGGCCGAGCCGGAGCGCGTGTATGATTATACCGCGAAGTCGAATCTCGTGGCGGTCGTTTCGGATGGTACGGCGATTCTCGGCCTCGGCGATCTCGGTGCGCGTGCGTCCATTCCCGTGATGGAAGGCAAGGCCGTTCTCTTCAAGGCGTTTGGCGATGTGGACGGCTGGCCGGTGCCGGTGGGCGCGTGCCGCATGGGCGGCGAGGAGACGGGGAAGACCGATCCCGAACGCGTGATCAACGCCTGTCTCGCGATCGCCCCGATGTACGGCGGCATCAATCTCGAAGATATCGCCGCCCCCGCCTGTTTCGAAATCGAGAACCGTCTCACGGAACTGCTCGATATCCCCGTGATGCACGACGACCAGTGGGGCACGGCCGTCATCGTGACGGCGGGCCTCGTGAACTACGCCCATATCAAGGGCAAGCGCGTTGACGAGCTCAAGGTCGTGGTGAACGGCGCCGGCGCGGCCGGTACGCGCGTGGCGGACATGTGTTGCGCGGCGGGCGTGAAGGATCTGACGATGTTCGACGTGAACGGCGTTCTTTCGACGGACCGCACGGACCTCAACCCCTTCAACCGCGTGCATGCGGTGGACCGCCCCGG
This sequence comes from Kiritimatiellia bacterium, assembly GCA_045617985.1. Taxonomy (GTDB): domain Bacteria; phylum Verrucomicrobiota; class Kiritimatiellia; order RFP12; family UBA1067; genus RUG572. The sequence continues at coordinate 43,128 of JAZLJP010000134.1, forward strand.
CCTCACGCGCCGCGAGGCGCTCACGGGGGCGGATGTCTTCATCGGCGTTTCCGCGGCGAACGTGCTTCCGCCCGACGAGGTGAAGCTGATGGACGACTTCCCGGCGATTTTCGCGATGGCGAATCCCGATCCCGAAATCAGGCCCGAGCTCGTGAAGGAGGCGATGGGGAATCGCCCCTACATCATGGTGACGGGCCGCAGCGACTATCCGAACCAGATCAACAACGTCCTCGGCTTCCCGTATCTCTTCCGCGGCGCGCTCGACGTGCGCGCTTCGCGCATCAATACGGAAATGAAGGTGGCCGCCTCGCGCGCCATCGCCGCGCTCGCGCGCGAACCCGTGCCGGCGGACGTGCAGGCGCTCTATCCCGATGAACAGCTCACGTTCGGGCCGGGCTATATCATCCCCAAGCCCTTCGACCGCCGTCTTTTCGAAGTCGTAAGCTATGCCGTGGCCGAGGCCGCCGTGAAATCCGGCGTTGCGCGCAAGGCGGTGGATCTCGCGGCCTACAAGGCCGAACTCGCCGAACGGAATCGGGCGCGGGGCTAAAGGAAGGGGAAGGCGGCTTTGAAGCAGGTTCCGGCGAGCGACGCCTTTCTCCTTCGTTGGGTCGGTGATGTTCTCGAGGTGACGCTCACGCTCCCGGCGCCGCGTGCGGGCTGTGCCGTTTTGCGCAGCAACTTCGGCGCGGCCGCGATTGCGCGGCGCGAAATCGTGGCGCAGAACGACGAGGGCCTCACGCCGCTCGCGTGCGACTGGAGCGATCGGCCGATGACGGAGACGGCCCCGGGCGTCTACTCCTGCACGGTTGCGCTCGACGAAGTGGGCGTCTTCGCCGGCAAGTGCTGTTTCTTCCCGGCGCACGCCGCCCAGCCGGAGTGGCCCGCGGGCGGCAACTTCCGCGTGAAGGTGGCAAGCGCCGAAACGCGCGGCGGAAATGCGATCTACACCGTGTTCCCGCGTCAGTTCGGTTCGTTCCGCGAGGTGGCGCGGCGGCTCGATTTCATCATGGGCAAGATGGGCTTTTCCATCATCCAGACGCTGCCCGTTTTTCCGGTGCCCACCGTGTACGGCGTGATGGGCGAATACGGGTGCCCGTTCGCGGCGACGGACTTCTTCTCCGTCGATCCCGCGCTCGCCGAATTCGATCAGAAGGCGACGCCCCTCGACCAGTTCTGCGAGCTCGTCGATGCCGTGCATGCCCGCAGCGGGCGCCTCTTCGTCGATCTTCCCGCGAACCACACGGGGTGGGCCTCGACCTTGCAAACGCATCATCCCGACTGGTTCCGCCGCGCGATCGACGGCACGTTCATCTCTCCTGGCGCCTGGGGCGTGACGTGGGCCGATCTCGTAGAGCTCGACTATTCCCATCCCGAACTGCGCGCCTACATGGCCGACGTGTTTCTTTTCTGGGTGCGTCATGGCGTGGACGGCTTCCGCTGCGACGCCGGCTACATGATCCCCGCCGAGACGTGGGCCTACATCGTTGCGCGCGTGCGCGAGGAGTATCCCGATACGGTGTTCATGCTCGAAGGCCTTGGCGGGAAAATCGAAGTGACCGACCGCCTTCTCGCGGAGGCGGATCTCGACTGGGCCTATTCCGAAATCTTCCAAACCTACGATCGCGGCGCGTTCGAGTGGTGTCTCGCGGGCGCGATCGACCGCGCGCGGAAATACGGCGCGCTCGTCCACTTCGCCGAAACGCACGATAACGACCGCCTCGCGAAGCGGGGCGAAACCTGGGCGCGTCTGCGCGTGGCGCTCGCCGCGCTTCTTTCGCATCAAGGCGCGTGGGGCATCGCCAACGGCGTTGAATGGTTCGCAACGGAGAAGATCGACGTTCACGGCAAGAACGATCTCAATTGGGGCGCGACGCCGAACATGGTCGATTTCATCGCCCAGCTCAACGCGCTCATTTCCCGGCATCCCGACTTCGCCGGGAACGAACCGATTGCGCTCGTTCAGCGCGGCGACGGGAATTTCCTTGCGGTCGTACGCGGTACGACGCTCATCCTCGCGAATCTCGACTGCGCTCAGGGTGTTTCGGCGCATTGGGATGATGGCGCGTTCCCGACCCGCACGACGTGCGCGGATCTTCTCCTCGGGCGCGAAGTCCACATCGAAGAAGGCCTCTGGCTCAATCCGGGCGAGGTGCGCGTTCTTTCAGTTGGAACTCGAAAAGTCAAAGCGCCGCCCCATTCCCCTCTCAAAAAGGATGCGCTTTCCCAATGGGACGCCCCCCCCTTGGCGGGGCTGCTGCTTGCCGCCGCCGAACCCGTCAAGGGCACGCTTGCGCTCTCCTCGCCGCATCCCTTCCGGGCGCGTCTGCGTGCGGGCGCGGCGACGCGGGCGGTTGCGCGCTCGCGCGGCGGCACGGTGTATCTTGCGGTGCCGCCCTATGTGGGCGATGGCACGGCGTGTGCGGTCTGTTCGCTTGATACGGTCGTTTACGCGCCCGAAGGTACGCGCCGGTGCGAGCAGGGCGTACGGGTGCCGCCGCCTGCCGATGCGGCGCGGGTGAAGCTTGTTTACACGGGCGCGGAAATCCGTCGCAATCTCGCCTCTCCGGGGCCGGGCGGCCTCCTTGAGACAATCCTCTCCGACGGTGCGGGCTCGGCGAGCCGCGTGAAGCTCGCCTGGGGCGAAGTGCAGAGCCAATACGACGCCCTCTTCGCGGCCAATCCCAATCCGCGTGTGCCGGCGGACCGTCTCTCGCTTTGGACGCGCTGCCGCGTGTGGCTGCAGTTCGAAGGGATGTCGCGCGCGGTGAATGCCGATTGCATCGATTCGTTTACGGCGGATCCTGCCGGGCGCGAGGCGACATGGGCCTTTACCGTGCCGTGCGGGCTCGGCCGTGTGGCGCGTTTCGCGTTCCGTCTTCTCTTCGCCTCGACGACCTGCCCCGCAGTGAAACTCGTTCTGACGCGCCTGGATGTCGGCGCCGGCGAAGAGGCCTCGCCGGTCACGCTCGTGTTGCGCCCGGATGTGGAATGGCGCAGTTTCCATGCAACCACGAAGGCGCAGGGCGCGGTGGAGCAGGCGTTTGCGCGCGCCACGCACGTGCGGGGCGCGCACGGATTCGATTTTGCACCCTACGGCGACGATCGTCTCGCCGTTGACATTTCGGGCGGCACGTTTCATCCGGAAGGGGAATGGACCTACTGCGTCTCGCACGCCGAAGAGGCGGCGCGCGGCCAGGAGGGAAGCGGCGACCTGTATTCGCCCGGCTGGATTTCCTGCGAATTGAAGCCGGGCGCGCGGGCCGTGGTCACGGCCGCCTACGTGCCGGCGCTTGTAGCCTACGCGCCGGAGAGGCGCCTCGAGCCGGTTCGCAAAGTCGAGCGCACGCTGCCCCTTGAGGCGGCGCTCAAGGCGGCGCTCAAGCTCTACATCGTCAAGCGCGACGATGTGAAAACGGTGATCGCGGGCTACCCGTGGTTCCTCGATTGGGGGCGCGACACGTTCATCTTCCTGCAGGGCGCGATTCCGGCCGGGTTCCGGCGCGAGGCGCTGGAGATCGTGGAGGCGTTTGCACGGTTTGAATCGGAGGGAACGCTCCCGAACATCATCCACGGCGAAGAGGCGGGGAACCGCGATACGGTCGATGCGCCGCTCTGGTTCATCCGCACGCTTTCGCTCCTCGGGAAGGACGCGCGGCCGTTCCGCGCCGTGGCCGAATCCATCGTTGCGCATTATCTTGCAGGTACGCCGAACGGCATTCATGTGGACGAGGCCTCGGGCCTCGTGTGGGCGCCGTCGCATTTCACCTGGATGGATACGAACTATCCGGCCTGTACGCCGCGCGCGGGGTATGCCGTGGAAATCCAGGCGTTGTGGATTGCGGCTTTGCGGTATCTCGGGGGCGCGAAGGAAAGGGCGCTCGCGGAGAAGGCGCGGGCGTCGCTCGTGCGGCTCTTCGCGCGGCGGGACGAAGTGGGCGGCCTTTACGATTGCCTCGATGCGCCGGGGGGCGAGCCGGCGGCCGAAGCGGTGCCGGATTGCGGCGTGCGGCCGAACCAGCTGTTCGTGGTGTCGCTCGATGTTCTGGGGAAGGAACACGCGGCGCTTGCGCAGTCGATCGTGCGCGCCACGCGCGCGCTCGTCGTGCCGGGCGGGATACGGTCGCTCGCAGCGGGCGATGCGCGCTATCGCGGCGTGTATGCGGGCGACGAGGATACGGCGCGCAAGCCGGCCTATCATAATGGCACGGTGTGGACGTGGCCGTTCCCGCTCTATGCGGAGGCGCTTGTGAAAACGGGGCTCGCTTCGAAGGCCGAGGCGCGCACGCTCCTCGCCTCCGCCGTCGACTTCCTCAACGGCGGCGCGGTGTGCCATCTGCCCGAGATCGCGGATGGCGACGCGCCGCATGCGCAGAAGGGCTGCCGGGCGCAGGCCTGGAGCATGAGCGAATTCCTTCGTGTCTGGATGGAGCTGCGATGAAAAAATACCTCTTTCTCGTGCCGCCGGCTTTGACGGCGCTTTTGATGTGGGCTGCCTTTCCGCCGATGGACGAGGCGTGTTCGATCGCCTTCGCGCTTGTGCCGATGCTCATCGTCTCGCGGTTTGCCCAGCCGAAGCGGAGCGCGAAGCTGTGGTTCCTCTGCGGGCTCCTCTTCTGGGGCGGTACGCTCTCGTGGATGCCGGCGATTGTGAAGAACAACGGCCCGCTCCCGCTCGTCCTCTTGGGGTGGTTCGGGCTTGCCGCGCTCTGTGCGAGCTACTTTGCGCTCTTCGGCTGGATGGTGGCGCGCGTCTGGCAGCGGGTTCGCACGCCGGGCGGGAAGTTCCTTGCGCTCCTTGTCGTGGAGCCGGTCGCGTGGGCGGGTACGGAGTGGATTCGTAGCTGGTTCTGTACGGGGTTTGCGTGGAACTTCCTCGGGACGGCCGTGGGGACGATTCCCGCGTTTGCGTTGCCGGCGCGCCTGGGGGGCGTCTATTTCGTCAGCGCGCTCGTCGTGCTCCTCAATGGCGTTTTTGCGACTCTGGCCTCGCGGGTGGTGCGTCAGGTGCGGCGTGAAGCGGATCCGCTTGACCTGCCGCCGAAAAAGGCGCGGCTCGTACAGTCGCTTGAAACGGGGTTGCCGCTTGCCCTCATTCTGCTTTCGTTCTGGGCGGCGCGCGCAACGTGGCGGCCGATGAAAGCGGTGTCGCTCAAAGTGGCGCTCGTCCAGCGCAATGCACCGTGCATCTTCTCGCGGCGGAATCAGGCGGAAAACCCTTTTGACGTCTTTGATCGGCTGCTCACGGCGGCGACGGCGGCGAAGCCGGATCTCGTCGTGTGGGGGGAAAGCGCGATGGCCGAGTTCGGCACATCGTCGCTGCAGGGCGAGCAGGCCGAAACCGTGGCGCGGCATTACGCATCGTTCACGGGCGGGGCGGCGCTCCTGATGGGCGGCGACTGGGTGAACGCGCTCACGAACGGCGAGCGGCGCGTGTGGAATGCGGCGGCGCTCTACCAGGTGTCGCCCACGAACCGGCAGGTGTCGGTTCAGGTCTACGGCAAGCAGCATCTTGTGCCGTTCGGGGAGTATATCCCGCTCGACAAGTGGATCACGCCCTTGCAGAAGCTCTCCCCGATCGGGCTTTCCCTCTGGCCGGGCGAGAGCACGGTGTTCGATCTGAACGGGGTGAAACTCGCGCCGCTCATCTGCTATGAGGATACCGATCCGATACTCTCGCGCGCGGCGGCGAAGAAGGGGGCCGAAGCGCTCGTTCTCATCACGAACGACAGCTGGTTCTCGCATTCGGTGGAGGCCGAACAGCATGCGCGGCAGGCCGTGCTGCGCGCGATTGAAACGGGGCTACCCGTCATTCGCGTGGGGAATTCGGGCGTGACAGGCGTCATCACGTCTTCGGGACAGGCCCGTTGGCTCGAGGATGGCGAGGGGCGGGTGCTCGTCGATGCCGCCGGAACCATGCTCGAAACGGTCAATCTCGCGGTCAAACCGCCTCGAACCCTTTACGTGAAAACGGGCGATGCCCCTCTTGTCGTTCTCTTCCTGCTCGTCTTGCTCCTGTCGATAGGAACTCCGTTCAAGGGACTGTTCCGAAGGGGCACGGTATGAAAAGGCTGGTTCTGTTGCCTCTTGTGGTGGCGGGGGCGGAGACGGCGTTTGCGCTCGTGCCGTGTAAGGTCAAAGTGATCGACAAGGAAAACGGGTGGCCTGTGCCGCTCGTTTTCCTTGCGACCACGCATGGCCAGGTGTATGTGACCGATAATGCGGGCGTGGCGGCGGTCGATTCGCCCGAGCTCATGGGGCGCGAAACGTGGTTCGGCGTGAAGAGCCACGGCTACGGGCGGAAGAAGGACGGTTTTGGCAATGCGGGCGTTCGCTTCGTGCCCGAGCCCGGCAAGGAACACGTCATCAAAGTCGAGCGCTATCAGATCGCGAAACGCCTCGGCCGCATCGGCGGCGCGGGGCTCTTCGCGGAGAGTCAGAAGTGCGGCGACTGGCTCTTGGCGCGCGAGAGCGGCGAGTTCGGGCGCGACAGCGTGCAGACGGCGATCTACAAGGGCCGCCTCTTCTGGCTGTGGGGCGACACGAACATGCAGAACTATCCGCTCGGCATCTTCAACACGACGGCGGCCACCACGCCCGTGCCGGCGTTCGCCCGTCCTCTGCCGCCGATCGATCCGCCCTATCGGCATGTCACGAATGAGAAGGGCCGCCTCCGCGGCGTCATCAAACGGCAGGGGGAGGGCCCGATCTGGATCTTCGGGCTTGTCACGCTGAAGGACGCGCAAGGGGGCGAACACCTCTGTGGCGCGTGGAGCCAGATCAAGGAATTCTGCACGGCCGAAAAGAACGGGCTCTGCGAATGGGACGATGCGGCGAGAGAGTTCAAAGTCGTCAAGACCGTGTGGACGCGTTCGCCCGAGCAGCCGAAGGCCGCGCGCATTCCGGATGCCACCGTGTGCCGCCATGTGGACGCGCAGGGGCGCAAGTGGCTCCTTTTCGGAAATCCCTTCCCGTTCCTCCGCATCCCCGACAGCTACGAGGCCTATCTCGATTCCTCCACGTGGAAGCAAGTGGAGAGGCCGAAGGAAATCCTTGCGCGCGACGGCTCGAAGCTCGTTCCCGCCGCCGGCCACATGGTGTGGAACGCCTATCGGAAGAAGTATGTGGCGATCATGCAGCAGAAATTCGGGAGACCCTCGGCCTTCGGCGAAGTGTGGTACGTGGAAGGCGCGTCGCCGTACGGCCCGTGGAAGGGTGCCGTGAAGGTGGTCACCCACGACAACTACACGTTCTACAATCCCGTGATCCACACGGAGGGGACAGACCCCGAATCCTCCATCCTCCTTTTCGAAGGCACCTATACGACGAGCTTTGCGGATAGGCCCGTAAAAACGCCGCGGTGGGACTACACGCAGGTCTTGTATCGCCTCGATCTCGACGATCCGGCGCTCACGGGCGAGAAGGAGTAAAGCCTGGCGCGCTCTACCGCCCCTCGTGCAGGGAACGGTAGAGCGCGATCGTCGCGGCGCACATCTTCGCCACCGAGAAGTTCGCGCGCACCGATTCGACGGCCGCCGCGCGCACGGCGCTCTTCCGCGCCTCGGGCATGTCGAGGATCTCGTCCAGTTTCGTTGCGAGCGCGGCGGCGTCGCCCGGCGGCACAAGCCAGCCCGTGCGGCCGTTTTCGATCGTTTCGCAGGCGCCGCCGTGGGCCGTTCCCACAACGAGCCGGCCCATCGCCTGGGCTTCGGGAATCGTGCGGCCGAAGGCTTCGGGCTGCGAGGAGGAGGCGTTCACCACGATGTCGCTCAAGGCGTAGACCTTCTGGATTTCAGACGAGTGGTCGCGGAAGACGACTTCCGTTTCATCGGGCAGTTTCGAGGCGAGCTCGCGCAAATGGTCCGAATAGTCGGTGCGCCCCTGATCGGAACCGACGAACAGAATGCCGAGGCGTTTGTGGCGCATACGCATAAGGGCGTCGAGGAAAACCTCCTGTCCTTTCCAGCGCGTGAGGCGCCCGGGCAGGGTGATCACGGGGATGTCGGGTGAAAAACGGTAGTGCGCCGTCTTCTTCTCCATTGCCTCTTCGGGGGAGACGGCCTCGGGGCGAAAGACATCCGTATCGGCGCCGCGGGGAATGCAGACGAGCTTTTCGGGGGCGACGCCGTAGGTATCGAGCACGTGCTGCATCACGAAACGGGAAACGCAGATCGTGCGCAGCCCTTTGAGCATGATGCGATTGTAGGGGATCTTGAAGCAGCGCGGCGCGGTGCCGTAGACGCCGTGGAAGGTGGCGATCCACGGCACACCGCATTTTTTCGAGGCCCAGGACGTCGTCCACGCCGGCGCGCGCGAACGCACGTGAAGGAGGGTGAAGCCTTCCGCACGAACGAGCTTTGCGAGTTTCTCGGCGTTGGCGTGGGCAAGAAAGGGATTCTTCGTCATCAACGGCAGGGTGTGGTGCGGCACGCCGAGACCGTTGAGCAACTCGACGAGCGGCCCCCCCTGCGAGGCAACGGCATTGGGAATGCCCGCCGCCTGGAGGGCGCGGGCCATCTCGATGGTGCCGCGTTCGACGCCGCCCATCTGGAGAGACGGAAGAATCTGCAAGATTTTCATGACGGAGAAGAGTATACCAAATCCAGGTGCCCGACGCGAGCTTTCGTTGTGGGTCATTTCTGTGAAACGCGGTGAAATTTCCATTTGCAATGTCTTTTATAAAAGAGTATAATAACGGCTCACTTTCCGTCAAAAAAGGAGAATCATGAAGAAAGTCAGTTACAAGGAACTCGGTCTCGTCAACACGAAGAAGATGTTTGCGAAGGCCGTCAAGGGTGGTTATGCGATTCCTGCGTTCAACTTCAACACGATGGAGCAGATGCAGGCGATCGTTCAGGCGGCCGTTGAAACGAATTCGCCTGTGATCATGCAGGTTTCCAAGGGCGCGCGCAAGTATGCGAACCCCACGATTCTCCGCTACATGGCGCAGGGCGCGGTGGAATATGCGAAGGAACTCGGCTGCAAGAAGCCGCAGATCGTGCTCCACCTCGACCACGGCGACAGCTTCGAAACGTGCAAGAGCTGCATCGACATGGGCTTCTCGAGCGTCATGATCGACGGTTCGTCCCTCTCGTCCCAGGATATCATCAAGCTCACGAAGAAGGTCGTTGCCTACGCGCACAAGTTCGATGTCAGGGTCGAAGGCGAGCTCGGCGTTTTGGCGGGCGTGGAAGACGAAGCCTCCGCCGAAGAGAGCCACTACACGAAGCCCGAGGAAGTGGTCGAGTTCGCGACGAAGACGGGTTGCGACTCCCTCGCGATTTCCATCGGCACCTCGCACGGCGCCTATAAGTTCAAGCCCGAGCAGTGCACGCGCGACCC